>CAZPEZ010000032.1:0-42272 GCA_964585715.1 uncultured Occallatibacter sp.
GGCCGCGCTCTACCACTGAGCTACCTGGCCTCAGTGAAGACTTCTCGTTGCATTTTCCTGCGCGGGATTCCGGCGGGCGCCGAAAAGGAGGGCTAAGTCCACGAACAGTGCGTTGCAACAACCTTGTCAGTATACCAACTCTCCGAACGCACGCCAAACCCTGAACTCGACCCTCCAGCGAGGACCTCCGAAGACCGAAAGAGCCGCTTCGCTCTGCCCTGCAGGCCGTCGTTCGGCCCCCAGATTCGCACATTTTTGCAAGCCGCTGCTCTGCGATACAGTGCAGCTATGAAGACCCTGCCCCGCTTGATCGTCTTTGCTTGTTTGGCCTCTTCCGCGACCTTCGCGCGCGCGCAATCGCCGTCCGAGGCACGCGCTGCCCGCGCCTACGAAACGGCTGTCAAAGAAGGCACTCTCGCGCTGCACGCCTTCCTTGACCAGTTTCCCAAAGGCGCCGATCTTCACGTGCACCTCAGCGGGGCGGTCTATGCCGAGACGTTCATCAAAGACGCCGCCGAAGATGGGCTCTGTGTCGACCCCAAGGCGCTCAGTTTTGCCAAGCCTCCCTGCGATGCGCCGCTGGTGCCGACCACCGATTTGAATGGCGTTCTGACGCCGGCCGAGGAGGATCTCTATGACCGCCTTGTCGATTCGTTCTCCATGCGCAGCTACTTCCCGACATCTGGATTCAGCGGTCACGATCAGTTCTTTGCAACTTTCGGAAAGTTTAGCGGGCTCGACAAGAAACACACCGGCGAGTTTGTCGACGAAGTCGCGAGCCGCGCGGCTGCGCAGAACCAGCAATACCTCGAACTGATGGAGACACCCACCTTCGGACGAGCCATCGCCCTGGCGCACCAGATTCCGCTCAACTCGGACTTCGCCGCGTACCGCGACGCGCTCCTCTCCCATGGCCTCCGCGACGACGTGGCAGCCGATCGCGACGATGTGCGGGAAGCCGAAGCCCGGCGCCACGCGATCGAGCATTGCGGCACGCCGCAAGCCACTCCCGCGTGCAAGGTCACCGTTCGCTACATCTACCAGGTCCTGCGTGGCTACTCGCCCGAGCAGGTTTTTGCGCAGACTCTTCTGGGCTTTGAAACGGTGCAGGCCGCGATGGACGCACACGACGACACTTGGGTAGGCATCAACTTTGTGATGCCCGAGGACGGCTTCGTCTCCATGCGCGACTACGCGCTACAGATGAAGATGGTGGCTTACCTGCACTCGGTCTATCCAAAGGTCCACATCACTTTGCACGCCGGCGAGCTCGCACCCGGGATGGTTCCACCCGAGGGTCTTCGCTTTCATATTCGCCAGGCCGTCGAAGAGGGCCACGCCGAGCGCATTGGCCATGGCGTCGACGTGATGTATGAGGAGAACGCCTCGGCCCTGCTCAAAGAGATGGCGCAAAAGCACGTCATGGTTGAGATCAATCTCAGCTCGAACGAAGGCATCTTGGGAATCAAGGGAACTGACCACCCCTTCCCCCTGTATCGTGCAGCTCACGTGCCCATCGCACTCTCAACCGACGACGAAGGCGTAAGCCGTATCGAGATCACGCATGAGTACACCCGCGCCGCCCTCGATTATCACCTCAGCTATGCCGACCTGAAACAACTGGCCCGCACCGGCATGGAGCACACCTTCCTTCCCGGTCCGAGCCTGTGGGCGTCCCCGGATGTCTTCACGCTGGCCGCCCCCGCGTGCCGCGGTCAGATCCTCGGCTCCGATCAACCATCTGGCTCGTGCAAAATCTTTCTCGACGCGAGCCAGAAGGCATCCGCCCAGTGGGAGCAGGAACGGCGCTTCCGTGCCTTCGAAGCGCAGTTCCCCACTCCCGCCGAAGGAGCGCACAACTAACTCGGCCGCGATCCGACACAGGCCTATGCAACGCTCTGGCGACGGCAGTCCACAATCAGCTTGCCGATGTCGAACGCGAGCTGCAGTGTTGCGATGGCGCACAGTACCATCAAACCCAGATGGATACTGTTGTTGATCGTTCCCAGTGTCGCCCCGTAGCGAGCCTGATCGAGCGCGGGGTGCCGCAGAGCGACGTAGAGATGATCGGGGACCGAGAGTAGCTGAAGAAACCCAGCGGGCCCGAAGGCCTTGAAGACGATGTGCTGCATCGGCGACGGCCGCTGCCAGGTCCCGCGCGCCAGGTCGACCGAATGCCAGACCAACTGTGTGATGTTCAAAGCCAGCACCCACCAGAAAAACGGCCACCACGCGTCGGTGAACTGGAAGGGTGACGCGCTCCAGGCAATAGCACCCGGCCCCATGATGAGAAATGGGTGGTGTGGCAGGAGCAAGAGCCAGCCGAGAAAGAAGAGGCCAAAGACGATTTCTGCAATTGCCTGTGCGAACGAGCGCGGTTTTCCGCCGACAGAAGTGGTTCTCTCCAGCGGAGGCAGGCTGCTGGGGCTCCACGGGCCAAACAGGGAGTCGATGGGCGGGCACTTTCCCGGATACCGTACCGCGAAGAACTCGACTGCTGCGAAGATCGCCGTCACCCAGACCGCCACGTTGATCAGGATGCCGGGGATACGCAGCGCCGCCACAAGCAGTGCCGCGCCGCTATGTGTGGTGAGGGGAATAACAATTGCAGACACCAGCGAGTAGACGATCACCGCCAGCACCATCACCATGCGCAGGACATACAGGTAAATCGGGAAGATCGCCGGGCCAATCAGGTACTGCTGCGGCTGGTAGCGCGCGGCCACCATCATGGGAGAGCCCATTTGCCTGAGCCAGTCTTCCATCTCGCCTTGCGTCAGAGCCCGGCCGAGCGCGGCTTCCTTGTCTTCGAGCTGGGCCTCCATGTTGGCGCGCAATTCGGCGGCGATGTCGTCCTGCCGATTCGACGGCAGGTGCTTCTTGACAGCTTGCAGATAACGGTCGAGTAGTTCCATGGTCGCTTCCTTCTGTTACAAAACTCGGTCAATCGATGTGTTGGCGGCTGGGCATTCCGCCGAGCCGACAGAGCAATGAGTAGGGCGTGCTTTCGTCGATGGAAGGGCGCCCGGCAGAATCTTGGCGAAGGGCGTGGCCGTAGTGCTCTTGGCGGAGTTGTGCGCGAACGGCCAGCGTCAGGCATCCGCGGAGAAGTTCGAGCCGGAGGCCCACAATAACGGGCGTGTGCTGCACGGCTGCACTGATGGAGGCCTCACTGGGCGAGGCTACGACAGAGATCCCAGCGCTCTCGACTGCGTAAATCGTGAGTGCCAACACCAGTGTCACGCGGAGCAGATAACGGTCGAGTAGTTCCATGGCTGCTTCTTTCTGTTACAAGATTCGGTCGCTACAGAATTCGGTTAATGGATGCGTTCAGCTCGCGCCACTCCTCGAGTAGCTGCTGCAGAATCTGCTTGCCATCCGGCGAGAGCCGGTAAAACCTCTTGTTGCGCTTTTCTTCCTCGCGCCACTCACTCACCAGCAGCCCCTGCGACTCCAGTCGGCGAAGCAGCGGGTACAGCGTGCTTTCGTCGATCTCCAGGCCGCGCTCGGCCAGATCCTTCCGCAGCGTGTAGCCGTAGTGCTCCTCGCGGAGTTGCGCCAGAACCGCCAGCGTCAGGCAGCCTCGTCGCAGTTCCAGCCGAAGATTCTCAAAAAGGCTTTCCGTCAGAGTCATGCTGTACCCCGTACACTGTACATAACACACTGTATGACAAACAGTGTATGATGTCAAGTAGTTTGATAAAAGAAATCTCTTGCCGTCAGCCGAAGGCCATAAGTGAATGTCATGAATGGTTTTAGCGGTGCAGAATCGCCCAGAAGTGACGATCGACGGGGCTCAAGAAAGCAGGTTCGCTACGACGCCACAGCCACAGATTTGTCCCGGCTCTCCTCAATCGGCCGCCGCCCCAGCAGCCGTCGGCCCAATTGAATCCCCGGCTGCTCGATGAAGCGCCAGGACAGAAGGAACGCCGTCGCAAGAAAGAGCGGGCCGAAAATCCCCCATGTCGAGCGCAGAAACAACCCCTGCCAGAGATAGATGCCGTACGACATCACACCCGTCGATTTGAGGAATTGTCCTTCCAGCACCCGACCGGGCAGCGCGAGCGGACGGAGCGAGGTCGAGGCAATCACCAGAGCCAGCAGCACCGACTCATGCAACGTCATCAATCCGTCCCGCTGATATTGGTAGTAGTCCCACCCCAGCGGAATCAGACAAACCCAGAAGATTGCCGTTGCCTGGCGTATCAGCCAACTCCGCACTGCCCCGTTTTCGAGGACCAGCGCCAGCAGGCACCCCACCAGCAGTCCATCCGCGCGCATCTCCGTGTGCTGGAAAACAAAGAAGGAGTGTGGCCGCGACCAGGCCCACAATTTATAGATTCCGAGCGCCGTGGCGAGACCGCCCGCCACCCACGCCGCGCGCCGCCGCCCCAGCAGAAACAAGATCGGCGGCCACGCCAAATAGAACTGCTCCTCCAGCGAAAGCGACCAGAAGTGCTCGGTACACGTATTTGCGCCGCTTTCGGGAATGTAGTTGCGGAAGAAGAACAGGCACGCCCACACATCGTTGCCAATCGTCTTCATGTGCGTGAAGACAGCCAGCACTCCCAGAAAAAGAAGGTAGCTCCACGCCGCCGGCATCAATCGAAAAACCCGCCGCACATAGAAGCGGCCCAGATGGATCTTCTCCTCGCGCAGCAGATTGCCTGTAATCAGGTACCCGCTCAGGACGAAAAAGATCTGCACCCCGTGTTGCCCCAGGTTCAGCCATTGCTCCCAGCTTGGATGGTTCAGATATCCCGGCAGAAAATGACTCAGCATCACCATGAACACAGCAATGCCGCGCCACCCATCGAGTGTGGGAATACGGGATTGCTGGTTGGGCTGGACTTCCATCGGGTTCACGGCCGCGCGGTCAAGCCGCCGCAGCTCAACCTTAGGGTAAACGGAATGTAGCTCGGGCCCGCGCGAGAATGAGGCCCCGAAACGAGGGTGCTATTACCGAAGGAACGACACAACCCAAATCCAAACGGCAGCAGTCAGGACGAACCAGCGGTGAGATTCCTGCCCACCTACTCCGCGCGAAGCGCTTCCACCGGATCGACCGATGCGGCACGCCGTGCAGGCAGATAGCTCGCCAGTGCAGCCGACGCAATCAGAACCAGCGGGATCGCAATGTAGGTGAGCGGATCGAGCGGGCTGATTCCAAACAGCAAGGCCTTCATCGATTGCGTGAGCGCCGCCGCTGCTCCCAGTCCGAGCACCACGCCGACACAGGTCAGCACAAGAGCGGACCGGACAAACATCCACTTCAGATCGCCCTTTTGCGCGCCAAGAGCCAGCCGGATTCCGATCTCGCGCGTTCTCTGAGAAACCGTGTAGGAGATGACACCGTAGATTCCGAGGATGCCCAGCGTCAAAGCCATCGATCCCGCGATCGCCAGCATCACCAGCGTGAACGACGTGCGCGCCATCGACTTCGAGTAGATCTCCTGAATCGTGCGCACCCCGGCCAGCGGCAGGTTGGAATTCACCGACCACACAGCCTGCTGCAATTCCCCGAGGAACGGTGCCGTGCCGGCGCGGTTGGTGCGAATCACAAACGTCGCGGACTGCGGGCCGTCGATCGCCGGCTCGTGCGTATAGGGATCGTGCAGCATGGCCGGCCAGTACACCGTCTCCGGAGAGTCCCGGTCCACGCCATCGTGGCGGACATCCTGAACCACGCCTATGACCTCTTGCCATGGCTTGCTCTCAAACTGCCGGAGACGCTTGCCTACCGCAGCCGACGCCGAGCCCCAGGATTGACGTGCAAAACTTTCCGACACCAGAACCATCGGCCGCAAATTGTAGACGTCGGTCCAGGTGAAATCCCGGCCTGCGACAAGACGTGTTCCCATGGTCTTGAAATAGCCAGGGGCAACGAAGTTATAGAGGTAGAGTGGGGGCTCGCTCTTTTGATAGGTTCTCCCCTCGATGAGAATCTGATCCCAGTTGGGATCGTTGTTATCCATGGGTACGGCGGCCGCAAACCCGACTGATCTCACTCCGGGGAGCGCGGAGATCTTGTCGGCGATGTTGTTCTGCATATGCGTCACCAGCACCGCATCCGGCACCAGTGATTGCGGGATCGAGATGCGCATCGTCTCCACATGCGCAGCATCGGCGAATCCCGGTTCGACATTTCGCAATTGCCAGAAAGTGCGAATCATCAGAAGCGCGCTGACAAGGAGCACCAGCGCCATGGCGACCTGGCCCACAACAAGCGTCTGACGTGCCCGTTGGCGATCGCGGCCCGCACTGGAAGTGCGTGCGCCACCGGAGAAAGCCGCACCGAAGCTTGCCCCTGCATACTTCAAGGCCGGGATGGCGCCGAAAAGCAGACCGGAGAAGACCGCAAGAAAAAACGTGAACGCGAAGGAGCGCGCATCGAGCGAGATTTCGGTGATGCGCGGCAGATTGGCAGGACCGGTCGCAGCTAGCAGCCGCAGACCTTCGAACGCCACGCCCACAGCGAGCACCCCGCCCATCACTCCGAGCACAACGCTCTCGAGTAGAAGTTCGCGCACAATACGCGCCCGTCCGGCGCCAAGCGCCGCGCGAATCGAAAGCTCCTGCTGCCGCATCTCCGCGCGGACAAGAAGCAGATTGGCGATGTTGATGCATGCGATCAGCATGACCAGCCCTATCGTTGCCATCACAATCCACAGGATCTGATCGACATTGCCCAGGACCTGCTGCTTGAGCGATCGGAAGTTCGGAGCAATTCTCCACACCTTGTAGTAGTGCGAGTTGGTCCCCGGCCCATTCGACCAGGAGTCCATCCACACGGGGATCAGGCGCGCGATATCGGCGTCGGCCTCCGCAAGCGTCACCCCCGGCCTGAGACGTGCGATGCCGTCGTATCCAAACGGCGCCAGCTTCTGATTGGAGCGATCGAACGCGCGGGGCAGCAGCAAATCGAACTTCTGATCGGCCATCTGAAAACCGCGGGGCATCACTCCGACAATCTCGCGTGTCTGCGCATCCACTTGAATCGTGCGCCCGACGACAGACCGGTCACCGCCGAAGCGGCGCTGCCAGTAGCCATAGCTGAGCATGACGGTCCGCGACCCGCGCGGATCCTGATCGGCTCGTGAGAACCACCTGCCTAGCAGAGGAGGAACAGCAAGAGTATCGAGAATGCCGCTGCTCACAAGTGCGGTGTGCACTTCTTCAGGCTCTGCGACCCCGGTCACATTGGCGTTCTGAGCGGTCCAGACGCCCATCGATTCCAGGGTGCGGTTGTGCTCTGCAAACGTAAAGTACATCGAAGGCGAGAGTTGAAGGCCATTGGAAAAGCTCGCCAAACCTCCCGCACCGGGAGCGTTGAGCGTGAGAGCGATGATCCGATCCGACTCCGGATAAGGCAGCGGTTTGAGAATCACGCTGTTCACGACACTGAAGACCGCGGTATTTGCGCCGATGCCGATCGCCAACGTCAGCAGTACCGTGATCGTAAAGCCGGGCGCCTTGCACAGCCGGCGAAAAATCAGCTTGAGATCAGCGAGCAGCGATTCAAGCGCTGGCCATTGCCACGTCTCGCGGCTCCTCTGTTCCATCAAACCAACATTGCCGAACTCCCGGCGCGCGGCCTGCTCAGCATCAACGCGCGGTATTCCTTCCGCAATCAGTTCGTCAACACGCTCGGCAATGTGCTCCCGAATCGAAACGGAGAGATCGTTGTAGCGACGCTTGCGCGAGAAAAATCGAGAGATTAAGCCCATCGCATGACTCCGGGAAAGACGTTCTCATTCACATCCGTTGACGCCGCTGGAATCGTTCCCTGCGGCAAAGAAACTATTCGCTGCGCAAAGCTCTCGTTGGGTCGATGTGCGCGGCGCGCCGTGCAGGACCATACGTTGCACCCAGCGCGACCGCCAGCATCACGACCAGAACCAGCGGATAAACCACGGGCGCTCCAAATGGGAGTAACCCTTGAAAGATCGAGTCAAAAACCTTGGGCAGCGGCAGCGCCCCCACCAAGCCAATCGCCGAGCCAATTGCCGTGACCTTGAAGCTCTCGCGCAAAATCATCCGCGAGATGTCATGCGCTTTTGCACCCAGAGCCATCCTGATCCCGATCTCCTGCGTGCGCTGTCCCACGGAGTAGGCGATCAGCCCGTAGATTCCAATCGCGGAGAGGATCAGCGCCAGTACGGCGAACGCAGCGAGAAGTTTCGTAAACAGAGGGTTTCCGTTCCGCTGGAATTCGATCACCTGGTCCATGTTCATCACGCGCAGCAGCGGGAGTTCGGCATCGAGCTCAGCCAGGGCCCGCCGCAGAGAAGAAATCAGGCTGTTCGGTTCCACATTCGAACGCAGCATGAACGAAAACGACGCAACCGGCCGCTGCGCCCACGCCTCATACACTTCCGCTTCGATGCGCGGGTCCTCGGAGTAGCTCTTCACGTCGGCAACTACGCCAACAATCTCATACCATGCAGGCGCAACCCCGGTGACATCGAGCTGGATCTGTTTCCCCACAGGACTCTGTCCCTGGAAATACTTGCGCACGAACTCCTGGTTCACCACCACCACGCGCGGAACCGAGTCATCGTCGCGCGCGGTGAAGGTCCGCCCTTGCAGCAGCGGGATTCTCGTCAGGTCGAAATACTCCGGCGTCACCACCACATTGAGAGCCGTGTGGACCTCGTTTGCCTGCGACTCAGGTTGTCCCTTGATGTGAATAGGAACGCTCCCCGGCCCCGACGCGGGCAGATCGGACGCCACCGCCACAATCTGCACTCCGGGAATCTGCTGCAGCCGCCCCATTGCTTCGCGGACAAATTGCGCTTGCTTCGTCGCATCGGCGTAGCGCGCCTTGTCCAGTTGGATGCCAGCCGTCAGCAGATGATCGTGGCTGAATCCGAGCTTCTGATGATCGAGCTCATAGACCCCTCGGATCAGAACGCAGCTACCGATGAGCAGAAACAGCGCCAGAGCAATCTCGCCGCCCACCAGAAACACGCGCATCCGATTGTGCGAGCGCCCGGATGTGGCGCCGCGTGTCTCGCTTTTCAGGTCGGTATTGATGTCGGTGCGCGACGACTTCAGCGCCGGCGCAATGCTCGACAGAATCGCCGACACCAGCGAGACCGCCACCGCAAACAGCAGGACATTCCGATCGAGGCTTACAGGGACATTGGTAACGGCCTCATTAAAGGTCAACCCCGCCCGAAGCCCCTGAATCCCGAAGTACGAAAGGAACAGGCCCACCGCACCGCCCAGCAGCGCAATCACAATTCCCTCCGTCAGGAGCTGCCGCATCACGCGTACCCGCGTGGCTCCCAGCGACATGCGAATAGCGAGCTCTTTCTGGCGCCCCACTGCGCGCGTCAACATCAGGCCGGCAACGTTGGCGCAGGCGATCAGAAGTACGAACCCCACCACGGTCATCATGACCGCCAGCGCCGTGCTGATGCCGAAGCTGTAAATCAGGAAATCGTTCAATACCCGTGCCGACGCACCCCACCGCTTCTCCGTCTCCGGATAATCTTTCTGGTCTTGCGCGGCCAGAATCTTCAGTTGCGCGCGCGCCTGTTCCAGTGTGACCCCCGGCGCAAGACGCGCACACAGGGTAAGGTAGCGGTTCTTGCGCGCGTCCGGCGCCCGGTCCGCTTCGGTCAGCGTTAACGGAACCCAAAGTTGGGGCGTGTACGCCATCATCCGAAAGTTCTCTGGCATCACGCCGGCAACCACGTAGTCTTCGCGATTCAAGCGCACCGAGCGGCCCACGATCGAAGCATCGGACCCGAAACGCCGCGCCCACAGCCCGTGACTGAGAATCACGACGTGGTCATGCCCCTGCTGATCTTCGCCTGCCAGAAACGCGCGGCCCACCGCAGGCGCGACTCTGAAGATCGTGAAGTAGTTCGGCGTGACCGCCGAGTACACGATGGCCTCCGGCTGCTGACCCGGTTGCGAAAGACTGCCCGTGCGATACGCATCGGCCGCGGCCATCTCGGCGAACACGCGCTTGTCGTTCGTCCAGGCAAAATAATTCGGCACCGAGACCGGATTCACGTCGGGTTGAAACTGCGCGTCGGGATTGACCGACGAGGGAACCACAATGTGTTGCGGATCGGGGCCCGGCAGCTTCGGCATCAGAAACCCGCTCACCATGCTGAACATGGTGGCATTCACTGCAATGCCAAGAGCCAGCGTGATCACCGCCGTCGCCGTAAAGCCCGGCGACCGCATCAACTGGCGCAGCGCAAAGCGCACATCGGCCAGAAAGCTCTCTGCCGATGGCCACTGCCACGCTTCGCGGCTCCTCTCCTCAATCAGCCCCACATTGCCGAATTCGCGGCGGGCCATCTGCTCCGCTTCCGGGCGCGATTTGCCCTCGGCCACGAGCTCATCGGCGCGCTCAGCAATGTGTTCCTGGATCGAGATCGACAGATCGTCATAGCGGCGCCCGCGAAAAAGCTTGCTCAAAAAGGACATGTCGTTCTCCTATCCTTTAGCCACAGCCAATACCCGTGTAATGCCGGCGAACATCTTCTCGAAGCTCGACACTTCCAGCTCCAGGTGCCGCAGTCCCGCCTCCGTCACGCGGTAAATGCGCGTCGGCCGCCCCTTCGCCGAGACGCCCGCTTCCGACTCCAGCAGCCCCTCTCGCAGCAGCCGCTGCAGAGCCGGGTAGAGCGAACCTTCCTCTATCTGGAGCAAATCGTCCGAAACCTGCTTGATGTGTTTCGCCAGCGCATAGCCATGCATGGGCCGGTAGCGAAGGCTCTGCAAAATCATGAGTTCGAGCGCGCCTGCAAACAGGTCGCGGCGATCGGGATCCTTGGCCATGGTTGAAGACTAGCTTCGGATACCTATTTTGTACATAGCTATAAGGCCACTATGTGACGAGCTGCGATAGGAGGCCATCCACCCCGAAGTACGCCGGCGCTCGCTCCGCGTCCTGCCGGCCGCTCCGCGATCCGAACTCCGGCGTCCCAGACCAGCCGCATCAGCTTCGTGCCTCGCGGCACTCGCCGGCTCCGGCTGCCCGCATCGGGTCCTTCGGCCCGCTCGTCCGCTGCGCGTCCGGCCAGCCGAAGGACCCGAAGCCGCCCCGCAGGGTCGGCGTCGCCTTCGTTCATGGAAACCGGAATTTACATCCCGCAGACAATTGGCTGACAACCATCCCGTCTCAAAAGCCTAACGTTGTCCCTACGTTGGTGAGGCAGTTGGTGAGCCGTTTCCGGGCCCCTTCACTCGCCGACCGATTCCTTCCGCGTTTCGACCACTTTCCGGGCATCCGCTTATTCTTGGGCCAAGCGGAACCGCCCGCAAGTGGTCGTTTTTTTGGACTAGCCGTCCAGGCAACTGCTTCGCGTGGCACGTCAGCCGCGGTGGCTGAGGTCGTGCTTGTTCGCCGTGATGAAGCGCTTCGGGCGGAGGGAGCTGGGGCCTTCAGACCCCTGAATCAAGCCACCCCACCCCAAGAGGTGTCATCCTAAGCGGAGCCGAAGGACCTGCATTTCGTACTTGGGGGGAATTGCCGTCTAGGCAAAGTGCGGCCTCGCCTCACTTCATGATGCGCTTCCTTAGGCTCTGATGAATTCTGTGCAGCAGCCACGACCGTGCGACGTCGAGGATCTCGTAGACCACTCGGTATGTGGCTTTGGTAGATTTCATCGTTGTCGGCTGTTCCGGAGCCCAGACCCCGGGATGAACGTAGTTTCTTAGTTTCCTGAGCTCGTGGGCGAAACCCGCAAGCGTGGTCCTCTTCCCCCAGGTGATCTTCTTGGGTGGAAACCATGCGATTCCGTCAGCAATTTCAATCAACTCCTCAAACGTGAAGTCCAACGCCTTGCACCTCTTCCTTCTGAATCTCTTCCGTTGATATATCGGCGTTTGTTTCACGTTTTGCGGATACGGAAAAGCACATCCCCTGCAAAGAAGCTTCCAAAGCCGCGCCCTGCATGTCACGGGCGGCGAGGTAGGCGCGACCTTTCACGCCCTTGCGTGCTTCGCGGTCATAAAACTGAGCAAGTTTGACGAGCCGTTCGCGACTGCGAAGAATTTCCCGCCTTGTGAATGCACGAATTTGGCGACGCGAAGCGATCCGCCTAGCCGCTGACCACTGACCACTAGCGCAACGCCGTCCGAATCGCCAGATTCAGCCCGATCATCAGCACCGCAGATCCGGGAATCAGCAGCAGCGCAGTCCGAATGCGTAGTGGATTGTCGCCTGCGATCGCGCCGATGATCCGCGAGCTCACTGCCAATCCAGCCCAGCCACACGTGATGGCGAATCCGATCGCCGTTCCGGTCATCCGCGGGAAAGCTGTGCCGACAATCGCCAGCGACGTCGGAAACACCGGCGCCATCGAAAGTCCCGCCAAAAACACCAGCGCAGCCGCGGCTGCAGGCTTGTTCGTCCGCAGCATCAGGAACGTCGTGATCGCCATCGCGACCGACGCAACCAGCGTCACCTCAATCGCCGGTACATGAATCAGAATCGGCGAAACTCCGACACGGCCAACCAGCAATCCCAGCGCAAATCCCAGCGACAGAATGTTCAGCGCCTTCGCCTCGGGAATTCCCTGCGCAATCAGATGCCGCGGAAGCCAGTTCCACACGCCGACTTCGCAACCAATATAGAGAAACAGAAAGAATCCCAGCATCAGCAGCAGTGGGCTTCCCAGAATCGGTCCCACGTCAGCGAGCACGAAGACCGCATTGCCTGTTGGCGCGGGCATCGGCGTGAACGCATGCACAGCAAGGGTGACAACCGTGACTGCGGCGATCGCATAGCAAAGCCGAGACGGGTTCTTCTTGAACAAATTGGCCGAGAGAAACGGCGTCAACAGTCCGCCGAGCCCGAAGAACAGGTTCACCAGATTGAGCGCGGTCGCTCGATGTTCTGGGCTCGCCGCCGAAGACAGGGCATTCGCTCCAGTGACGACGATGCCTCCGCCAACACCCAGCAGAAACAGCAGAAAGACGATAGAGCCGAATCCGCCTGCTCGGGGCAGCGCGAACAGCGCCACGGCGATGCAGGCGAGGCCGAGCAGCAGGCCGATCTTGTCGCCCTGCGTGTCCAGCAGCGGACCGACAGCCAACGACGCGATCATCAGGCCAAGAGCCTGCGCGAACGCGATGGTCCCGTTTTGTGCCGGCGTAAGGTGAAACCGCTCGGAGAGGTCCGGCAGAATGGTGCCGAGCATGGCAGCAGTCATGCCGTAGACGAAGATGGCCAGGATGGCAGCGAAGATCAGCACGATCGGGAAGTCCTCCTCGAATCGTAGGCAAGAATACGGCATTCCGGTGGGCTCACGGCGGAGCGCGCCGCGACAGCCTCGCTTCGTCTACCGAACAAGAGCAGCACTCAACCTCGTTTTTCCTCTGTTTTCCGCGTTGGGAGCTTTCTTAGGCCGTCTGCTTCGCCGGTCGCAGGATCAGAAACACGCTCAGGAGCACCAGCGCTGTTCCCGCCAGAGTGTGGCCAGTGATCGGCTCATTAGCCAGGAAATGGCCCAGCGCAACAGCCACGATCGGGTTGACGTAGGCATAGCTTGAGACGCGCGTCGCCGGCATGTGCGCCAGCAGCCAGACATAGGCGGTGAACGCAACCAACGACCCAAACACGATCAGATAGAGCAGCGCTCCAGCCGCGCGCAGCGAGACATGCGGGAACGGGTGCATCTCGCCGAAACCCGCCGACAGCGCTAGGAGTCCGACTCCGCCGAGCATCATGGTTGCACCGGCCGTCATGGGCCGAGCCTTGGGCAAATCCAGCGAGCGGCTGAGAACCGAAGAAACAGACCAACTGAGGCTTCCGGCAAGCACCGCGAAGCAGGGCACCAGGGCGAAGGTCTGCCCGTTGCCGCGTAGCAGCAATACACCCACACCGACAAAACCAATCATCGACGACAGCGCCACACTCCAGCGGAAACGCTGCTGCCGCAGGATCAACATCTCCGCAATCAGCGTCAGTATCGGAATGGTGGCGGCCAGCACCGAGACAATGCCCGACGGTACAAATTTTTCCGCCCAGAACAACGGCCCGTACTCGGCAACGAACATCATCAGCGCGATGAGCGCGAGATTCCGACATTGCCTTGCCGTGGGGCTGGCCGTACCCCGGGCGCGCATGAACGCGTACAGCGCCATCCCCGCCAGAAAAAACCGCGTGCCTGCAGCAAAAAGCGGCGGCAGCTCCTCTACTGCGACACGAATCGCGAGAAACGTCGTCCCCCATAGGAAATAGATCGCAAAGAAGGCGACGATCATACGCAGCCGGAATGAGCCCTCCGTGGGCAACGCAGCCGGGTTGGTAACCACTGAATCGCTCATGGGTAGTTATCACTTTACGAACGGTCGGATAACCTGTCAAGATGATTTGAAGGGTTAGAGAGCGAATGCAATCAGAACAGCAGGATCGCACATTCCAACTCATCGCAGGTGATCCCGCCCTCGACCTGGTCAACACGCTTGACTGGCGCTTCTGCGAGAGCGGGCCCGAGGAACGGATCGCGAACTACGACGACCTGCTCAACTTCGTCGAGCAAAGCGGCCTGCTCACCCCAAAACAAGCCAAGACGCTCCGCCGCGTAGCAACCCCCTACGCCGGAAGCCATGTAGTCGAAGAGACGAGAGGTCTGCGCGAAGCGCTCTCGGATCTTCTCTATTCCGGACTGGATGGAAGGAACTCATCGGCGGCCTCCCTGAAGACGCTGGAGCGCCTTTTTCGCGAGGCGCGCGAGCAGACCCGGCTGGTACGCGATGGCTCCCGACTCAAGTGGCAGTGGTCGGGCGCGGAGACCAAGCCAGCGTTTCCCGTGTGGCTGCTTACCCGCGCCGCTTCGCGCTTGCTGCTTTCGGAGAACGTGCAACAAGTGCGCGCCTGTGCCAACGCCGAGTGCCGCTGGTTGTTCATGGACACGAGCAAGAACCACACCCGGCGCTGGTGCGATATGAAGCTTTGCGGGAATCGCATGAAGGCGCGCCGCTATAAAGCGCTGCATGCAGCAGACTGAAGCATTACATGCAGCAGACGTGCGCCGGTTTTCAGTTTAGCCCGACGACATTGCATCCCGCAGATTGAGTGGGTCTCTTCGATAGACTGAGAGGCGATGGCATTGCATGCAGCCGACGACGGAGCGCTTTTCGTTCGAATGAACGCGATGCGATGGCAAAGACTTTGGAGTTGCGCCGCGCCGGTTTGCTTGTTTGTCGTGACTCTGTCCGGGTGCGGAACGCCGGGCGCTCCGCAACCCCCGTCGCTGAATCTTCCTGAGCCAGCGACCGATTTGAGCGCGATCCGAGCGGGGAATCAGGTGTCGCTGTCGTGGACCGTCCCGAAGAAGAGTACCGACAAGCTGATCCTCAAAGACTCGGTTACAGTTCGCGTTTGCCGGCAGGAAACCAAAGGCACATGCGTCGACGCCGGCACCGAGTTGCTGGCCCCAGGTGCGGACGCAACCTGGAACGAAACACTCTCGCCATCTTTAAATCAAGGTGCACCGCGTACGCTGACCTACTTTGTTGAACTGAAGAATCGCAACGGCCGTTCCGCTGGACTATCGAATTCCGCAGTAGTCCTCGCCGGCGTGCCGCCCTCGCCAGTGATAGGATTGCGCATCGAAATGCGCAAGCAGGGCGCGGTGCTGCAATGGATACCCAATGACGAAGCGGCCCCTGTTCGCCTGCAGCGGAAGCTCCTGACGCCGCCCGCAACCAAGCCGAAAGAGGGTCTGGCAACGCCTCCGCCGGAACCCGTCAAGCAGGATCTTCTCATCGAGAACGTGATGCAAGGCCAGGCTCTCGACAAATCCATTCATTTCGGCGAAACCTATGAGTATCGCGCGCAGAGAATCCGCCGCGTGACCTTCGATGGAAAGACCTTGGAGCTTGCTGGCGAGCTCTCCCAACCGGTGCAAATCGAAGCGGCAGACGTCTTTCCCCCCGCCGTACCAGCCGGTCTTGTCGCCGTCGTGACCCGTGGTGAGAACGGCGCCGAAACAGCAATCGACCTCAGCTGGGAGCCGGATACAGAGCCTGACATTGCTGGATATCGTGTGTATCGGCGCGAAGACGATGCCGTCTGGGAGCGCATCTCTCCCGCCGAGCCGGTGGTCGGGCCGGCGTTTCACGATGTGCATGTCCAGGCCGGGCATACCTACAGCTACACCGTCAGCGCGATCGATCAGGGCGGGCACGAGAGCGCACGGTCGGCCGAGACACAGGAGACTGTGCCGACATCGTGAGTTCTCCAGGTCGCAGGAGAAGGACACATGAAGTACTGCAGGTTTGATTTCGAAGGCCACGCGCATTACGGCACTGTTGACGTTCGTGGCGGCGAGTTCTGGATTGTCGATCTGGCGACCGCGCCGGAAGAAGACCTTGGCTACAGGCTGGCGCATACGCGCGCGACTTCCTGGAGCTTCGACTTTGAGCCGCTGCCCCTGAGCCAGGCAACGCTGCTCCCGCCCGTCACTCCGTCGAAGATCGTTTGCGTCGGGCGCAACTATCGCGACCACGCGAAGGAGCTCGGCAACGAAGTTCCTCCAGAGCCGCTCCTGTTCTTCAAACCAACCTCGTCCCTGCTTGCTCCGGGTGGGATCGTGCGGATGCCTCCGCAGTCCGAGCGCGTCGATTTCGAAGGCGAGCTAGCGCTGGTCGTCGGCAAGCGCGCGACGAAAATCCAAGCCGATGCCTCGTGGCCCGACTATGTACGCGGGTACACCCTGGCCAACGATGTGACGGCGCGCGATCTGCAAAAGAAGGACGGGCAGTGGACGCGAGCCAAGGGGTTCGACACGTTTTGCCCAGTGGGACCCTTCGTGAGCGACGAGATCGATCCTGCAGCGGGACTGATCCTTGAGACGCGCGTCAACGAGGAAGTCAGGCAGCACGGCTCGACCAAGGACTTCATCTTCCCCATTCCTGCGCTGTTGGCCTATATTACGGCAGCGATTACGCTTGAGCCCGGAGACTTGGTGCTGACGGGCACTCCTGCCGGGGTAGGGCAGCTTCAGCCTGACGATCGGGTCGATGTTTCGATGGAGGGTCTCGGCGTGCTGACCAACTTCTTTGCGCCAGATGCAGGTTGATTCTCGGTGAAATGCAACTTCAGCCGCGGCGACGAATCCAAAAGAGCGATAGACTGTTAGCGTTACGCGCGGTCCGCCGCACGAAGTGCTTCCCCGAGGAGGAATGAATGCCGCAAAGTTTGCTGGAGCAGTTGCGAAAAGTCACCACGGTTGTGGCCGACACCGGCGACATCGAGGCCATGGAACAATTCAAGCCAACCGATGCCACCACCAATCCTTCCTTGATCACTACGGCGGCGCAGATGCCGCAGTACCAGCCCATTGTGGATAGTGTGCTGATTGAGGCGCGCAAGGAACTGGGCGACAGCGCAACCGATCAGGACGTCGCGAACCTCGCGTTCAAGAGGCTGGCCATTGCGTTCGGAAAAAAGATCCTAGCAATCGTGCCGGGCCGTGTCTCGACCGAAGTCGATGCCCGTCTTTCGTATGACACGCACAAAACCATCGAGCAGGCCCGCGAGATCATCGCCCAATACGATGCCGCGGGCATCAAGCGCGAGCATGTGCTGATTAAGATTGCATCGACCTGGGAAGGCATTCGCGCCGCCGAGGTGCTCGAGCGCGAAGGCATTCACTGCAACCTGACGCTTCTCTTCGGCATTCACCAGGCCATTGCCTGCGCCGAAGCTGGCGTGACGCTGATCTCCCCGTTCGTCGGCCGCATCCTCGATTGGTACAAGAAGGACACCGGCAAAGACTTTCACGGCGCGGACGACCCCGGCGTACAGTCAGTGACGAAGATCTACAACTACTTCAAGAAATTCGGATACAAGACCGTGGTCATGGGAGCGAGCTTCCGCAACATCGGCGAGATCGAGGAACTGGCCGGGTGCGATCTGCTCACCATCTCGCCGCAGTTGCTGGGCGAGCTCGAGTCGACGCAGGCAGACCTGCCGCGCAAGCTCGATCCCGAAAAGGCCAAGGGGTTGCATATCGAGAAGCTCACCATCGACAAGGCGACCTTCGATCACATGCACGCCGAAGATCGCATGGCGCACGACAAGCTAAAGGAAGGTATTGAAGGGTTTTCGGCCGCGCTGGAAAAGCTCGAAGGTCTGCTTGCCAATCGGCTGGCTGCGCTGGAGTCGCGCGCACCGGCGGTCGCATAAGCAAGCCTTTGTAAACATTGCATGAAAAGGGCAGCCCGAAATGGTTGCCCTTTCTCTTTCTGTACGAATGTAGTTCCTCCGTAACTACCTCGTGTGATTTGAAGCATTGGCTTTCACAACAATCCCGATACACTCCCTGTTAGACAAACTGAACTTGGGCCTTGGGTTCCTCGTAAGAGATGGATGAGGAGAAGCAATCCGCAAGGTCCTCAGCGGGAACCGGGCACCAGCTCCGGGCTGCGCACGTTGCTCCGAGCCGCCCTCAACCCCCAAGGGAGGTGCGTATGCCGACCCAAATTCATCCGCTCGAATCCTTCTTCCATCAGACCGTGCAACATAGCTTCGTGGAAAAAGTCGGCCTGAATGATCCGGAGATCGTCGACTACGTTGCGCACATGCTCTGCGAATTCTCCGATCCGGACAATCTGCACCGGCTGAAGGACGCAACGGGGCAACGCATCGAGAATGTGGTCGAGATGCTACGCGCGTCCGATCCCGTCTTCGGCACCGCGGCTTCCTTCGACCAGGAGCGTTCGGTCCGCAAATACATCGGCGACTACTCAATGTATGTCGCTGGCACGCAGCTTGATGTCGTGGAGTCGACGGCAAACTATCAGGCTGACCGCTCCATCGTGGACGAACTGACGCGCATCGGAAAAGAGAGCTATTTCATCGTGAGCAGGTTCGATCTCTTCGAGTACGAGAAGGAAGCGACGCTGTTCGCGCGCCTTGCTGACTGCCTCGATCGGTGCATCCTCGGACTCGCATTGGTGCGTGACGAACTCAATGATCGCCGCGCGCTCGGATCGTCGCAAATCTGAAATAACGGCGAGGGAGTGCCGGCACGGGTGCATTGGTGCTCCCTCGAAAGTTGTATGACCAACGTCTAAGCCCTTCGCACTCGATCCTCCCTATTGCCAAAAAACATCTCGTCCCTCACTTGGCCATCACGACATTTCGATTAAGCTCTTGTCAAAACAAGGTAAATCGGGTAGGGTCTGGCTTTCCCGGCTCTGTTCCCAACGGACGAAGACTCGTCCGCGGGGCTCCAGCTGCACCCGACAAAGCATAGGCCAAAGCCCAAGACAGGGCTGGCGGCATGGAAGCAATTGAATGCACCTTGGTCGATTGCGCGCGAAGTGCCGATATCAGTACCACGGGTTTGAAAGAAAGAAGACCCTGGGCTAGGAGAAGCATTCGTCAATCGATTGGGAAGATGGTGAGGGAGGCATGTATGGAATCGCAGGCACATCCGCTGGAACCGTTCTTTCATCAGGCTGTCCGCAACAGCTATGAAGGCAAACTGGGCTTGCACGACCCCGACATGACCGGCTACATTGCCCACCTTCTCTGCGAATTCTCGCAGTCCGACAAACTTTACAAGATCCGCGACACCACAGGGCACCCCGTCGAAGAACTGGAAGCGATGCTGCTCGCCAGCGACCCGATCAACGGGACAGCGCCCTCCTTCGATGCAGAACGTGCGCTCCGCAAATACATCGGCGACTACGCACTCTTCGTCAGCGGTATGTATCCCGAAGCGATGACCCCGAGCCGCAAGCGGCGGCGCGCACACCCGAGCCTTCCCGAGCTCATTCGCGCCGGCAAAGAGAGCTACTACATCGTGAGCCAGTTCAATCTCTTCGAGTATGAGAACGAGGCTCCGCTGTTCGCGCGCCTGGCAGACTCGTTCGAGCGCTGCATTCTGGGCCTCACGCTGGTCCGCGAAGATTTGCAGAAGCGCAAGGCCCTTCCGCCGGTCCTGAACTAGGCGCCTACGGTGCGGCGGATCTTACTCCGCCACGCCGCGCCCTCCCATTACGAGCCGTTGCTCTGGGCTTTGCAACAGGGCATCGCTTCAGCAGTGCCGATTGACCCCTCAAGAGACACCTGGGCCTTTGCCCCTGAATTATCTCGGCTATTCCGACCACACGGCGAGCACATTCCCTGCGCCGTCGCTGAAGTGGAAGCGCCGCCCGCCGGGAAATTCGAACGTCGGCACCACAATCTTCCCGCCTGCCGTGATAATCGCGGCTTCTGTGGCCTTGAAGTCGGCTGAGTAGAGGACGACGAGCGGAGCCGTCTTCGGCTGCGCGGGCACCAATCCGGCTGTGTAAAAGCCGCCGTCGATGCCCGCCGAGGCCGCAGTAAAGCTCGCGTAGTCCGGGCCGTAGTCGACGAAACTCCAGCCGAAAACGGTGGCATAGAACTTCTTGGTCGCTTCCATGTCGGTCGAAGCGAACTCGATGTAATTGATCCGATGGTGACGCGCGGGATAGCTCATGCCTGCTCTCCTTCAAAAGTTGGATGGCTCAGAATCGAGGGAACGGTGATGGGAGCGCGAGGCGCAGGCACACCATTCCCGGTGTGCTTCTGAACGCCTCCGCTGCATACCCTCAGAAGCGGGAGAGTGCAGGTAGAGCCCGCTGACTGGTCGTGCGGCGCGGACTGCCGAGGTACGTGCTCAAGCTAACACAAGCCCGAAACTGCCTGCAATACGATCCAGGCAGTTTCCGGACCCGAGCGCAGTTCGCTAACTCAGGTCCGGCCATGCGCGGATCTTCGCGCTGCCCTAAATGCTGCGTCGAGCTGCGTCGGCCTCGACAGCGAGATTCATTAGGAAGTGAAGAAAGTCCGGCTTCTGTCCGTTGAAGAGGCCCTCTCCGTTGAGGAAGTTGACGGTCGCGACCGCTCCCGCAAACTTGTCGGTCGGCGGTCGAGATGAGGTTGGTCTGCAGCAGCGGGTTGGGAGGATCGTTGCAAACAGCAGCATCGGTGGCGTCCTCCTCGGGAGACGACTGGCACTTCATTGTCTCCGGCGACTTGCGTAATTGCGGCGACCTCGTGATGCCGACGATCGCTGCCGACGCGGCAAAATACCATCCTGCTTTCTACTGGCACTTAGGCGATCTCCGTGCGATCTACGAGATCGACGAGGACCACGCCGGAGAGCTGAATGCGAACGGCACCTTGAATGTCTGGGACATGGAGACCTATACGAGGGCTGCGAGGGACGACTTCATTCGCATGCAAATCGAACCGTTTGAGAAGCTCCAGATTTCCTTCGCGATCGGCATTGGCAATCACGAAACCATCGCTCCTATGTCTCGGGAGAAGTTCATCGAGAAGTTCTCTCCGTGGCTCGACAGCTCGGTTTTTCGCGACCAGCGCCTCAAGGATGCGGGGACATCTGTCGCGGGCAGAGAGGCGGAGGCCATCCACGCCTACTATCATTGGATCGACGGTGGCGTTGACTTCATCTATCTCGACAATGCGAGCGACGAGCAGTTCGATGCGTCGCAGATGGCGTGGCTGAAAGAGCGTTTGGACCAGGATCGCGCAAATCCAGGCATCCATTCGATTGTTGTGGGGATGCACAAGGCGTTACCGGACAGCCTGAGCAACGCTCACAGCATGAGCGAGTCGGCCGCCGGCCTGCAGAGCGGTCGCTCTGTCTATCGAAAGCTCGAAGCCATTCAGCGCGAGGATCACAAGCAGGTCTACGTGCTTTCCAGCCATTCGCATTTCATTATGACCGACATCTACAACGCCCAGTTTTGGCGTGATCACAAGGTAGGCATTGTTCCGGGCATTCTTGTCGGCACGGCAGGCGCCGTTCGCTACCGTCTGCCTTCACCTCTTCCGAAAACGAATGGGAGTGCCGCGTCTTGTACTCAGGATCCACGCGCGTTTTGCGCTCAGACCGACGCCTATGGATACCTTCTGGCGACCGTACATCCTCAGGGAACCATCGATTTCGCGTTCAACGAGATCGATGAGAAGGACGTTCCCGCCGAAGTGCAGGCGAAGTTTGCTCCAGATACCATGCGCGTCTGCTTTCAAGGAAACCAGCAGATGGCGCCGACCGCGGATACCACGCAAGACCTTCCCGACGATCCCCACCCGTTTTAGCTCGCAGCGAATCGTCTTAGGTCATACCGAAGGCGCGCCCTGGAACGCGCGCCGAGCCTACAGAATGTAGCGGCTCAGATCCTGATCCTTCACAATCGTTGCCACCATCTGCTTTACATATTCGGAAGTGATGGTGAAGACCTTTTCAGGCCCCGATGCGGTCATGCGCTCGGTATATGGCAGCGGGGTGGTCGACTCAGCCTTGATCGCCTCAGACAGCGCCGCTGCCTGCTCTCCCTCAGATTTGCGAGCCACATCGGGCGCCAGGAAGCTTACGTCTTCCAGCACGCGCTCCATTATCGTGTGCAACCGGCGCGCCCCGATATTCTCAGTTGCCTCGTTCACACTGAAAGCGAATGCAGCCATCTCGCGCAGAGCCTCAGGCGCAAATTCGAGCCGTACCCCTTCCGTCTCCAGCAATGCAACGTATTGCTTGGTGAGCGACGACTTGGGCTCCGTGAGAATCCTCAGAAAGTCTTCGACCGTGAGCGACTTCAGCTCCACGCGCAGCGGGAAACGGCCCTGCAACTCCGGAATCAGGTCGCTGGGCTTCGAAACGTGAAAGGCCCCGGCCGCGATAAACAGAATATGATCCGTGCGCACCATGCCGTAGCGCGTGTTCACGGTCGTGCCTTCTACAATCGGCAGGATGTCGCGTTGCACGCCCTCCCTTGAGACATCGGGCCCGTGCCCGCCCTCGCGCCCGGCGATCTTGTCGATTTCATCCAAAAAGATGATCCCACTCGACTCGACCCTCTCCACGGCGACCCGATTTACTTGGTCCATATCGATCAGCCTGCCCTCTTCTTCCTGCACCAGGTAGTCGAAGGCATCTGCCACGCGCATCTTGCGCTTTTTCGTGCCGCCGCCAAAGATGTTTGGCAGCATGTCCTTCAGGTTCATCTCCATGTCTTCCAGGTTCTGGTTGGAGATGATGCCGAACTGGGGCGTCCCGCGCTCACGCACATCGAGCTCGACCATGCGGTCGTCCAGCTTGCCCTCGCGAAACTGCTGTCTCAGCTTTTCGCGGGACCGCTGGTTGCTGTCGCTCGCTTGCAACAGCGGCGGTGCGCCCTGCGGCGGGGGAGTGGCTGGCGCTGGCGGCAGCAGTATGTCGAGCAGCCGCTCCTCGGCGTTCATCTCGGCGCGGTCTTCCACTTCTTCCAGACGTTCTTCGCGCACCATGTCGATGGCAATCTCGACCAGGTCGCGAATCATGGATTCAACATCGCGTCCGACGTAGCCTACTTCGGTGAACTTCGAGGCTTCCACCTTCAGAAACGGCGAATTGGTCAGCTTCGCAAGACGCCGTGCAATCTCGGTTTTGCCCACACCCGTAGGCCCAATCATGATGATGTTTTTGGGCATGATGTCTTCGGCAAGATCGGGCGGCAGTTTCTGCCGGCGCTGCCGATTCCTGAGAGCGATCGCGACCGCGCGTTTGGCCGCTCGCTGGCCCACAACGTGCTTGTCGAGCTCGGCAACGATCTCGCGCGGCGTTAGCTCGTCGAGCACGAGGTCTTGTTCTTCGGCGGATGCGGGTAGGTAAATGGCCATTCGTTCGATCTTCAGGAGCCAGCCAGCTCCTCGAAAGTCACCTGATTATTGGTATAGATGCAGATGTCGCCGGCAATCTTCATGGCCTTTTCGGCAATCTCGCGCGCGCTCAGGTCCGTATTCTCCATCAGCGCACGTGCAGCAGCGGTTGCATAGCTTCCACCCGACCCGATTGCCGCAATCTGCTCGTCGGGATCAATGACGTCTCCAGACCCCGAGATCAGAAACGTCTGGCCCGCATCGGCCACCACCAGCAGCGCCTCGAGATTGCGCAACATCTTGTCCGTACGCCAGTCTTTGGCCAGCTCGACGGCAGCGCGGTTCAGGTTGCCGGCATACTGCTCCAGCTTCGACTCAAACCGGGCAAACAGCGAAAATGCATCCGCGGTCGAACCCGCGAATCCAGCCAGAATCTTGTCCTGAAAGAGGCGGCGAATCTTGCGCGCGGTGTGCTTCAGCACGTGATCGCCGAGAGTGACCTGTCCGTCCGCAGCCATCACCACTTGGCCATTGCGGCGCACGCAAATCACGGTCGTGGAGCGAATGCGGGGGCGGCGGTTCTGTGGGGCGATCTTACTTTCCGGGATCAATAAAAACCTCTGGCCATGCGGGTTCTGCAGGGAGACGGAACCGTTAAGGCGCAGTCCTCAGTATAGGGCAATTCAGAGGGTGCGCCCCAGACGGTAGGTGCCGCGGAGCACACCCCGATTCGAGTCCCTCCAGCGTTCCGGCAGAGCTACTGCTTCTGCCAGATCACCCGTCCAGAGCGGATGACCATCTTCACGCGTGCAAAGTTGGTCAGGTCCTGCGCGGGATCGCGCGACAGAATCGTCAGATCTGCGAGCTTTCCTGGGGTGACCGTCCCCTTCGCGTTCGACACGCCCATGCGGGCTGACGGATTCGTCGTGAGCATCGCGAGAACATCCTTCGAGTCGAGGCCGCTCCTACCCAGTTCCACAAACTCCAGGTCGGTGGAGTAGTCGGTCATGTAGCCCACATCGGTTCCGAAGATCAGCTGGCCACCCAGCGCGTGAAACTGCTGCACCTCAGCGCAGATCGGATCCATATAATGCGAGTCGGTCGTCACGGTCGACGCAAACATCTTTAGTGTCGGAATCATCGCCATGTTCTTGTGGACAGCCTGGGCTAGCAGAGCCTGATCCACTCCCCGTGTATCGTCGGCCGCGTGCGCCAGCACATCGACGCCACTGTCGATCGCCACGCGCACACCGGCCAGATTCGACGGATGTGCGAACACCAGCTTGCCGTTCAAATGGCTCTCTTCGACAGCCGCTTTGGCGACATCAAGCGGCATGGGCAGAACATGGCCGCGCTCGACCCAGGAGCCGGTGAAAAGCTTGGTGAGATCCGCTCCGGAGCTCAGATTGCGTCTAACTGTCCGGCGCGCCGCATCCGGCGTGGCCGGCTGGGGCATCATCGCGCGAACCCAGGCCGGGACACTCTCCTTGAGATAAAAGGGAATGCCGTTCGGCGGGTAGAGTGGCGGACCGGAGGAGTAGATATAAGGCCCGCGCAGTTGCACGCGCTCGATCCGCCTCCGAATGGCGAACGTGTCGGCGGAGTTCGACCCGACGTCGATCACCGTCGTGAATCCATGGCTCAGGAACATGTCGGCGAGCTGTGCATTCAACACGTCGTCCGACTTCCACTCGGCCAAACTCCATTTGGGCTCAGTGAAGTGCACGTGCGCATTCCAGAAACCGGCTGTAACCACACAATGGTCGCACGGCAGGATCGTCGCACTGGCAGGGATCGGGATCGCTGCTCCGACACTGGCAATAAGTCCATCGCGGATGACGACTGTCCCATCCTCGATGGGCGGCTCGGTGGGCGAAGTATAGACACGCGCGTGTTGCAGCACCAGCGTGCCCTTGGCTAGCTTGAGCAGCGGATGCGAGTCGTGACGCGGGAAGACCTCGAGCGCCCAGAAGGCGCCACAGGCAACAACAAAAAGAATGAGAAGTAAGGTAACAAGACGAAAGACCCAGCGGCGCATGACAACCTCGTACTCAGCCTATACGCAAGGCCCGATCCTGCAGTTCGTCACGTGGCCCGTTTGACGGGCCCGGTTTGGGACAATAGGTTGGAAGAGGCGGGACCGCCCTTGGTCCCGAAGGAGTGGGAATGCAGAGCAAAACCACGGCTCGGTTTTGGCTGAGTTTGTTGCTGACGGCGCTGGCCGGCTCGTTGGTGTTTGGCCAGGATCTCAAGAGCTTTGAGCAGAAGATCACGACCAAAGTGCTGCCGAACGGCTTGACGCTGCTCATTTGCGAGCGGCCCGACGCGCCGGTCTTCAGCTACACCACGTTTATCGACGCGGGCGGCGCCAACGATCCGCCGGGCGAGAGCGGCCTGGCGCACATGTTCGAGCATCTCGCCTTCAAGGGAACCAGTGAGATCGGGACCACGGACTACGCCGCCGAGAAGGTTGCTCTGGCCAAAGTAGAAGAGACGAACAACGCCTATGAGGCCGAATATCTCAAACCTGTCGGGCGCGACCCGCAGAAGCTCGCCGAGTTGAAGAAAGCCTCTCTGGCGGCCCAGGCAGAGGCTGAGAAGTACGTCATCCCCAACCAGTTCACCGAAGTGGCGCAGAGCAATGGTGCCGCGGGCTTGAACGCCGAGACCGGACTCGACGAGACACAGTACTTCTGGGCGATGCCCGAGAACCGGCTGGAGCTGTGGGCCTGGCTCGAGAGTGGACGCCTCTCCGATGTGGTCCCCCGCGAGTTCTATAAGGAGCGCGATGTGGTTCTCGAAGAACGCCGCATGCGGACCGACTCCAATCCCATCGGCAGGCTGCTCGAGCAGTTTCTCGCCACCGCCTATGTGGCCCACAACTACGGCCGCAGCAACATCGGATGGCCCAGCGAAGTTAGCCAAATTACCGCGACGGAAGCCATGGCCTTCCACAAAAAGTATTATGTCGGGTCGAACATTGTCGTCTCCGTGGTGGGCGATGTGAAGGCGTCGGAAGTGCTGCCGATGCTGGAGAAGTACTTCGACAAAGTACCCGGCGGCCCGAAACCCGAAGACATGACGACCGTCGAGCCGAAGCAGTTTGCCGAGAAGACTGTGGTCATTCGCGAACAGACCCAGCCTTTCTATATCGAGGGATATCACCGGCCGAGTTATCGCGATAAAGACGACGCAGTGTTCGACGCGATCTCCGACATCCTCTCGAACGGACGCGTTTCGCGGTTGTATCGCAGCCTGGTGCGGGATCAGCAGATTGCCGCCGAGGCGGCCGGATTCAGTCCCTATCCCGGAGACAAGTACCCAAGCCTGTTTGCGTTCTACGCGTTCCCCCTGCCGGGGCACACGCCGCCCGAGATGCGTGAGGCCATTCACAAGGAGATCGACAAGCTCAAGACCGCCGACGTGACCGACGCTGAGCTTGCCATGTATAAGACGCGTGCGCGCGCCGACCTGCTGCGCAGCCTGGCCGACAATCAGGGCCTGGCCAACGCACTCGCCGAGTATCAAACTCGCTATGGCGACTGGCGCGAGTTGTTTCTGCAATTGGATCGCGTGGACAAAGTGACCAAAGATGACATCAAGCGCGTCGCCAACCAGGTGTTTGTCGCTTCCAACCGAACCAGCGCGCAGATCGAAACGGAAGCTCCGGCGGGCAACGCCAAGGCAGGGGGCACGCAATGAAGAGAGCAGGGAACATGAAGCCGTTGCGCTCAATCAGGATGTTGTCCGTCGCTGCATTTGCTGTTTTTTCCCTCTCAGCTCTTGTGTGCCCACACGTTTCGGCGCAGCAAATCAAGCCTTGGGAGAGGATTCCGATCCCCGCTTTACATGAGTTCAAGCCGCATCAGCCCACGCGGATCGAGCTGAAAAACGGCATCGTGCTCTTCCTCCAGGAGGATCACGAACTGCCCTTCGTAAATGGATCGGTCTTCATTCCCGGCGGGTCGCGCGACGAATCGACGGCGAAGGCAGGAATGATCGACCTCTTTGGACAAGCGTGGCGCACCAGCGGCAGCGAAAAGACAGACGGCGATGCCATGGACGATCTGCTCGAAGCCAAAGCCGCCCATATCGAAACTGGCGGGGATGTCGATTCGACCTCCTTGTCGTGGGATTCCCTGAAAGCCGACGCCGATCAGGTCTATGCGCTCGCGATGGACCTCCTCTTCCATCCCAAATTCAGCCCGGAAAAGCTGCAACTGGCGCAACAGCAGGATGCCACTGGCATCGTGCGGCGTAACGACGACGAAAGCGAGATCGCCAATCGAGAGTCAGAAAAGCTCGTCTACGGCGTGGATAGCCCCTACACGCATCAACCGGAGCTGGCCACTATCGGCGCGGTCACACTCGCCGATCTCAACGCGTGGCACGATCGTTCGCTCAAAGGCAAGCTGATCGTCGCCGTCAGCGGTGACTTCGATCCTGTTGCGATGGAAGCCAGGCTGCGCGAGACCTTCGAGCCGCTGCCACGAGTGAGTCCGCTTCCCCCGCACCACGATGTCTTTCACGACCCGGCACGCAGCCTCTCCTTCATCAATAAGGAGGATGTGAACCAGTCGAACATCGAGATCATGGGTCTCGGCACGGACCGTCACAACCCGGACATCCCATCGCTCGCCGTCATGAATCAGGTGCTCGGCGGAGGCTTCGGCAGCCGGCTCTTCCAGAAGGTTCGTACCGAACTCGGACTTGCGTACGCAGTCGGCGGCGGCGTCGGCTTCGACTATGACCACCCAGGTACATTTCGCGTGATGGTTCTGACCAAGAGCGCCTCCACGGTCGACGCCACCAAGGCGGCACTGGCAGAGATAGCCGGTCTGAGCGAAAAGCCCGTGACCGACGAAGAACTGAAGCGCGCCAAAGACGACATCCTCAACTCGTTCTTGTTCCGCTACGACACACGCGAGAAGGTGCTGTCTGAGAGCGTACGTCTCGAGTTCTACGGTTATCCGGCAAACTATCTCGAGACCTACAAGGCCGCCCTCGAGAAGGTCACACTGGCAGACGTGAACTTGGCAGCCAGGAAGTACATTCATCCGGACAAGCTCGCCGTGCTCGTCGTCGGCAACGGGCCTGAGATTAAGCCGCCCTTGGACGATCTCGGCATGGGCGCGGCGCACCCCATCGACATCACCATCCCTCAGCCGCAACAGCCGGCGGGCCAGGAGAGCAAGCAGTGAGCAAGAAGCAAGCCGGCGGCCAACAGAAAGAATCGAAGCTCGCCGTCGTGATCATGGCAGCCGGGAAGGGAACGCGTCTCAAATCGCGGCGTCCAAAGGTTCTTCACCAGGTCGGCGGCCAGTCGTTGCTTCGCCATGTCATCGCGGCCGCCAGCCGCGTCGTGCCTGCGAGCGACATCTTCACCATCGTCGGCCACGAAGCGGAGAAGGTGCGGGCCGCGGTGGCCGACACGGGCACACAGTTCGTCGAGCAGGCCGAACAGCGCGGAACCGGCCACGCCATCCAGTGCGCGCTGCCGGCAATCCGAAAGTACGAAAACATCCTCGTGCTTTCAGGCGACGTGCCGCTCATTCAGACCCGCACGATCGCGCAGTTGTGGCGCTTCCACCAAAAACAAGGGGCCGCGATGACCATCCTCACCACGACGCCGCCGGACCCCACAGGTTATGGGCGCATCCTGCGGCGCAGCCCTGCCTCTCCGGACATAGACGCGATCGTCGAGCAGGTGGCGCTCCGGCCCGAGCAGAAATCTCTTCCTGAGATCAATACCGGTATCTACGCCTTCAAGACGTCCGCCCTCAAAGCGCACCTGGCCAAATTGAAGACCAACAATCCTGCCTCCGAGCTCTATCTCACCGACATGGCCGGAGTCCTCCGCAAGCAAGGGGAGCGCGTCGTCGCCGTCCAGGCCAAAGATGCCGCGGAAGTCCTCGGTGCGAACACCATCGCCGAACTCGTCGCCCTTGACGCAACCATGCGCATGACCACAGCGCAGCGGCTCATGGCCGCCGGTGTCACCATTTACCGGCCCGAAACCTGCGTCATCGACGCCGAAGTCGAAGTCGCCGCGGACGCCATCATCGAGCCCTTCGTGCAACTGCTCGGGAAGACCCGGGTCGGCGCCGATACAACCATTCGGTCCTACTCTGTACTGGAGAACTGCACGGTGGGCGAGCAAGTCATCATCCGCCAAAGCTGCGTCCTGGTCGACAGCTCTATCGCCAGCGGTGCCGACATCGGTCCCTTCGCCCGTATGCGCCCCGGATGCGAGATCGGCGAGAACGTCCACATCGGCAACTTCGTCGAAGTCAAAAAGTCGAAACTCCACGCCGGCGTCAAAGCGGGGCATCTGGCATACCTCGGCGACTCCGAGATCGGCGCCAGGACGAACATTGGTGCTGGGGTCATTACCTGCAACTACGACGGGGCTCAGAAACACAAAACGCAGATAGGCAAGGGCGTCTTCGTGGGCAGCGACTCCACCCTGGTGGCTCCAGTAACCATCGAGGATGGCTCCTACATCGGCGCCGGTTCCTGCATCACCAAAAACGTCCCCGCCGGATCTCTCGCCGTCGGCCGCGCCCGGCAGATCACCAAGGAGGGCTGGGCCGATGCCCGGCGTGCTCGCCAGAGTGACCAGGCTCTCAAGGACGGAGGACGCAGTGGATGAAATCCGCCCGGAGTCCATACGACTTTTGTGTGGTGTGTTTTTGATCGAAGTCGCTGATTTAATCGATTGAATAGTTTGATGCGCCACGTGGAAAGGCTTGCGTACGGGCACCCGGTGGCGTAATTTCGTCATACATCATGTATTAGAAGGCGGCAGGTACGGCAGGTGATAAAGGACCGGCCATGTCCGCCCAGCGGTATCAAGTTCCTGTTCCTCGTTTTGGTTCTCCCGTATCTGTGTGCGAGTACCGATGATCTGGCGGTAGCCGGAGCACTGCCAACTCACTGGGCCCGAAGTCTTTGAGGGTGTTTCCTCTGCTGGGCTGGACCAGGGCCGGTTGGAACCGTGGGATTGCAATGGGACCCGTATTGCGTCTGGCCAGTCCGAGTGAAACGACTCTCGCGATGCATGCGCACGCCAACCCGAACGACCATGTCGCCGCCCGCTCACGCAGGCCTGCGCGGATCCTTGTGGTCGACGACGAGTCGCCAGTCCGTTCCATGATCGGTGCGACCCTCCAGCGCCAGGGATACGAGGTGCAGCAGGCTGTCAGTGGAACCCAGGCCATCGAAATGCTGGGGAAAGGCCTCTTCGACCTCGTACTGACAGATATCGTCATGGAAGACGGCAATGGGATCGCTCTGCTGGAGCGTATTCGGGTGGATCAGCCACACCTCCCCGTCGTCATGGTCAGCGCCATCCACGACATCAGCGTTGCCATCGACTCCATGCGCCGTGGCGCCTACGACTACCTCCTCAAGCCATTCGAGCGCGAGCATTTGGTCGCCACCGTTCAGCGCGCGCTCGATCACCGCCAGGCCTTGCAGGAGAGCCACAACTACCAGCAGAACCTCGAGCAGGTGGTCCGGGCTCGTACCGAGATGCTTCGCCAGGCCATGGAAGACCTGGAGCACTCCTACGATGTCACCCTCGAGGCCTTGGGCGACGCGCTCGACCTGAAAGATTCAGAGACCGAGGGACACTCCAAACGCGTCACCGCCTACACCATCGCTCTGGCCCGCGCCATGGGCATCTCTCCAGTCGACATCAAGATCATCGCGCGCGGCGCCTTTCTCCACGACATTGGCAAGATGGCTATCCCCGATGAGATCCTGCGCAAGCCCGGCAAGCTCACCAGCGATGAAGAGCAGATCATGCAGGACCACTGCACGCGCGGCTACCACATCCTGCGCAAGATCCCTTTTCTCAGCGAGGCGGCAGCCATCGTCTACACCCACCAGGAACACTTCGACGGCAACGGCTATCCCAGCCGCCTGCGTGGCAATGAGATTCCCATCGGCGCCCGCATCTTCGCTGTTGCCGACGCCATGGACGCCATCACCAGCGACCGGCCCTACCGCAAGGCCAAGAGCTTCGACGAAGCGCGCCAGGAGATTCTGCGCTGCTCCGGGACCCAATTCGATCCCAATGTAGTCGAAGTCTTCCTCAAGATTCCCAACGAGCTGTGGCACGAGCTGCGCGCCGAGATCAACGGCGAAAACCGCCACTTCTCCACTTTCGACTTCTCCGGCGCCCCCGCTACCCAAACCGAGTAAAGGATCTGTCCGCGCCCCGGACTCCAATCGCAGGTCAGGCGCAGTCGCCAAGTCGCGGCCTGTCGATCTTACGGCTTGTCGTTTGATCCGGATAACGTACCCGGCGCCTGGTGGCTCAACCGCTCCATCAGCAGCGCGTTGCGCTTCGCCTGGGGTGCGAGGGAGTCGAGATATCCCTTCTCGCCCTCGGCATGATAGCCCTCTCCCAACATTCCTACGCCGACCAATCCAGCCACGAAGGGTGCCGCGAAGGCGATATCGCCGGCGCCGCGTGTCATCACGCCGCTCTCTGCCACCGGCCCCAAACCGAGTGCTACGCTGATCTCACTCCACTGCCGCATCAGCTCCCGGCCAGCCGGAGTCGCGGCCATGGCTGGATAGCTTTCGTCGAAGCCAATCTTCGCGTCGGTCTGCGGCAGGTGCGCAGCAACAATTGCGCGCATCTTGGCTTCCACGCGCACGGTCTGCTCGTTATCGAGAGTGCGAATATCGCCGGAAGCTAAAGCCGACGCCGCAATAACGTTGGATTTCCCCGTGGCCGAGCCGCCCGTGGCCTCGGGGTTGACCTCAGCCGTTGCGCCACCCAGGATCAAGCCCGGACTGAAGGTGAGACCCTCCTCCGGTAGCTCGCGGCGAAAGGCATCGAGAATCCGCGTCATCTCGTAGATCGCTCCGTACCCCAGCCGTGGACCGAAGATTTGCGACGAGTGCCCGCTCAAGCCGCCCGTCTCGATGTGCCACGTCGTCGAGCTGCGCCGTCCGACGCTCACCGTATCCTGCCCGTTCAAACGTGCGCTGGGCTCAAATTCGAGAGCCACGTCGCTGTGTTTCGCAGCGTCGATCATGTCCCGGCGGGCCGCTTCAAGGGGAGCGCCGGTACGCTCCTCGTCGCCGCTCAGCACAATGCGAATCTCTGCATGGTCAAGAGCGCCTGCCTCTTTCATAGCTGTCAGTGCCGACAGCATGATCACCAGCCCACCCTTCATGTCGGCGATGCCGGGCCCTGTCGCTACCTTGCCCTCCGTGCCCGGAACGACGGCATATCTCTGAAACGAGCTCGACGGCTCAAACACCGTGTCCATATGCCCGATCAACAGCATGCGCTTGCCGCAGTGGCCATTGCCTTGCGGACAAAGATGCTCCGCAACCAGATCGCCCGCGCGTGCTGTCACCGATTGCATCGGAACCCATCGCACTTTGAATCCCAACGCCTCGAACTTGGGCGCCAGCACATCCTTCACCGCTTCCACGCCCGCAAGATGCATCGTGCCGCTGTTGATATCGACAAGTTGCTTTAGAAGCTCCTGGTCGCTCGCTACATGAGCATCGATCGCCATCGCCATCTTTTGTTCGACAGCAGACAGCACCTGGGATTCCTGAGCAGTCTGACCCTCCGCCCACGAGATCGTGCAAGCCAGCATGGAAATCGCTGCCCACTGCAAGGCCAATCGGCAAGGTTGATCAAACAGAGTGGATCGCATGGAGGGATTCTAAAGCCTTGCTTCCATTCGCAGGCTTGGCATCGCAGATTGCCGCGACTGATCGCTGCCGAGCGGCGGCGATCCTTGACTGGCGGACTTCGGTCTCCGCACTTCGTCTCCGCCAAAACTCTTTGCCTTGCGCTGACCTGTCTGCTTTCCGGCTACCAGGAAAGAGCGGCCGGAAGAAACTCGGCAAAGAGATCGTCGTAGTACGGCTTCAGCTCTTTCACGCTCGGCTTGGCGTGCCCCTTGGAATACAGGTCGTACTGATTAAACTTCAGCACCCACTCCAGCATCGACCGATCTTTGTCGTTGCACAGATGGTCGTACGCGCCGTGCCTGTGCCAGGGATAGAACGAGTGGAAGCGCAGCATATAAAGCGCTTCATCGCGCAGGTACGGCTTCATCACCTCGGCAATATATCCATCATGTCCGAACGACATGTGGACATTCTCCAGCCCGCAATTCGGCTCGTAGATTCCGTACCTGGTCTGGTACTCGGGGACATTGCGGTCGGGATTCGCCGCGAAGTACTCAGTGAACACGATGTCCGGGGACCACGCGCATCCCACCGGAAATGTGTCGCCCACCACGCCCCACTGTGGCTCGCCGTAAAGGCAGAGACACTTGCCCAGATCGTGAAGAAACCCAACCAGCACCATCCATCGTGGATGCCCATCGGCTCGGATCGCCTCTGACGTCTGCAGCAGGTGCTCGATCTGCGTCAGATCCGTGTCCGGATCGCTGTCATCCACGAGCGTATTCAGAAACTCCGCCGCTTCCCAAACCGTCTTCTTCCCCTTCTGCAGGCCGAAGTACTGCTTCTCCTTGCCCAACACATAATCGACTGTCTGATGCGTGTGGTTCAGCCGGTAAAACTCCGCGACACCCGGGTTGGCCGCGGCGTCATACTGCCGGAACTGTTCCTTGGATTTTCCTTCCTTGTACCGGCCTTCGAGAAAGTCGTCCCACTCTTCGAGGTCCTGGAGAGGGGCATTTGTCTGCGGGGAAGCTGTGCTCATGTCGTCTCCTGCAACGGACGTTCGCTGTACCGCTAGAGTATAGCCCGATCTCTGACGCGTCCGCCCGAGGAATCGCCGACCTGGACCCGCTTGACGCCGAGCCCCTGATCGCACTCGCCCTGCTTAGTCGTTCTTCTCCTTTGGGGTTCGATATGCCATCACGTTGGTCGGGGAGACCATCGTGAGACGCTCCATCTCATGCTGTAACCATCGCTTAGGTTCGAACCGGCCATTGCTCGCGACATACGTGCCGATCGACTCCAGGCGAAAACGTAGGACGTATGAGTCAAAAGAGCGCCGAACCACGCGGCCACAGGCGCGACATAGCAAGATCTGGTCTCCCTCCTGCATCTTCGCAGCGGCCAGTATCAGGGGCGTCAGCTTCAACTCCGAGGAACTCACGCGGCGAAGACCCTCGCCATCTCCAGACGCACAACCGGAAGGGCATTCATCCTTCATCTCAAGCGCTCCTTGCATTCGGGTTGCCGTCTCGTGAGGCAAGTGCATTTCGCCGCGACTGGATCCGGGCGAGTCCGTCGCCGGTGGCCGTGATCGAGCGCTGGGAGAAAGAGGGCGAATCCCGGCGCCCGCTCCACCGGTGAGCCTTGCAGATTCAACGACGGACAAAGCATCCTGCACTACCCTCGGAGCTAATCACCTGACCTGCGATCGGTGATGTCTGCGGCAACGGTTTGATACGCTCGCGCACTCTGGTGCCGGGGGAGGATAGATGCTCACGCCAACCAGTTCCGTCACAGGTGTATGATGTGGCTCTGCACTCCAGCCAACAAAGGGACATGTCGTGTCGCATGAGTGACAAATGGGGTCAAATGCGCAACGCATAGATATATATGAGTTTATCGCGCATAAATCCTTCTGAAATGGCTCCAGCTGACCGTGGCGCCCGCCTTGTTGGATGGAAAGATATCGCTGCGTACCTCGGCAAAACCGACCGAACCGTCAAGCGGTGGGGAAGAGATCGCGGGTTGCCGGTCCACCGCGTGCCGGGAACTGCGAAAACTTCGGTTTATGCCTACGCCGACGAAGTCGATCGCTGGCTCGAATCCGCTCGTGTTGTGGAACAAGAAGAGAGGCAGTCCAAAGAGAGCCAGCCTTCTCCGCTCATCCCGGAGCCTGCGCTGCAGCACGCGCCGGCCGATCTCAGGCCGCCAGCTCATCCAAAGTCGCGTCTGCTGAGAAAGGGTCTGCTTGTCGGTCTCGTCCTTTTTCTTGTAGCTGTCTCTCTCGACGTGGCAATTCGGTTGCGGGCTGTACCCCTTGCCAGTCAATTGCGCAGTCTTCTGGCCGGCCGTCTGGATCATCCCATTGCCCATCTTGCCGTTCCAGAGGCTGAGAAGCGCCTGGCCGACGATTTCTATCTGCGTGGCCGATACGAGTGGAATCAGCGAACGCCCGATAGTCTCCATCGTGCCCTCGATCTGTTCACCCAATCCATCGTTCACGATCCTGGCGACGCCCGTGCTTACGCAGGTCTGGCAGATACCTATGACCTTCTGCGTGAGTATTCGACCGAGGCCGACGCCGACGTTTTTCCTCGTGCGATTGCGGCAGCGAAAAAAGCTGTGGCCCTCGATGATTCGCTCGCCGAGGCACATCGCGCCCTGGCCTTCGCGGAGATGTATGGGGACTGGAACTTTCCGGGTGCAGAAACCGAATTCCGGCGTGCCATCGAACTCGACCCCCGAGACCCGCAGGCACGTCGTTGGTACGCAAACGCCATGGCTCTCGCCGGCCGATTTCCCGAGGCTCTGGCGCAAATGAATAAGGCGCAAGAGCTGGACCCGTCCTCGCGCGCCACGCTAGCAGACAAAGGCTGGATGCTCTTCAACGCCGGGCGGGCCCAGGAGGGGATCGGCCTGCTGAAAGAAGTAGAACGATCGGCTCCGGAATTCCGTTCCCCACACTACTACCTGATGGAAGCCGACCTCGATCTTCGCAATTTCCCGTCCTTCCTCTCCGAAGGCCAGCTTGCCGCACAAACAGTCGGCGATGCACCTCTCGGCGAGATCGTCGCAGCGGCGAAGTTGGGCTATCAACGGGCCGGAGGTCGCGGCTTATTGCAGGCCCTCTACGCAAAGGAGAAGTTCTATTACGCTGCCGGACAAGTGCATGCCGCTCTCCTTGCCAAGACCTGCGTGCTGATGGGGAGAAAGCAGGAAGCCCTTGATCTCCTGGAGGATGCCTACCGGCATCACGATGTCGACGCACTTACATTGCTGTCCGATCCCGATCTGTTGACGATCAAGAGCGACCCGCAGTATCAAGCCCTGGTTCGCAAGATTAACTACCCGCTCTTTCCAGCAACAGCCAAGGGCTAGTCCCTCGCCCTCAGCCCGTTTTTCGGAGCGGGTAGAGACCGGATGCCCCATCCAGGCTCTGCCTGGGCGGGAAGCACGAACCCAAACCGGCCTCACTCTCCCGCAGGCAGAGCACGCAATTCGCCCGAGGTGAAACGCACCTCGACCTTATGGCTGCTGATGCGGCCTAACTTAAATCGGTAGAGTAATTTAGCCACAACCAACTCATTTGAAGGGGGTTATTGTAAGTTATTGATCCTGTGAGTCAAATAAAATGAGACATTTGCCAAAAAGAGCGGTGGGAGGAGGGTTCCTTGTCTCCCGTCGAACAGATATACCACTTTCGTCGACTTGCGCGTCTGCGAGCTTATCGAGAATCCGAGACCATCGTCCCGATGACCCCGAGCGCAGATCTTGAGAAGAGTCTGCGCTCGTCGTTCAAGCACGATTCAACGGACACATCGGTCTCCAACAGAGGAGGGTGACGGCAGCCCGCTAGTCCTTCGGCCCGCCTTTGGCATAGTCCACGCGCACCGTCAGGATCTCGTAGGGGTGGATCGGCGCCTTGACCACATCTCCGGCAACTTCTAGCGGATCGCCCTCCGGCTTCTCCATCATGTTGGTGACCGTGGCTCCGGTCGCGCCCGGCGGCACGCGGAACTCGGCGATCGACTGCTTGCCGGCCCACTCATAGGCGCGGAACACGAGGCCCTTCGCATCCTCGGCCTTCTTGACCGCGGTCAGAACCACGTTCTCCGGCGTGACCGAAGCAAACGAGTGCTCGGCCGGCAGCGATCCCGGATGCGCTGTGGTGACGACCGCCGTCAGCGGGTAGTTGTACTCGAAGCCGCGGCGGACCGTCATCGCATCCTTCCATGTGCCCGCATGTGGATAGAGTGCGTAGTGGAAGTGATGATGGCCGCGGTCGGCATCGGGATCGGGCCACGTCGGCGAGCGCAGGAGTGTGAGCCGCAGCAGGTTGCCGACGGCATCGTAGCCGAACTTCGACTCGTTAATGATGCTCAGCCCGTGCTGGCCGTTTCCAAGATCGGCCCAGTACTGCGCCGGCACTTCGAACTGCGCTTTTTCCCACGAGTTATTCCGCGTGGTTGTGCGGTTGATCGTGCCGTAAGGAATATCGTAGGTCGCAAATGGGCTCGTCGCCGAGACCGGGAACGCAGCCTTGAGCAGCACGTGCGTTTCGTGCCAGTCAATGTCGTTGTCGACGACGACAGAGCTGCCATCGGCCGCGAGACTGAAGGTTTGCACGAACTTCGAATTCTGCCAGTGGCGCGTCACGCGAATGCTTGGCTCAGCGGTCTTCAGCAACTCCACCGAATCCGCGCTATCGATCGTCATTGGGGGAACGTCGAGCGTGCCGGGATCGATGTTCCACGCGTCGTAGTCCTTCGGCGTGTCCTTGAAGAACTGCAGCTGATCGCCGCAGGCGCCTTTGCCCAGTGTCTCAAAGCCCGTCTTCTTGTCGGCGAGGCTCGTGATGCATCCGGCTTGTTTGTCGATCGTAACGCGCAGAAGGTCGCTCTCGAGTGAAATGAAGCTTCCATCTTGCTTTGCCGCGACATCGCTCTCGCCCGCGAGGCTCTTTGCGCTTCCGCTGCCAAGCCGCACGATCTTGTAGCCGAGCGCAGGCACGTGCAGCACGTGCAGACGGACATCGGATGCTCCGGTCTGCGGATCGGTCTTCGTCTCGATGATCTGCGCGCCTGTTGCGGACGTAATCGGCTTGCCGGTGTCGACGTGAACCCTGATCTCACCTGAGCGCTCCCAGCCGAGCGGGTTGAACGCGAGCACCGGAATTCCTTCGCCGGCCGTGTTCACGTGCTCGGCAACCGTTGCGAGCGCACCCGACGAGATCTCGTTCGTTGACCAGTGGACGACGTCGTAATCCTTCTGCGCGTCCTTATAAATGATGCCGATGCCCGAGCCGGCAGCGAGATCGTGGAACTGGTTGAAGAGAACTTTTTTCCAGTCCTCCGTCAGCTCATGTGCGGGATACTTGTCGCCATCAAGCCAAGCTAACGACGCCCATTTCTCGGCGTCCAGCGTCCAGATCGACGACTCGCGCATGTTGCGTTTGTGATTGGCCTGCGTGGTCATCACGCCACGGTGATATTCGAAGTAGAGCTCGCTCTTCCACGTGGGAATAGCGACTTTGCCTGCGACCGCAGCAGGCGCGGTGTATCCCTTGGCGATGGACTGGTAGTTCCACTCTGGACTCTCGGCAGCGACGCTTTTCTCGATGCGAGAGAAGTACTCCTGCGCCGTTCCGAAGGGCATCATGGGAATGACATGCGGCGGCACAGAAGGCTCAGACCAGTGCATGCCCTGGTCGAGAATCGCGCGGGTCGGACCGCCGCCGTGATCGCCGATGCCGTAGAGGTCCATCATGTCGGTCATGCCGGTGGCACGCGTGCGCGCCGTCGCCAGATCCTCCGAGAGCCGAACGGGGTTCAGGTTGTTGTTGGCGTAGTCATGCGGGAAGTACGCCAGAACCTTTGACCCGTCGGGCGACTCCCACCAGAAGAGCTTGAAGGGCAGCTGATTTGTGTCGTTCCACGTCATCTTCTGCGTGACGAAGTAGTCGACGCCGGACTTTTTGTAGATTTGCGGTAGTTGCCACGTATATCCGAAAGAATCGGGGTTCCAGCCGATGCGCACATCGACGCCGTAGGCTTGCTGGTACCAGCGCTTGCCAACGAGCAGTTGGCGGACAAGCGATTCGCCGTCAGGCATGTTCAGGTCGGGCTCGACCCACATGCCGCCGACCACTTCCCAGCGGCCTTCTTTGATGCGCTGCGCGATCTCGGCATTCAGATCGGGATACTTCTGCGCCATCCATTCGTTGTACTGCGCGGCGGATTGAGTGTAGGTGTACTGCGGATACTCGTACATGAGCTGCAGCGCAGTACCGAAGGTTCGCTTTACTACGTCGACCGTTTCTGTCCAGGGCCAGAGCCACGCGGCGTCAATGTGCGAGTTGCCGGTGAGGTGGAAGGTCGCGGCTTGCAGCAATGGTTTGAGGGCTTCGAGCTTCTGATGCGCCGCGCGCAGACTGGCATCGAATCTGGTTTGCGCCTCCTGGCGGCCTTCGAGAGCTGCGCCGGAGTCGAGCGCAGATAGATCCACAGCGCGAATGGCGTCGTTCAACGTGGCCATCTGGCTGGGGTCGTTCGGGGCAAGCGAAGGAACCAGCAGCGCGGCGGAGAGAAACTCGAGACGCAGATCTTCAGGATTCGGCCGGCTCTCCGGGAATTCAATGCGCAATGTTGCGCCACGGAAGCTCTTCTTGTCGACCGTGCGGAGCAACTTGATGGCTACGGTGATCTTGTCGCCCGGGCGGGCATCGTCGAAGAGGATGATCGGCTCGAGATCGTCGCCCAGCGCAACGCGGCGACCGTTGAAATAGAGAATCTCGGGCATCGGGCCGTTGGCTTCGGCGTGGAACTGGAACCAGATGCGCGAGCCGGTCAGATCGTAGCCGCTGAGCGTTTCAGGAACGGTGTAGGTTTGGCGAAACCACACAGCGTCGTTGGGGGCCTGGTTGCCCGGCGCGACAGGTTGCCACGAGGATTCGTCGAGCTTGGGGGCTTCCCCGTGGGCCAGATCTCCCGAGTGCATCTTCCAGGTACCGTCGGGCAGTTTGGAGAGAGCAGAAAGGCGGGCGATCACCGACTGTGCCTCTGGCTTGAGGTTTGTGGCGATCTTCGCCGCCAGGTCAGCGGATTGCGCCTGGGCGCGGCATGTAAAGAGTTGGGCGCCAAGAACGACAGAAAGGGCAAGAGCAGACACCAAGGCAAAATGGCTGCGCAACGTTTTCATGGCGGAACGCATAGCGGTTCTTCTCCCCGAAGCATCTTAAGACATCAGGCTGCCAGGAGCATTGTGCGCGGTGCAATTTGCCTGTCATGGCTGGCGCGGAACGAAGAACTCCAGCCGTCGCGGGCTCTCTCAGACCCAGCCACCGTCGACGATATAACTCTGGTTCGTGATGGCACTGGAATCGTCCGCAGCGAGAAACAAAACCAGCCGAGCTACGTCCTCCGGCAGGACGTCGCGCTTCAGGGCCTGGCGAGCCATGATTTCGGCCTTGTACTCGGGTGTGTAGACCAGCCGCTTCTGCTTTTCGGTGACGATGGCGCCGGGTAGAACCGCGTTCACGCGGATGTTGGATGGGCCAAGCTCATGCGCCAGCGTGCGTGTGAGGCCGACGATCGCCGCTTTGGCGGCGATGTAGACGGGGACACCGGTTGACGGAATCATCCACGAAATGGACGACATATTGATGATTGATCCGCGCTGTTGAGCGCGCATGGCGGGCAGGGCAGCCTGGATGCAGAAAAAATAATGCCGCAAGTTGACCGCGATCGAGTGGTCCCAATATTCAGGCGTGACTTGCTCGATGGAGTGGCGCTGGTCGTTCCCGGCATTGTTGACCAGGACGTCGAGGCCGCTGAACCCTGCCAGAACCTCCTCGACGGCCGTCTGCAACGCACCCGCGTCGGTCAGGTCGCAGCGGACGAAGAACGGGACCGGACAGCCCTCTGCGGTGAGCGACTCAACCAGAGCGCGGGCAGGCTCGTGTTGGATATCGAAGAAGGCGACCCGCGAGCCTTGGCGTGCAAAGTGCTGGACGAGAGTTTCACCGATACCCGTCGCGCCGCCGGTGACGAGAACGGCCCTTCCCCGCAGGCTGGGGTAACTCGCAAACGTTGCGTCGGGTTGGGGTTGAATCGGGTCGGAGGGCATAACGCGTCAGAGTCGCAGCAAGTATAGAGCGTGTCTGGAAGCCTTGCAGATTGCTAGGGTTGGAGTAGTATCAAAATGCGGTATTGCGTCCCCGTTCAGACTTAGAAACGCGCCATACTGGTAATGGCCGGATTCTTCCTCGTTGTCCGCTCCGGCAACTTGACTTGCACGGATTCTGTGGATTGAGCCGACAAATCGATTATTTTCATAGCGGGCCTGTCCGTGGCTCGACCAATTAGAACAGGACCACGGGGCACCCACCGCACGCCAGTCAGACTGACCGGTGTGTGCAATGACGGCATGAGCCCAAATTGGGCTCCCACAAGAAAAGATTGAGACAAGCACGCGCATAGGGGGAACTAATGTCGGAAACAGCTCGCTATCCCGGAATCCGGGTCACCGCGAACGGCAATCAGCTGGTCAGCTACCACACCGAGACGCGCATTGCCGATGCCGGGGTGTTCTATCCGATTACGCCCTCGACGGAGGGCGGCGAGCTCTTTCAACAGGCCTACGCCGAAGGACACCTGAACGTCTTCGGCGGCAATACGATTGCCATTGAAACCGAAGGCGAACACGCCGCCCAGGGCGGAGCGATTGCCCACTCGGTGTGCGGCAAGCGCGTGGTCAACTTCACCTCCGGGCAGGGTGTGGTCTATGGCGTGGAACAGTATTATCACGCGCCGGGCAAGGGATCGACGATGGTGCTGGAGGTGGGCGCTCGCGCCCTGACCAAGCATGCGCTGAATGTCCATTGCGGCCATGACGACATTTACGGTGCGCTGGATACAGGTTGGATCATGCTGTTCGGCAAGGATGCGCAGCAGGCCGCCGACCAGGCGCTGATTTTGCGCCGCGTGAC
>CAZPEZ010000033.1:0-42099 GCA_964585715.1 uncultured Occallatibacter sp.
GAAGGTTCGAGGTGAAGCGAAGCAGCTGACTGCGCGAACACTTCCTCTGCACCACCACTTCACCGCGCGCATTTAACCCAACAAAGTGAAAGACTGTCTTAGCCAGATCGATGCCAAGCGTGTGGATCTCCATGGGACGCCTCCTGTTCACCCCTTATACCTCCGCTGAGGTTCAAGGCGGCGGACCATCCCATTAGTGACCAGTTGTGCACTGCCCGGTACGCTCGACGCGACTTCGCCCGGATTAATCCCCTCAAGTCGGCAAGGGTCCGCTAATCTGCTAGTCTCCCTCGCGGCATCCCATCGTCGACTCGGATCCCCAACAAAGCCCCGCACCAAAGTGCTGCCCTCCAAGCCGGCCATTTGGCGATTAATTTCCTCCATTCCTGCACAATCGTCTCAGTGAATCCTTCTGCCTTCACTCAAAGCTCGCCTAACTCATTTTGTCTCTAGTCTGTACTATATAAATATTTTGTTTTCAACGGCTTCCGGCCGTCGCTCAAACATCTAGGTACCTGAAAACCAACCCCACCGGGATGGGGGGGATACCCATGCATTTCGCTTGTCGTCACATCATGTCCGACGGAGTCCGTTGCCACGCGCCCGCCATGCGCGCCAGCAACTTCTGCTACTACCACACCAAAAACCGCTTCAGAGCTCGCATCGGTGCCATGGAAGACTGCGAGATCCCCATACCGGAAGATAAGGCTTCCATTCGCACCTCCATCGCCCAAACCCTCAATGCCCTCATCTCCAAACGTATCGACGCCAAGACCGCCGGCCTCGTCATCTATGGCCTGCAGCTCGCACTCCATTCCGTCCCCAAAGGCATCTGCCTCCCACCTGACTCGGTCCGCGACATGACCCAATCCGGTGAAGGCGATGAACTCGCCCCCGCAGAGTGCGTCCATCCCGGGAGCGATTGCTCCGGATGTTCTCGCACGGACACCTGCGAACATTGCGAAATCGACCCCGAAGAAGACTTCGAAGAAGAGGAAGAGGATCAAACAGACTCCGCTCTCAGTGAATCCGACTCACGGAAACTGGTTCAGGCCTTCGTACGCCTCAAGGCCGGTGGATGATCTCAGCGCTGTGGGCTTTAGCCCAGATTCCCTGGATCGGGACTATTGCGCGAACTGCAGCGAGTACGCGCTCGTCAAGTCGACAGGGCCTTGCAGAATGCCAAGCGACTTGAGCTGGTCGTAGCCTGCCTGCCAGCGTGCTGCGTTCATGTGGCCAATTTGCGATCCGCCGGGATCGCTGCCCGTAACAAAGCCGCCATCGAGCAGCGCCTGTGCCGTGTAGGTCTCCTGCGCGGGATTCAGCGCCGGGTTGATCTTGAGCAGGTACTCATTCGTCGGTTGCGGATTCTTCAAATAGTCTTGCCAGCCGCGAACGCTGGCGCGCACGAACTTCGCGACGATGTCAGGATGTTGCGCGGCCAACTCACGAGTGGTAAATTGCACGCGATAGGGGTCGTAGCCCGAGGAGCTAATTAAAAATGTGCGCACCTGCGTGCCGGCCTGCTTGGCGAAAAACGGTTCGCTGGTGATGAAGATCTGCTGCACGTAGTCGGGATCGGACAGGAAGGTCGCGATGGAAAGCGTCGACGGTACTTCGCGGATGCTGTGCAGCTTGTAGCGCGAGACAACGTACTTGAGCCAGGTGGCGCCCGGCAGCGCCGCAACCGTGTGGCCTTCGAGATCCTTGAAGTCGTGCACGGGCGAGTTCTCGTGCACCATAATTGCCTGCGGATCGTGCTGCATGGTCGCGGCAACTGCAATGAGCGGCAATCCGTTCGAGTCCCACTCCAGAATCTGATCGCTTGAGCCCAGGCCGAAGTCGGCTTTGCCGCCGGCAACTAGCTGTGCCACGCTGTTATACGGCGACACGGGCACCAGCGTAACGTCGAGACCTTCTGCCTTGTAGTAGCCCTGCAGCGCAGCAGTGAAGAAACCCCCATGCTCCGGCTGCGGGTACCAGTCCAGCTGCAGCTTTACGGGCGTCAAGCCGCTGTTCGTGGACTGCTGCGAACGGCAACCGGCAAGCAGGAGGGCTAATGCGATGACGCCGACTCCGATGGCGAAGCGAGGCAAAGAGGAAAATCTCATGGCGGACCTCAGAGGAAGTTCGATCAAGAAAACTGGTTAAGCACCCGTGTTGGCTGCGCTGCGCTGCCGCCCGAGCCGCGCGGCCAGCTCCAGCAGAGCTTCGTCGGAGCCACGCTGAGTCGCAAGCTGCACTCCGCCCGTCTTGCAGGGAACGGTCACGACCGGAACTCCCGCAAGACTGAAAGGCGTGGTATAGCGCAGCAGCCGTGCGCGCGTGTGGCTGTGATCGGAGCCCACGGCAAGCCGAGCTGCCGGCGTTGCGGGCATCAACAAGATTTCGTGCTCGGCAAACAGTACATCCATGCGCTTGTTGAACACGGCATGACGCTCGCGCAGGGTAGTGATTTCGGCATCCGTGATTCGGGCTCCCCACTCCAGGCGCTCGCGAATCGCGGGCTGGAATTGGTCGAAGTGGCCGGCGTGAATGCGTGCTGCCTCCCACGCCTGAATCGGCGCAAAGATATCGAAGGATCCGGCCCACCAGCCGGAATCGAAGGTACTGCGACGAAGCCCGAGAGACTGTAATTCGCTGGCCGCGGAACCCAGCGCTTCGACAATGGCCGGTTCACAATCGTGCAGGAAGCTCTCGTCGATTGCCGCAAAGCGCGTGAAAGACCCGCTCGCGTCGGCTTTTTCCGGCGCAAACGCTTCGGCCAGCATTGGTGCATCTTCGAGATCGCGAAAGAGCCAGCCCATGGTGTCGAAAGACTGCGCAAGATGGCCTGCGCCGCTCCAGTCACCGCGGCCAAGTGTGGCCCGATAGCCGACCAGCCCGCACAGCGCCGCCGGCGCACGTACTGAGCCGCCCGTGTCGGTCCCGATCGCCGTCACGGCTGATCCCTCCAGCACGCTTGCTGCCGCGCCCGAGGACGATCCGCCCGTCAGTGCGCCAGGATCGCCAGGCTGCACGCAATCGCCGAACTCGGGATTCTCACCGGTAATGCCATAGGCCAGCGGATGCAGATGCGTCTTGCCGGTGATGACCGCACCCGCCGCACGCAAGCGCTCCACCAGCCACGAATCCTGCTTCGCAATTCCATTGAGGTCGCGATAGAACTGCACGCCGCAGGTGGTCGGACTCCCGGCGAGATCGAAACAGTCCTTGACGGATATCGGCAGACCCCAGAGTGGATTGCGGCCATCGCCGAATGGCCTGCCCTTACCCTTGGGCATCGCCTCGGCATGTGCCGCTTCGGCTCTCGTCCATGCCGGGTCACGCCAGAGATAGGTGTTGCTGCTCGCATTCTGATTGGCTTGCGCCAAGGCCTCTTCCGCCAGCGCAGAAGGACTCGTTTGGCCCTCAGCGAGAGCGCTGCGAAGACCGCGAATCGTCCACGACTGAAGTGGCATGTTTCGATTGTAGGTGGCCCTGGCCTTGCTTCCCGAACAGCCGTATAAAGACCGCATAAGAGAGCGCCATTTTTCCCGCCTGTACGGTCTCTTCAGCGTGCTAGCTTCGAGTATGGGCGTTGTTTCCGCTCCCCATGAGCGGCAATCCAAAACATCGAAACACGATACAGAGCGGATGAAGGAGTTGATTGCCTTTACAGGACGCTCACTGGGCACCGAGACGCCACGGCCCTTTGGCGCATCAATTGTTCACACCCGCACCGGAAAGACTCTGCTGCACGCCCTGAACAATGTCATGGGCGAATTCGACCCAAGCTCCCATGCTGAGGTGCGCGCGATTCGCCGCGCCACCAAGCGGCTGAAGCACGTTTCGCTCGCAGGCTTTACGCTCTATACAACATGTGAACCATGCCCAATGTGTATGAGCGTTGCGCTTTGGGCGCGGATCGATCGAGTAGTTTATGGCGCAACTATCGAAGACGCCAACCGGCATTTCGATCAGATCCAAATACCCGCAACAGAAGTGGCCGCGCGCAGCGATATGTCCTGCGCGGTCTACGGGCCATTCTTACGCGATGAATGCTATGCTCTCTTTACTCATCCCAACATGCTGCGTGCGATGCGCCGCTGGTACAGCCGCAAGCAGAAGTAACACTCGATCCCCATGGCTCACTTGAGGTCTCTCGCGATGGATGAACGGCTCGCAGAAGGCTTGTCTCAAATCGTCGAGCCCGCACGTGTGCTCACTGCTCGCGCGGTTCTCGAACGCCTGTCGCACGACTTTTATTGGTACTCTCCGATCTTGCGTCCGAAGCTGGCCGCGAAGAATGGCGATGTTGCAGTGCAGCCCATTTCACTGGAGGAGATTCTCGCAGTTCTGCGCTTCGCGGGCACCCACGAGATTCCGGTGACCGTCCGTGGCGCCGGCACCGGCAACTACGGCCAGTGCGTGCCGCTCGAGGGCGGCATCGTTCTCGACCTTGCGCTGATGGACAAGCTCGAAGAGATCACAACGGACGGCGTTGCCGTCTGCCAGCCCGGACTGCGTCTTGGCGCGCTTGAGAGCGAAGCGCGCAGGCAGGGCTGGGAATTGCGGATGTACCCGTCGACTTTGGTGAAGGCCTCGCTCGGCGGATTTCTTGCCGGAGGCTCCGGCGGAATCGGTTCCGTGGCGCACGGTGGCCTGCGCGACTTCGATACGGTGCGCGCTTTCGAAGTCGTGACAATGGAAGACGAACCGCGCGTCGTGAAGCATGAGGGCGCCGCAGTGCACGAGATTCTGCACGCCTGGGGCACCAACGGCATTCTCACGCGTATCTGGTTTGCCCTTACGACGGCCGTCGAGTGGACGCAATGCACGGTGGTCTTCGACACCTACGACCAGGCCTTTACCTTCACGGAGGCGATCGCAACGGATCCGAAGTGGACGAAGCGTCTGGCAACCGTTTTTGAGTGGCCCATCCCCTCGTTCTTCTCGCCCATTAAGACCACAGTGCGTGAGGGGAAATCGATGGCGCTGCTGATGATCGCCAAGGTGCAGGCAGATGCCTTCGCCGATGCTGCGCGTGCCGTCAGCGGCGAGATCACCTTTAGCGGGGCCTACGAAGGGCCGCGCACGCAGCCGCTCCTAAGCGACTACACATGGAACCACACCACGCTCTGGGCCATGAAGGCCGATACCGCGCATACCTATCTGCAATGCGGCTTTTCGCCTACGGAATGCCGGGCCCAGTTCCGCAAGCTGCGCGAACGCTTCGGAAACGAGATTCTGTTTCACATAGAATTCATGAAGAACGGTGACGGCGTTGTGATCCCCGGAGCTATCCCCGTGGTGCGTTTCACCACCGAAGAACGTCTCAACGATATGATTGCTTTCTGCCGATCGATCGGTGTCTTTGTCGCCAACCCGCACGTAAACTATCTCGAAGATGGCGGCCGATTCCGGCCCGACAACATTCAGCTTATGGCGAAACAGAAATACGATCCTCGCGGACTCTTAAATCCCGGCAAGATGATCAGCTTTCAAAGGCAGGCGGTTGCACCGTGAAGACCTGGATTCCCGATGCGCGCAACTTCGCCTATCTCACGTGGAAGCAGGTCGACGCTCTGCCGCGCGCGAGCACGCTGTTGGTGTTGCCGACTGCGGCGATCGAGCAGCACGGCCATCATCTGCCCCTCGCGACGGACACGCTGATCAATAACCTGCTCCTTGGCAAGGCGCTTGAACGCGTGCCGGCGGATCTCTCGATTTACGCACTGCCACTGGTCTGCTACGGCAAGAGCAACGAGCATTTCGGTTATCCCGGAACGCTCTCGGTGAGTGCGCAGACATTTCTCGCCGTCGTGCGCGACCTGGGGGCGAGTATCGCGGCCGGAGGATTCAAGAAGGTTGTCCTCTATAACACGCACGGCGGCAACGCATCCCTGGTTGACGTGTTGGCGCGTGATCTGCGTGCGGAGTTCGGCCTACGGACTTTTTCGCTGTTCGGATCGCCCGGTGCAACGTTCGAGGGCGTGAGCCCACAAGAGCGCACGTACGGATTTCACGCCGGCGAGATTGAGACCGCTTATCTTCTGCATGCGACGCCCGAGCTTGTGCATCGCGACGCGTACACAGCCAATTACATTGCGCGTGTCGATCAACCTGAACTGCTCAAGCCCGAAGGCTCATCGGCCAACTTCGCCTGGCTGACTCGCGACATCGCGCCCAGCGGCGTTTTGGGCGATCCGTCTGCGGCGACAGCCGAGAATGGTGAACGTTGGGTCGACGAAGCTGCTGCGCGCATCGCCGAAATTCTCGTCGCTATGTATAACTTCGAGCCAAAGCATGGGGCCTGACCTATGTCACTTATCGATTGCGGCAACGGAGTGCGACTGGAGCGCGGAGCTTCCTGCCGTCTCAGCGACGGTGTCGCGCTGGTCTCCGACCATTACTACCCAGAAGGCGAAGGGTCTTGGCCCACGCTGTTGATGCGCCAGCCCTATGGGCGCGACATTGCATCGACCGTCGTCTATGCGCACCCAGTTTGGTTTGCGCGCCAAGGCTATCACGTGGTCATTCAGGATGTGCGTGGACGGGGCGGGTCGGAAGGCGACTTTTATCCTTTCCGCCACGAGGGTCGCGACGGTGCCGAGACGATTGCGTGGCTGCGCGGGCACGCAGCATGCAACGGCCGCATCGGCATGTATGGCTTCTCCTACCAGGGGGCGACGCAACTGCTCGCCGCGGCCGAGCAGCCAGAAGGATTGCAGTGCATCGCGCCACACATGACGGCGACGGATTTGTATCACGGCTGGTTCTATCGCCAGGGCGCGTTGCGGTTAAGTTCGGCGCTTGGGTGGGGAATCCAGATGCTCCGTGAAGACGCGCGCCGGCGGAATCTGCGCGAGGCGAGTGCAAAGCTCGAGGCTGCCTGGGCCAATGTACGCGCTCAGGCCACGCAGGTTCCGTATACCGAGCATCCGGCGATCGCTGATCCTGAGTTGCCCAGTTACGTGCGCGACTGGTTCGCGCATCGTGAGGCAGGCGAGTATTGGACAGGGCAGGACATCAGCACACGGATTGATCGGATTCAAATCCCGGCGCTTCACATTGCCGGCTGGTTCGACACGTACCTCGAGGGATCGATCGCAGGCTATCTCGCGTTGCGCAAGGGCGCGGGGACGGAATTTGCGCGCGAGCATCAGTATCTGTTTGTCGGCCCGTGGATGCATATTCCGTGGGGAGATCGTGTCGGTGATGCCAATCTCGGCGACGCTGCAAATCTCAACACAGACGACATCTTGCTGCGCTGGTTCAATCGCTGGCTCAAAGATCTCCCCGAGTTTTCCTTTGACGCGCGCATCCGTTATTTCCGTCTCGGCATCAATAACTGGCGCGGTTCGCACGATTGGAACAACGAATCTCTCCCACTCTTTCTGCACAGCGCCGGCAACGCCAACTCGCGCAAAGGCGATGGCCGTCTCTCTCCGGTTGTGCCCGATGCCGGGGAACCGCGCGATGTCTTTGTCCACGATCCCGAAGTTCCAGTGACGGCGCCGGGTGGTCCGCAGGCGCTCAGCGGGCCATTCGACCAGGCAGCTCTTGAAATGGGGAACAACCTGCTCGTCTACACTTCGGACCTGGTTCAGCAGCCGACGGAGGTCTTCGGCCAACCGCGGGTGAAGTTGTATGCCTCGACCTCCGCTGCGCACGCAGATCTCGTGGCCAAGCTTGTTCGAGTCTCCGCTGCGGGCCTCTCTGAGTTCCTCTGCATCGGTATTGCCCGCAGTTCGTGGCTCTTTCGCGAGAGCGGCTACACTGTCGACGAAGTGCACGCGTGGGAGTTCACTTTGGAGCCGATTGCGTTCGTGCTCGCACCGGGTGAATCGTTGCGGCTCGAGATCGCTAGCTCTGCCTTTCCGCTCTACGATCGCAACCCTTCGACGGACGTGCCGCCTCAACTTGCCGACAACTGGAGCTGGGCGCGCTCGACACAACAGATCCTTCACACGGCGGAGCACCCTTCTGTTTTGCATCTCCCCGTGAAAGGACCGGCTGGATGGTAGAGGTCGGCGCCGTTCCTGAGATCAGGCTGCAGGGTGTCACGAAGCGTTTCAAGAACGCGGCTGTGGCACTTGAAGGCATCTCGCTCGATGTGACGCGCGGCGAGTTTGTGACGTTCCTTGGGCCGTCGGGATGCGGAAAGTCGACGCTGCTGAAACTCGTTTCAGGGCTGAGTCCGGCCAGCAGCGGCACCGTGCAGGTCAACGGAATGACGCCGGAAAATGCGCGCGAGATGATGAGCTTCATCTTTCAGGATGCGACGCTTCTGCCTTGGCGGACGGTAGAGCGCAACGTTGGCCTAGGCCTCGAACTGGAGTATGCCGCGAAGGACTTGCGCAAGCAACGAGTCGCGCAAATGTTGCAACTGGTCGGCCTGGATCACGTTGCGCATCATTATCCGCGGCAGCTTTCCGGCGGGATGAAGATGCGCGTGTCTATTGCGCGAGCTCTGGTCAGCCGACCGCGAATCCTCCTGCTGGATGAGCCCTTCGCGGCGCTCGACGAGATGACACGCGACCGCCTGAATGAAGAACTGCTGCGCCTTTTCGACGAGCAGAAGTGGACAGTTCTGTTTGTCACCCACTCGGTCGCCGAAGCGGTCTTTCTTTCGTCGCGCGTCGTGATCCTTGCGCCGCATCCGGGCCGCGTCGCTCACCAGGTCGAAGTGAACTTGCCTTGGCCGCGCACGGCAGGGACGCGCGAGTCGATTGAGTTCGAAGAGATGGTGCTGCACACCTCCCGTCTGCTGCGAGGAGTATCGGCAGCATGAAGCGACAAGGTCTGCTCGTCCTGAATGCTGTGGCGGTATTTCTCTGCGTGCTTGGGTTGTGGCAAGCACTGGTCTGGGTGAATCACGTGCCGCCCTATATTCTGCCCGGACCCAAGCTGGTGTTGGAGGCTCTCCGGGATCGCTATCCTTCGCTTCTCGACTCTCTTTGGATCACGACCGAAGAGGCTGCGGGCGGTCTCGCGGCAAGCATTGTTGTAGGGATTGGGACAGCCATGATCTTTGCGCAGTGGCGGTGGTTAAGGCAGACCCTCTATCCCTATACGATCCTGCTGCAGACGGTGCCGATCGTGGCCATCGCGCCGCTTATCATCAACTGGGTCGGCGCCGGCATCTTTTCGGTTACGGTGGTGACATTCATCATCTGCCTGGCACCGATCATTGCGAATACGACGCAAGGGTTGATCAGCGTCGACGAGAACCTCATACATCTGTTTGTGATGCACAAGGCGTCTCCGGCGCAGATTCTCTTCAAGCTGCGCCTGCCCAATGCGACTCCGAATGTCTTCACGGGCATTCGCATCTCGGCGGGTATCAGCGTGATCGGCGGCATCACCGGCGAGCTGTTTGCCGGCTCGACGCGTGTAGGTGAAGGCGGTCTTGGATACGCAATCCTTTACGCAAACAATCAGATGGAGACGAGCTATCTGTTTGCACTGGTTTTTGCGGCCACGGTGCTCGGGTTCGGTTTCTTCTTTATCGTTATGTTTCTCGAATGGCTCTTCCTGCACAACTGGCATGAATCGAGCTTGCCCAACTCAGCAGAATAAGGAGGCGCAAAACGATGTTGCGCATGGAATCAGAAACCGGATGGTGGCTGATCCGGCATCCCGATCACGCCGAGTTGGCCGGCGCTTTTGGTGCTGCGTGGGGCAATGAAAGATTTCGCAGGCCGGAGCCGCGGGCGCGTGTGCTGCATGGGATCGCGCGGCACGACGACGGGTGGTCGGAACGAGACGCGCGACCGGTGGTCACCAAGCAGGGCAAACCTTCGGCGTTTTCGACTGAACTGGTCGGCAAGTATTCTGCATTTGAAGAGATCGAGATCGAAGACTATCTTGCGGTGCGCGATCGCGCCGTGCGAATCATTGCAGAGAAGGACCCCTATGCGGGCCTTCTCATCTCGATGCATACCTATAGTCTGCTGACCGAGCACGCCGATCGCTCGACGATTGCGCCGGAAGGACTGGCGCTGCTGGATGCCTTTCTCGAACGCCAGCGGGACTATCAAGGCCAGCTGCGAGCCGCGATCGAGTCCGACCAAACGCTCGCGCCTTCCGCGAAATCGGACCAGACCATCACCGAGCACTTTCGGTTGCTGCAGGCCTGCGACAATCTCTCGCTGCTGACGTGCGTGGCGTACGCCTCGCCGGCGCATCTGCTTCACGCTCTTCCACTGAACGACGGATCGACTTCCAAGGTTCAGGTGAATCCCATTGGCTCGCGCCATTTTCGGCTTGATCCGTGGCCGTTTAGGGAGCCTGAGCTGCGCTTCGAGTTTCCGGCACGGCACGTGGAAGGCAAGACTTTTGGTTCCTCGGAGCAACTGAGCGCGGCGTTCTCCGGTGCGCGGGAACAGAAGCTCGCGGTCGCGCTAAGAGCGGTTCCAGGATGGATGAGCCCCTAAAGTGGTGTCCCAGAAGTTCTAGACGGGATCCAGAATGGTGAAAGAGCAGATTCTTCACCCCCGAACTGAAGGACGTTCGGGGCCCCGTTCGCTCAGAATGACACCTTTACTCATGTTGTGTATTTCAGAGGCAGCACACTAGGAAGAAAGAAAAAGGGCGACCCCTGAGGGAGCCGCCCTTTCTGTTTTGGGTTGAGGTGGAGTTCTAGAAATCGAACCGCAGCGACATCTGCACCTGACGCGGGCTGCCGATGGTGTGGGTCACGATGCCGAGGCCGGACGGAAAACTGTACAGCGAATTGCACGATCCAGCGCCGGTGCAATCGCTTGGCAGTACAGGCTGTCCGGAAAACGGGAAGGCGTTATAGCCGGCATTCTGCGATACCTCGTTTCCGGGGACGTCGAGGCTGGTGGTGTTGGTCAGGTTGTAGACATCGAGGGTGTACTTCAGGTTGTACTTCTCCTTGAAGTTGAACACCTTGGCCAGCGAAGCGTCGGCACGGTGCTGTCCCTGCTGACGGAAGATGTTGCGTTGGCCGGTGGTGAAACCGGTCTCATAGGGATCCGTGGACGGAATTGCGCCGCCCAAACCGCCCGCTGGCAGCAGGGGAAGGGTGAAGCACGAGGCGTCGAGGGCGGGCGGTGCGCCCGCGGGAGTCCATGCCCCTGAATGACCGGTTAGAGCTTTCTTCGCTGTGCATCCACTCGCCAACGGAACAATCGGATTCGTGATGCCGTCAGCTGTGGAGTAGAAGATGCTGCCCACCGCACCCGAGAAGTCGATGATGCTGTAGGGCTGGCCAGACTGCAGAACGGCAAGGCCCATGAGCGACCATCCGTTCACAGCCAGTCCTGCGAGCGAGCCCTGGTGGGCGAAGTCGTGCAGGCGGAAGACGTAGTTCAAATTGAGCACGTGGGTGCGGTCGAAGTCGGCAGAGCCGTAGGCCTCACGCAGGTTGAGGGGATTGTTGCCGTTGTAGAACAGGCCCAGCCCGCTCTGCTCGTCGAGTGTGTGGGAGTAGGTGTAGGAGACACCGACCTGCAGACCGTGGCTCATGCGCTTGTCCACGTGCACCTGAAGCGCATCGTAGGCATCCACGCCTGCGGCCCGGTAGGCGATTGATTCGGCGGCGTAGCCCATGTACGGGACGCGCAGATCGACGTTGCCGCCCTCGTAGTTGGCCAGGTAGGGGGTTCCATCGTCGAGCACTGCGCCACCAACGTTGTACCCGTAGCTGTAGTTCTGCTGGAATGGGCCGCCGGCCAAGGTGGGGCTGCTGGGAGATGCGATGGTCGGCTGATTGAACGGAACCGGGATGACCTGGTGCCGGCCGCGGTTCCCGACATAACCGGCTTCGATGGCCAGGTCGTTGCGCGGCTGCCACTGGATATCCAGCGTGTAGTTGAAGGTGTAGGGCAGTTTGTTGGTCGGGTCATAGACGCCCAGGGAAATCGGCTGGCCGAATTCGTTTACGATCGCGTTGGCATTGGGCAGGTAGTTGTTGAGGTCCGATGCTTTGGGGTTGTTCGGCGGAGCGAGGAGGGCTGTTCCATAGGGGTTCTCGAGGTTTCCCTCCGCATCAGACCCGCCGCAGGTGGGGATGTATCCCTCGTAGAAGTACAAAGAAGTGGCCGGGCAGGAGGAAGCGTTGACGAAGGGCAACTGCTGGTTCACGCCGAAGGGGCCGCCGGTGACGGTTCCGATGGCGTAGCCGGGCGAGAAGTAGCTGAAGAGTTCGCCGCGGTCGTAGTACATACCACCGCCTGCGCGGACGACGACCTTGTTATGGAAGAGACCGGGCTGCCATGCGGCGCCGATGCGGGGTGCGATGCCCCACTGCCTGCCGGTGAGTGTCGTCGGGCTCACGCCCTTGGTTCCGTTGGCGTTGTTGCCGGCGATAATCAAGCCGGAGTTGACGATGGTATCGGAACCTATGTCGTACTGGTAGTCGCTGGGAGAGAAGTTGAAGATGCGTCCGTATTTCTCGGTCAGGCCGCCGTCCCAGTCATAGCGAACGCCGGCAGTGATCGAGAGCGATGGTTTGACCTGCCACTTGTCCTGCAGATAGGTTCCGAGCTGGTTGGCGCGGTAGTAGCGGCTGGCATCGCCCTGCAGGAACGAGCTGACATAGAATCCGGTGGCCGAGCTGCCGGGCGTGACCTGCCCCTGAATCATCTGGCTGAAGTCATCCGTCGCGATGGTGCCTTTGCCGGTGCGCTTGTCGATAGTGTTGAGCTGGGTGTAGCCGTAGCTGGCACCGAAGCTGAAGGTGTGCTTGCCCAGCATCCAGATGGCATTGCCCGAGGGCGACCAGCGGTTCTGGAAGACGCCGGTATTCGGGGCCTGCCCTTCGGCGTTGGGGCCGATGTTCAGGATCGCCTGCGATGTTCCCGAGGGTTGGTCGGACCCGAGCACGTTGTACACAGAGATGCCGGGGAAGTACTTTGACCCGAAGACGTTAATTGACGCCGTTCCTGCCGAGCCGCCCGGGATGGCATCGGGACCAAAGGCCTGCTCGTTGGTGCCCCAGATCTTTTCGCGGATGAAGCCGAAGGTCTCGCTGGTGCTCAGGTTCGACTTGACGATGTAGCTATTGGTGACGGAAGCGACCTGGGAGCCCGAGTCGAGATGCTCGGAGAAGCCGGGCACACTCGAATAGGAGTAAGGCGCGATGGCCGGATCATGCTGGTAGAAGTACTTGAGCGCGAGGGTGTCTTTCGAGGTGGCGTTGTAGTCGATGTCAGCGACGCCCATGTCCGCAGTGAAACGGCCAGTACCGGGCAGGAAAGCGTTGTCGACGTGGGCTACGGAGGGCGCCGCACCCTTCAGATTGTCATTGGGGATGAGCCACTTGCCCGGTTCACCTGGCAATGCGGGCGAATTGAAGAGTGCCAGCGCGACGGGGTCAACGTTGGCCGAGGTCAGGGTGGTGCCGAAGGAGTTGTTGGTGATGTTCGCCAGAGTTCCGGCAGAGCGATCGTCGCTCAACCCCACCGGCACGTCGATGACCGAGTCTCCGATCTCCTGATCCGAAACATGGATGTGCTGATAGGAGACGAAGCCGAAGAGCTTGTCCTTGATGATCGGGCCGCCGACTGCGCCGCCAATTGTGTAGCGGTGCAACTGGGGAACCTTGTCGGATGCGGGAATGTTGTTGTCCTGGTTGAAGAAAAATGGGGCGGCGTTGAGCCAGTCGGTACCGCGGTGCCAGTAGGCCGATCCATGCAACGTGTTGGTACCGGAGGCGGTGCTCATGTCGATATGCGCGCCCGAGGTGGATCCCTGCGTGGCGTCGTACATCGACGCATTGACGCGAACCTCGGAGAGGGTCTCGGGAGCCGGCGTGGGAATCGCGTTGCCGATGGAGAGGTAGACCGAGGCTAACGTTTGAATGACACCGCCGGCACCGGTGCTGGAAGAAACTCCCGTGCTGTTGATGACGCGCGCGGACGGAACCTGGCTGGTGCTTTTGCCGTTGAAGAGATTGCTGGCATCGACGCCGTTCAGCAGAAAGCTGTTGGATGTGTCGCGCTGGCCGTTGGCCCAGATGGGCGCATTGCCCAGGCCGGAGTTTGCACCCGTGCCACCGGATAGTTCGGCATTCACGCCTGCGGACTGAACGGCGAGACCGGTAAAGCTCCCTGTCGCCAGAGGCACCGTGTCGATCTGTGTCTTATCCATGACGTAGCCATTGGTCGTATCGACGGCGTTCATCAGCGGGGTCGCGTCGACTTCGACAGTCTGGCCCGTGGAGGCGATCTTGAGCTGGGCATTCAGCGTGGCGGTGCGGTTTCCCTGGACGGTGATGTGCGGCGTCTTCTGGGTCTCGAATCCCGTGGCCGTGAAGGTGACGGTGTACGAGCCGATAGGCAGGTTGACGAACGAGTAGGTACCCGCGCCGTTGGTTACGAGGGTGCGCGTGAGAGACGTTTGCTCGTCGAGAACCGTCACGGTTGCATTCGGGATGACACTGCCGGACGGGTCAGTGACGTCGCCAGTGATGCCGCCAAGCGTCTGCTGTGCGAACAGGGTTGAGCCGCACAGCGCTACGACTGCCACGATTGCCAGCAGCCGGGGAAGCAGAGAGAGAGACAGTCTCATGGAATACCTCAAGGGAAAAGGGCCTCGGAAATAAAAAGTTCCCGCGAAGGCTTTCTGAAAGCTCAAAAAGCACTTGGCTGGTTTCGTGACTCTGAGTTGTGGGTCCCGCAAAAAAGGAAAAAGGGGAAGCAATCCTCTTTGAGTCGAGGGGCTTCAACTGTGGATCAGTGAGACCTGCGGTATGTGAAAAGGATAATAGCTACGGAATAAAGTTCATCTAAAGATTTGCCACGGGCTTGCGACCTGTTTGCACTGGTTTTGGAGCAGATTTTAGCGGATTCAGGGCAGGAGCGAAACGTGTGCCTGTGCGATGCGCCAGCCCTGGGGAAACCGCACCCAGACCTGGCTCTGCCGGCCACGCACAGTTCTTTGATTGACAGACCGTTCGAATTCAAGAGTGATACTGGCGAAATCACGGCCAAAACTGACGATATCGAGCCGCTTCAGTGTGCGCGCAAGATTGGCGGCGGAGCGCGTCTTGCGGAAGGCTTCGAGCTCTTCAGGACCGTACAAATTCTCCGTTGCACCGAAGCGCATTACATGCTGTCCGTCCCAAAACATTGCGACCAGTTTTTCCACATCATTTGTGACGAGCGCCCGCTCGTACTCGGGGTAGAGCGCTTCAAGCTCGGCGATCACCTGTGGGTCGTTGATGGTCATACGAGAGGAAAGAGCTCCCGGCCGGGAAGAACTTGTTTCGAGATCGCTCCACTCACGGTGAACATGGGTTCGTTGACCACCTGGCTCAACCGCAGTTTGAGGGCGACGCTGCAGAGAAGATAGGCGTGTACGGCGCTGAATCCCCAGTGGGTGACGAGCAGGTCGATCATGCGACTGGTTGCGGCACGCGCGGTGGCAGCTATGTCGACGCCCGATTCGATGACGATCCAGGCGTCGGAGGTCGAATCCGGCGCGGCTCGCTCGCTGGCTTCGACGATCGGCCCTGCGAGAGGCCGGCGCTTGTGCAGTTTGAAACGGAGCGTCACGTCGAGGGGGCACTCGATTCCGTTGATGCAGACCTCGCCATCGCCCTGGGCGGCGTGGCCGTCGCCGCAACTGAACAGAGCGCCCGAATTGTAGACCGGCAGATAGAGCGTCGATCCCGCGCAGAGCTCGCGCACATCGAGATTGCCGCCGAACGGGCCGGGAGGTCTTGTGCGAAAGCTTCCGTCGTCGGCGCGGGCGACACCCATCACGCCGAGAAACGGCCGCACCGGGACGACAGCAGGGGCGAGCGAGCGCGTAGCCTCGCCTTCGAGCGACCAATGGAAGAGATAGGGCTCGTGGAAGCGCTCCTTGAGAAAGCCCAGGCCTTCGACAATGCTCGACCAACCCCATCCGGAGTGACGCGTTGCCAAAACATCGATCTGGAGCGCGTCGCCGGGCTCAGCGCCTTCGATCGAGATAGGCCCGGTGAGTGCATGAATGCGGGTGCGATCGATTGTGAGGTATGCAGCCAGAGCCATGCCGGGCGCAATCTGCCCGCCGCTTGCGTCGACGCACTCGATCTGCGCTTCGTCGCCGGGGGCGACATGGAGCCGCGGTTGGAGGGACCGGTCCCACACCGAGTGGGTTGGGTTAGCGGAGAGGGTGTGCTCGCTCATGGCTCTTTCACTCGCACCGACATCTGCACTTCGACCAGAGCGTTGCGAGGCAGTGCGCTTACACCGACGGCGGCGCGTACATGGCGGCCGGCATCGCCGAAGACCTGCACCAGGATATCCGATGCGCCGTTGATCACCGCGGGCGAATCAGGGAAACCGGCGACTGCATTGACGTAGCCGTTGACCGTGACAACTTCGGCAATCGCATCGAGCGATCCGAGTTCACGTTTCAGGACGGCGAGCTGTGTCAACGCGCAGGCGCGTGCGGCAGCGTAGCCGTCTTCAATGCTGCGATCGGCGCCAGCGATTCCGCCGATCACTCCGTCCGGTCCGATTGAAATGACCCCGGATAGATAGACGATGCTCCCGACTCGCTTGGCAGAGACATAGTTGCCGCCCGGCGCGGGCAGTTGCGGCAGCGCGAGGCCGAGCGCCGCGAGATTCTGTTCTGGATCAGAGGCCATTTGCTTCGACTGTAGCATGCGAATGTGAAATGTTCTTTGGCCTTGACTTCGATGCGCGCTAGCATGAGGCCATGCCTCAGATTCGGCTTACGACTTACTCCGCTACAAGTGCGCGCGTCCCATTCTGCGGCGCGAGGCTGGCACGATGATCACACGAGCGTCCAAGATTCTTCTGGTCGGGGGAATCGCCCTGTTTTACACGCTGGTGGTCTTCAACAACCTTACCGACTTCGACTCGAACTACCAGTTTGTGCGCCATGTGTTGTCGATGGACTCGACCTTCCCTGGCAATCACGGCATGTGGCGCGCCCTGCCCTCAACGACTATCCACTTGGTCTTTTATCTCTCAATCATTGCGTGGGAGTTCGTGACGATGGTGCTGTTGTGGCTCGGTGCTGTCCGCCTCCTGCGTGCGGTACGCGGTCAGGCCGTGGCTTTCAATGCCGCCAAGGGCGTGGCGGTGATGGCGCTGACACTCTCAATGACGATGTGGCTGGTTGCATTTTTGTCGGTCGGTGCGGAGTGGTTCCTGATGTGGCAATCACACACCTGGAACGGGCAGGAAGCGGCATTTCGCAGTTTTGCCGTTGTCGGAATCGTACTGCTCATTCTGATTCAGCCTGAGGCCGAGACTCAGCCGTAAGCTCTCAGGCTGTGACGGCGGCCCGCTTCCGGCGGAGCGCGTACCACACGATTCCCGCAGCGATGTAGGCGAGATAGATCCATGGTATGCGGGCGTGAAGTTCGTCGGCAGTGGACCGCAGGTCGAAGACCGCGATGAGCACGAGCACGAGTACCGTGAAGATGCTGATGGCCGCGAGCAGATGGGAGTGCTGGCCGACGGCCCGTCGTGCGAAGGGCAGTGCGAGCGCGACAAGCGCATAGACAGTCAGAAACCCAAAGACCGACAGAGATCCTAGCAGATCATACATATCCGAGCCCGTAAACGCGCGCAACTGCATGCCTGCAGTGGCAGCAAACATCAGGGCCGCTGATAAGACGACTGCAGGGCCTGGAGTACCGTGTTTCTTGTTTGTGCTCTCCAGCAGCTTCGGCAGCAGTCCTCCGTGCGCCATGCGCAGCAGCACGCGCGCTGCGGCGGTAGCGCAGGCAAGGACACACGCGAACATGCTGATGAGCGCGCCGAAGTCGATCGCGATCCCGAGAGGGGCCACGCCTGCTTTCTCTGCAAGGTGGTGCAGCGGGCTGGTGGACTCGCTTAACTTTCCCGATTCGCCGCGAAACCCCAGCACTTCAGAGTACGAGCACAGCATGAAAAAGACTCCGGCAAGAATGGCGCACTGTAGCACGGCCCGCGGAATCGTATGCAGCGGATTGCGCGCCTCGCCGCCCAGAGTGGTGGCGCTCTCAAAGCCGACGAAGCTGAACATCGACAAGACCAATGCGGGGCCCAGCGACGAGAGCGAAACGCCCCTGAGGTGCAGTTGGTCCAGATCGAGATGGAGGCCGAACCGGATGGGCATGATCGTCAACACGAGCACGATCAGGCTTACGGAGCCAATCTCGATCCAGAGCATCAACTCGGCGGACAGCTTTACATCGCGATAGGCGATATAGCCCGCGACGAAGCAAACTACGAGTAACGTCAAGAGTCCAGGGGGATCCCGATGAAAGAACTGCTGCATGAGCAGATTGGTGTAGTAGAGCGCGCCGCCGGCCACTGACGCACCAGTCGTGATGTAGGCCAGCAGCAATCCCCAGGCGGCAACCACACCGAAAAATGGCGGCAGCGTGTCTGCTGTGTAACTGTAGAGCGAACCGGGCGATGCGGATAGCTTTGCGAACCGGCTGATGCAGAATCCTACGAGCAGCGTGGCTCCGGTGGCCATGAGATAGACAAACCAAGTCGCATTTCCGGCGAGCGTGAAGACCAAGGGGATCGTCAGCGAGGGTGAGGTCGACGGCGCCATGGCGGACACCGACTGCGCCAACGTCTCAACGGGTCCGAGGACTCCCGCATGCAGTCCGTAGCTTTCCGGTACGACGTTTTCGGGGTACACTGCGCCTGCCGCACTCGTTTGGTCCTCCACGGTCCTGCCTTTCGCAGTTGTATTGTTCGTCGGTACCCCTAGTCTCGGATGGATGTAACCTTCACGTCAAGAAGCGCGCGATACACTTGAAGCCATGCCGGTTGCCGCAATTATTCTCGCTGCAGGCGCGAGCCGCCGTCTGGGCCAGCCCAAACAACTAGTGGGCTTCGCTGGGGAGACGCTGCTGGAGCGCGCTTTGCGCCTGGCAAAGGAAGCAGGCGCTTCGCCTGTGCTTGTTGTCCTGGGGGCCAACTTCGCGCCTATCTGCGCATCCATTCCGTTCAACGAAGCGATTCCAGTCTTCAACGAGAAGTGGGAGCAAGGCATGGCGACCTCGATCCACGCCGGTCTGCATGAGGCCGATGTACGCGCGCCCGAGGCCGTCGGCGCGCTCGTCATGGCCTGCGATCAGCCGCACCTTTCGGCTGGACATCTGCGGTCGTTACTGCAGGCGTTCGCTGCCGCGCAGACCGAGCCAACCATCGTCGCGTCAGACTACGTGGGTAATTACGGAATTCCCGCCGTGTTTCCACGCAGCGTCTATCCAAAACTCCACGCGCTGCATGGGGACAAGGGTGCGCGCTCACTGCTTGCCAAGCCGCCGTGCCGAATCGTGTCGGTCGCCTGCTCCGGCTGCGAAATCGACATCGACCTCCCCGAGGACCTTGCGCACCTCAAGTAGGACTAACGCTCGATGGTCGCTTCAATCGATCCGTGGGGTTCATCGATCGGAACGAAGATGTGATTCGGATTGTCTTGTCCGAACGGACTCAAGTCCGCAAGCAAATGATGCAGATTGGGCATCATCAGCGTAATGCGCGCGATCTCCGGCGCTGCGTCCAATGCGGATTTTCCCATGTCGAACAACGTATGCTGCACGCTCATGCTGTGGTGGGCGGCGAATTCCCTGAGCAGCGATCGCAGAATGCGTCTCCGCACGTCTGCATAGTCCGGTGCGTCGACCGAATATTCCCACCTGACAGTGGCGGATGTCCCAAAGATACGGTCGGTCGCGGGCTTCAATGTGGTCAGCTTGTCTTTGATGTACCCGGTGAAGGCGGAGTTGGTGGTTTTTAGAATCGTGAGCCTATCGATCCCCGATGCAATGGACCACGGACCATTCTTGGCGCGCACCGCATGAACGGTCTGCTTTTCGGGGCCGCCGAGCTTAAATGTTGTCCGTTCCTCCGATCCATTCAGCTGGATGTGCTCCCACGATTTCTCCCAAACCTCGACGCTCACGTTCGACACTTGCGGATTGTTGTTCAGGAGATAGTCGCCGAGATCTTTCGCGAATTCTTCTATGGTGGTGGCCGTCGATTCGCGAGCGATGGAGTAGACCGTGTTCTTCATCGTGTCTGTGGGGAGAATCTTGCTGTTGTCGGCAGCGGTGAAACTCGTGTCGAAATCCCCTTGCAGGAGAACCTGCACGGTCCACTCGTTGAAGTCGTGCCGATCGCCGTGCCTCGTAATGCGCGACACCCTCACCTGCGATTTGCCGTAGCGATTCTCTCCCAGCCTTGCCATGTCTAGCATCCTCGGTAGGTTGTGTAGCTGTTGTCGCTCAACAGCAGCGGCAGGTGATAGTGTCCGGCGCCGTCGCACTCGAATACGACCGCAACCTCTGGATAGATAGTCGCGCGTCCTTTCTGCTGCATGTAGGAGCCGGTCACGAAGACCAGGCGATATCGCCCGCGCTCGGCATTACTCGCCAGATCCCGGCAGCGTCCGTCCTCATCTGTGGTGCCATTTCGTACCAGGGTCCACGCATCGCCGCGCGCAGCTTCGAGCCGGATCGATATGCCAATGACAGGTCTTCCCAGCACCCCATCCAGAACGTGTGTCGTGATTCTGCTCATACTGCTACCCATTTTCCCAGACGAATCTGCATGATTTGCCGCTGCTGTTCAGCAGCTTCGCGCAGTTCGGTCTGCCGGTCGCTGCTGAGACGACGGGTGAGAATCGCCAGCATCTCCGCGGCACTCTTGCCCGTCGCACACACGATATAGGTAAATCCAAAACGCTGCTCATAGAGCGCATTTTTCTCGGATAGTTCCAAAAGGATTCGCTCCGATGCCGTCACAGCCGAAGCCTGCTCCTGCGTCGACCACGCCGCCGACTGGCCGGTTGCCTGAGCTTTGCGCTCACCGATGCGCGGATGGCAAGCGAATGCCTCCAGCCAGTCGACTTCTTGCATTGCTGACCAGAGTCGATCGGCTGTCTCGCTCAATGCGGCAATGCCAGTCAGGGGGCGGGCAGCGACCATTGCCTCTGCCCAGCGCGTTGCGCCGCAACAGGCGAGCATCGCAGCGTGGGCGGCTGCAGGATCGGCCTGATTCCACCCGTCAAGTACCGGGTCGATTGAATCCAGGGGGCTCATCGTGGTTGCTCCACGACGAGGCTGCGGAGGAACTCCTCCAGAAGATTGGCCGCCACTGCTCTCCGGTATTCCGCGGTAGAGCGGATGTCATCGACGGGGGCAGCTTCTTCGAGCAAGGCGTTTCGTCCGGCCATGATTGTTTGCGGGGATATTTCTCTGCCACGGACCGCTGTTTCGGTTTGATAGAGCCGCGTGGGAAAGGGCGCGAGGCTCGCGGCCGCGAAGCGGACCTCGCTGATCACGCCGGTGTCCAGGAGAGCAGTTCCGGCAAGCTCGACCTTGGAGATGGCCATGGCGCGACGCGTCCCTACTTTGCGCAGATACTGGCGATGCGCTGCGAACTTGCGTGGAAGGTGAACCGCGTAGACCAGCTCATCCGGGGCGAGCACATTCTTCTTGTAGCCTGTGTGGAATTCTGTATAGGGCACACGTCGCTTACCGCGTACGGAGATAAGCTCGAGCTCTGCGTCATAGACGAGCAGTGCCGGCGAAGAGTCCGCGGCCGGCGACCCATTCACGAGATTCCCTCCGACGGTGGCGCGATTCTGATTCGCGATCGATCCGATCCAAGTTGCAGCCTTCGCGAGGAGTGGGAAGTGTGCGGCGATGGCTGGGTCAAGACGGAGATCGCGGAAGGTGGTGCAGGCTCCAATCGTGATTGAGTCCGCGCCTGCTTCGATGAAGCGGAGATCCGGAATGCCCCACAGACTGAGGAGCTTTTTCGCGCTGAGCCGGCCCGCAGCATGCGCCACCATCAGCTCCGTGCCGCCGGCAATGGGTGTCCAGACTCCAGGACCCTCGGCGAGCACCTGCAGCACAGCGTGCAGGCTGCCGGGGGCGATCAGTTCATGGGCTTCGGCGTTACCGCGCATGGGCCTCGTTGGCCATTGGGTCTTGAGTTTGGGCCGCTGCCGAAATCACCGAATCGAAGATACGTTTGAACCCGGTACAGCGGCAGAGATTCCCGGCAAGACCCTCCCGAATCTCCGTCATGGTTGGGTGAGGATTTGACGCGAGCAGATGTGTCGCGGCCATCAACATGCCCGGCGTACAGATGCCGCATTGCGCGCCGCCGCAGTTGAGAAAAGCTTGTTGCAGCGGATGCAGGTCGCCATCGATGGCAAGTCCCTCGACGGTCTGGATCCTTGCGCCGTGCGCCTGTAAGACCGGAACCAGGCATGAGTTCACCAACTCGCCGTTCAAGCGAACGGAGCACGATCCGCACTCGCCCTCACCGCAGCCTTCCTTTGTGCCGGTCAGTTGAAGGTCTTCGCGCAGCACGTCGAGGAGGCGCTTCATGGGCGGAGCCTGCACGCTTCGCCGATCTCCGTTCACCACGAGATCGATTGCCGGCCAATCTGCGCTCATGCCGACGCTGCCTCCTCGACGGGTATGCGTGCACCCAGCCTTGCGAACAGGTCCTCGGGCAGCAGTGGAATCGAGTTGAACGAAACCCCAATCGCATCGCGGATCGCGTTCAGAATTGCGGGCGCAGGGCCATCATGCGGAAGTTCTCCGATGCCCTTTGCGCCATACGCACCGTGGCTGAAGGGGATCTCTTCGAAGTAGACGTGAATCGGCGGCACGTCTTCCGCTGTGGGCATGATGTAGTTGGTCATCTGGTTGTTGACCATGTGTCCATTTTGGAGCAGCACCTTCTCGTAGAGAGCGTAGCCGATGCCCTGCGCGACACCGCCCTCGATCTGCCCGCCGGCCAGCACAGGATTGAGTACGCGACCCACTTCCTGGACGGACCAGAACTCCTCAACTTCGGCTGAGTACGTCACTGTGTCCACGGCAACCTGTGCGACGTGAATCGACCATGCATAGGCCGGATAGGCTTCGCCGCGATACTTCTGATCGTCCCAGAAGATGTTGGGCGGCGCCTCATAACGGCACAACGAAACTACGTCGCCGTTCTTTGCTCGATACCGTTCGCATGCCGCGAAGAATTCCTCTGGGGTGAACGACTGGGGTAGCCCCGCGCACTCCTGCAACTGGGCGACAAGCTGACGGCTGGCGCGTTCGATCAGCCGCCCGACGACCATGGATGTACGCGATGCGACGGTCGGCCCGCTGTTGGGCACGATGCCCGTGTCGGGAGGCGCCATGACGATATCGTCGTAGTCGAGGCCGATGGATTCGGCGGCAATCTGTGTGAGGACGGTGTTGGTGCCCTGGCCGAATTCCGTGCTCGATACGAGGACCCGCACTTTATCGTCGATGACATCGATGCCTGCGAGAGAATTCAGATAGTGCTCGCCCGACCCCGTGAATCCAGACCCGTGGTAAAAGGCAGCGATGCCCACGCCGCGCTTGACAGGACTCGCCGCGTTTTCCTTCGCGAACCGTGCGTGCTTTGCGAAGTACCCGCTTTCCACAAGAGCGCGATCGAGCAGCTTGTCGAGAATGACCGGCTCGCGCATCACCTGTTCGGTCGCCGTCGTGTCGCCGTCATGCAAAAAGTTGCGGCGGCGCAGTTCAACTGGCTCGATGCCGATGGCCGCGGCAATCTCGTCCATGTGGCGCTCGATCGCGAAGATCGCCTGTGGCGCGCCGAACCCACGAAAGGCGCCGTAGGGAACGGTGTTCGTGGCCCAGGCGCGGCTCCGCACGCGCACATTGGGGCAGACGTATGGCCCCGGCGAATGCAGGGTGGCGCGCGACAGCACCGTCGACGAGAGAGTCGAGTAGGCGCCCCCATCGGTGGCCACCTCGATATCCATCGCCAGCAGTTTGCCGTTTGCATCGAGCGCAGTCCGATGCCGCACGCGCGATGGATGCCGCTTGGTCGTCGCGGCCAGATCTTCCATGCGGTCGTATACCATCTTCACCGGATGCCCGCTCTTCATCGCCAGCAGCGCGGCGTGCGACGCGAGAGTCGACGGATAGTCTTCTTTGCCGCCGAAGGCGCCGCCGGTCTCAGTCTGGATCACGCGCACCTTGTCTTCAGACAGATGAAAGACGGCGAGCAGCGACTTGTGCACGTAGTAGGGGCATTGCAGCGAACCCCACACGGTGACACCGTTCAGTGGTGAATAGTCGGCGATCACGCCGTTGTTCTCGATGTAGAGATGTTCTTGTGCGCCGGTGCGGTAGTCGCCTTCGACGATGTGTGCTGCACCCGCCCACGCTGAATCCACATCGCCCTTTTCCAATAAGAAGCTTTTGAGTACATTGTCGGCGCCCCAGACGATCGCCTCCTGGCGCTCGCTCTCTTCGATCGTGAAGACCGGCGGGAGCGGCTCGTATTCAATGTTGATGGCAGCAGCAGCCTCACGCAGCTTGCACTTGTCCGGGTGGGCGAGCAAAACAATGGCTTCATCGCAGTGATTGACCTTGCCGTCTGCGAGGCACGGCTGATCGGCAAAGATGAGCTGGATGTGATTCTCGCCGGGAATGTCGGCAGCTGTGACCACGGTGAACTCGTCCCAGTCGATGTCGCGGCTGTATTTGATTTCACGAATCAGGCCACGGGGAATGGTGCTGCGCACAGTCGTTCCGTACCACATGCCGTTGCGTTCGATGTCGTCCACATACTGCGCGCGACCCAGCAGCTTATCCACCCCTTCCTTTCTAGGGACGGGGGAGCCGACGATGCGGGTTTTCGCATGCGTGCTCATGGTGGGGAAACCGCGCTCGGAACGTACAGGTTGAGGCATAGAATACAATGAAGCCGCTTAGATGCAAAGCCGCGGAGCCGTTGTCTCCTGGCTGGTCGCGCGATCCTGTGCTTTCAGCTCGCTAGCGCAGCCAAGGTCCGCGAGAGGACGTGGACCCCTGAACCGATCCACTCCGGAGACGCGTACTCGTCGGGGCGATGGCTCACTCCACCGCGACAGGGAATGAAAAGCATTGCTACGGGCGCAACGCGCGCTATAAACAGCGAATCGTGATAGGCGCGGCTCACCATTTTCTTGTAGGTCTTGCCGGCGGCCTTCGCAGACTCTTCGAGCGCAGCCAGAATCGCGTCGTCGCAGGCTGCGGGTGGATCGGCGTTGACAACTTCGGTTGAGATGGCCACGCCGCGCCGGCAGGCCACCTCGTCGCAGGTTGTCTGCAGGCTGCGCAGGATGCTGTCGCGCCGTGGGCCATCGATGTCACGGATGTCGGTTTCGAGTCGCACCCGCGAAGGAATGCTGTTGACGGCGCCGGGAAACACATCGCACACGCCTACAGTTCCCACTGTATCGATTGCAGCAGTGCTCTTGGCTGCGGTCTCAAGAGCGAGGATCAACTCCGCCGCTGCCGTCAGTGCATCCTTGCGGCCCGGCATCAGCTTTCCGCCGGCGTGCCCACCCTCGCCTTCAATCAATATGCGCATGCTGGCCGGCGCGGCGATGTGGGTCACGAGGCCGACATCGATCTTTTCCTGCTCCAGCAGCGGGCCCTGCTCGATGTGCAGCTCGACGAACTGATGAAAGTGCCCCTGTGGCAAAACGACCGACTCGAGGGAACCTTTAAACCCCGCAGCCGCACGCGATTCATCGAGACCGCGGCCCTCTTTATCGCGCAGCGTGCGTGCCTGGGCGGGCGTGAGCACATTGGCCATCATGCGGCTGCCCAGGCATCCGATGCCGAAACGCGTCGGCTCCTCCGATGTGAAGATGACCAGTTCGATCGAGCGCCGTGGCTTGAAACCGAGCTGCTGCAGCACACGAATCGCTTCAAGCCCGCCCAGAACACCGACGCAGCCGTCATAGAGACCGGCGTTCGGGATGGCGTCAATGTGTGAGCCTGTACCGATGGGGGTAAGGTCCGGCTCGCTGCCTTGCCAGCGGGCGAAGGTATTGCCGATCGCGTCCTCGGTTACGGTGAGTCCCGCGTCCGTGCAGAGCTTTTTGACATACGAGCGAGCGCGCAGGTCGGCTTCGCTGAAGACAACCCGAGTCACCACCGGCGGCTCGGCTTCAGAGATTGTCGCGAGTGTCTGTAGCTCCTCGATGAGGCGGTCGATCGTCAATGCGGGTCGTGCCGTGGTCATTGCGCACTCTCCAGCGGATGGCGTCGCCAGTCTTTATAGATGAGGTACTTCGCCGGTTTCTTGCCCAACGCACCGAACCACTGCGGACAATAGGGCGCCATCCAGATGAAGTCGCCGGCCTCGACCGGGTACCACGAGTCGCTTAGTTTGTAGATGCCGCCCCCTTCAAGCATCAGCAGTCCGTGTTCCATCACGTGAATCTCAACCATGCTCAGCGCGGCGCCGGGATCGTAGGTCATGGTGTTCACAGCAAAGTCGTAGGCGTCGCCGTCCGGCATCAGGGAGCGCACACGCAAGGCCTCATCGCCCATGAGGGCAACGGGAGCGACGGAGGATTCGTCGCCCACAACCGCCTGGGGCGACGGAGCACCTGGCACAGATCGATGGGTCTTCTCGATCACGACTGCGCGAGCCTTCACGGATGTGCGTATCTGGTGTGCGGAGCCTTGCGGGAGATATGCGAAGCCACCGACTCCGAGAGTGTGCGTCTTTCGTTCAGCCTGCAACTCGAGGGAACCCTCAATCACGTAGACGAATCGCTGCGCAGGTGATGGCCCCAGCGTGCCTCCTGCTGCGAACTCGGCAGTCATCTGCGTGAATGCTGCGCCCGCTTGGGGAGCGATGTGAACGATGAACTCCACATTCAGCGCGCCGGGAAGGGGAGTACGGATAAAGGTGTTGGGTGTCTGCAGCAGGTGATCTGCCTTCAGGCTGCTTCGGGTTAGTCCCAGGTGGTGCAAAGGTCGACCTCGCAGGAAGGATCTTGCGTTCTCGCTGTTCGATTCTAGCGAACCTCGGCGGCGACGCGCGCGAGGAAGCCGTTCGTCACCTGAAGGACTGCCTCGACATCTTCTTCGCGCACGGCTTCTGCGGGATTGTGGCTGATACCTCCTGGGCTGCGCAGGAAGAGCATGGCCGTGGGCATGCGGGCGGCCATCACCATAGCGTCATGTCCGGCGCCGCTCGGCATCCTCTTCGGCGGAAGGCCTGCTGTCTCCATCGTGTCGACGAGGTAGGCGGTCAGTCGTTCGTCCATCGAGACGGCCGGCTGGTCCATCTGCGGTGTGCACTGAATGGCCAATCCGCGTCGCTCGGCGATGGCGTTCGCCGCTTCGGTGAGCTCGTTTACTGCGCTCAGCCGAACCGCATCGTGGGGATGCCGCACGTCGAGCGAGAGCGAAACAGCGCCGGCGATAACATTGCCAGCATTGGGAGAAGACTCGACTTTGCCGACGGTCGCAACAAGACCCTCGGTGCGCTTCGCGTGTTTCTCGACGGCGGTGATCCACTCGGCTGCTCCCGCGAGCGCGTCGTGGCGCAGATGCATTGGCGTGGTACCCGCGTGATTGGCCTGGCCGGTGAACGCGATGGTCAGTCGTGATTGGCCCACAATGCCCGTCACTGCGGCAACTTTCAGGTCTTCGGTTTCGAGAACGGGCCCCTGCTCGATGTGGATCTCGACGAAGCCCAATGTGTCATCAAGACCTTGACTGGCTGCTGGAATCTGACTCGGATCGAGGCCGTAGGCGCGAATGGCTTCCTCCAGCGTGACGTCCTCCGCATCTTTCAGCGCCAGGGGCGATGGATCGAAGCGGCCCGCGATGGCACGGCTGCCGATGAAGGGAACGCCGAAGCGGACACCCTCCTCTTCAGAAAAAGCAACCACATCAACGGCCAGGGGCAGATTCATCTCGCGCGCCATATCCGCGCATTCGAGCGCCAGCGTCACGCCGAGAACGCCGTCGAACGCACCGGCATCGGGGACTGTGTCGATGTGCGAACCCAGCAACAGGCGTGTGCCTGCGGTACGCGATCGTCCACGCAGGTTGCCGGCGGCATCCACATGCACGGTCATGCCCAGCTCTTCCATGCGGGCGCGGAGATGAGCGTGGACGTTGTGTGTCGGTGGCGTGAGGAAGCGACGCGTGATGCGTCCTGGCTCCTCGGTCATGGTTGCAATGTGCCGGCATTCTGCGATTGCGCGGAGAGAGCGTTCCCTCATCGGCATCTCAGCTCCCGTCCCTGCGGGTCTCGTGTGAATTCACCTTGATCGAAGATCCGCTCGCCGCGCAGCCAGGTTTCGCGGACCGCGCCACGCAACTTGGCGCCGAGATAGGGCGAGACCTTGTGGCGAAAGTGCAGATCGTTTGACGTGACGGTCCAGTCTGATTCGGGATCGAAGACGACGAAGTCGGCGTCGGCACCCGGAGCCAGCTCTCCTTTCTTGCCTTCGAGGCCAGCAAGGCGTGCCGGGCCTGAGGCCATCCATTCGGCAAGTTTCTCGATGCCAATCTGGCGCTGTCTCATGCCAGTCCAGAGAACCGGCAGTGCAAGACCGAGGCTTGCGATGCCGCCCCACGCCTTGTCCCAGCGGCCCTCTTCGCGATGCTTCATCTCGGGCGGGCACGGAGAGTGGTCGGTGACGACAAAGTCGATGTCCCCCGCGACCAACGCCTGCCAAAGCTGTTCACGGTTTTCAGCGGAACGAATCGGGGGGGCACATTTGTATTCGGTCGCGCCATCGGGGATCTCTTCGGCGGCGAAATGCAGATACTGGGTGCAGGCCTCGACTGTGATCGGCAGACGACGCTTACGTGCATCTTTGAGTAGCGGCAAGGCTCGGGCGCTGGCGAGATGGACGATGTGGACTGGTGTCTGGAACTCCTCGGCCAGCCGAATTAGCAGTGCGATGGCATCGATCTCTGCCTCGTCGGGGCGCGACGCGAGGTAAGTCGCATAATTTCGCCAATTCTGGCCTGCCCGATTCAGCTCCGCAGTCGCGGCTTCAACTGGCCCGGCCACCTCTGCATGCGCCAATAGAGGCAGACCCGTCCCCTTCAGCTCTTGGAGTGCCGCGCGCAGATCGGCTTCATCCACCCAGGCAAATCCGTCGACGCCGGAGTGAGTGAGGAAGCACTTGAATCCTGGCACTGCGGCAGCTGCCAGGGGCCTTACGCAAGTGGCATTCCCGCGGACCACACCGCCCCACGCGGCCCAGTCGACCCAGGCCTTGTCGCGGGCCGCAGCACGCTTGGCTTCGAGTGCGGCGACGTCAACGGTCTCCGGCACGCAATTCAGCGGCATGTCGACCAGCGTGGTCACGCCACCAGCCGCCGCAGCGCGTGTCGCCGTCGCAAAGCCTTCCCACTCCGTGCGGCCTGGTTCGTTGATGTGGACGTGCGTGTCAACGAGCCCCGGCAGCAGGACGGCATCGCCAAAATCGTGTGCGCCCGCGATCGAATTCGTTCCGGCTTGCACCTCGAAAAACCGTCCGGCAACGACAACAAGCGTCGCCGGCATCAGGCCGTGCGGCGTGAGAACGCGAGATGATCGGAAGGCCTGTGCCATACTGTCTTTGACTTTCGACGCCACGACGATCTAAGAAGGCCGCTCTTCATGCCCAGCGTACCAAACCCAGAGTTCCTGCGGCGGGCTATCGCTCTCGCCACGGACAATGTTGCCAACGGCAAAGGCGGTCCGTTTGGCGCGGTAGTCGTACGCGATGGCAAGATCGTTGGGGAAGGCGCCAACTCGGTCACGGCAACGAACGATCCAACCGCCCACGGTGAGGTGAATGCGATCCGCGCGGCCTGCAGGGCACTCGGCACCTTTACGCTAGCCGGTTGCGACCTCTATACGAGCTGCGAGCCCTGTCCTATGTGCCTTTCAGCGGCCTATTGGGCGCGTCTCGACGCAATCTATTACGGTTGCTCGGCTCCCGATGCAGCGCGCGCCGGGTTCGACGATGCGTTCCTCTACGGCGAGCTCCGGAAAGACTCGGATCTACGCCAGGTCCGCTCAACGCAATTGCTCGCCGACGAGGCGTGGGCCAGCTTTGCCGCGTGGCTGGCCTCGCCCAGCAAGATCGAATACTGAGCCGAGTATTTAGGGTAACCGCAGCTTAAAGAACAAACACGTTGCCCATCGTGCGACCGATGCATTAACTTCAAAGACTCACACCTTTTCGGGGAGTCCTCAATTCATGCCACGCGTGGTCCGTTGTTCCATTATTCAGGCCTCAAACGCTCTGCCGGCAACCGAACCGCTGGCGGCGCAGAAGAAGGCAATGGTCGACAAGCATGTGGGGCTCATTCGCCAGGCTGCCCAGGCTGGCGCACAGGTCGTGTGCCTGCAAGAGATATTCAACGGCCCTTACTTTTGCGCTGAGCAGTCGGTCAAGTGGTATGAGACGACCGAGCCGGTCCCCGATGGTCCCACCGTTACCTTCATGCGATCGCTCGCGAAGGAACTCGGCATCGCGATGGTTGTGCCGGTCTACGAGGTTGAACAGGAAGGCATCTTCTACAACACCGCCGCGGTCATCCAAAAAGACGGCACCTATCTCGGCAAGTATCGCAAGACACATATCCCGCACGTCGCGCCTGGGTTCTGGGAGAAGTTCTACTTTCGTCCCGGCAATCTCGGCTACCCGGTGTTCGACCTCGGTTTCGTGAAGATCGGCGTCTATATCTGTTATGACCGGCATTTTCCTGAGGGTGCGCGCTGTCTCGGTCTCAATGGTGCGGAGATCGTGTTCAATCCTTCCGCAACCGTTGCTGGGCTCAGCGAGTATCTTTGGAAGCTTGAGCAACCGGCGCACGCTGCAGCCAACGGCTACTTCATCGCCGCGATCAATCGTGTGGGCACAGAGCCGCCGTGGAACATCGGCGAGTTTTACGGATCGAGCTATTTTGCCAATCCCCGCGGACAAATCATCGCCCAGGCCTCGCGCGACAAGGACGAGGTACTGACAACGGACCTGAACCTCGATGAAATCGCCGAGGTGCGACGCACCTGGCAGTTCTTCCGGGATCGCCGGCCTGATCAATACGGTCCGCTTGTGGCTTCCTAACGCGCAGGCTGCACCACGTTGAGCGCAACTAGATCTGAGGAGTATATGAGTCTCGAAACCCTACCCGACGATCCGCAACTGCGCGAACGATTCACCGAGCTGAAGCGACCGCTGACGGCGCAGGCTGCGACGATCGAATCGAATCGCTGTCTCTATTGCTTTGACGCGCCCTGTACGGCCGCCTGTCCGACTCACATTGATGTTCCCGGGTTCATCAAGCGGATCGCCTCCGGCAACCTGCGCGGATCGGCTCTGCGCATCCTCGATGCGAATATTCTCGGCGGTAGCTGCGCGCGGGCCTGCCCTGTGGATGTGCTGTGTGAGGGTGCCTGCGTGATGCACAAGCAAGGCCGCCATCCCATCCGCATTGGTCAACTGCAACGTCACGCGATGGATTTCTTTCACGCCAGCGGGGAAGAGCTCCAGACCGCTCCACGCAACTCGCGCCATCTTCACGTTGCCTGCATCGGCGCCGGTCCGGCTTCTCTGGCGTGTGCCGCGGAATTGTGTCGTCGGGGAGCACGCGCGACCATCATCGAGCGGAAAGCTTTGCCCGGCGGCCTCAATACGTACGGAGTTGCGGAGTACAAGCTGCGCGCCACGGAGAGCCTGAAAGAGATCGACCTCATCCGCCGTATGGGCGTTGAATTTCGCTTCGGAGCCGGAATTGAATCGGGCGAAGACCTACGCGAACTCGAAGCGGAGTTTGATTTCGTTTTTCTTGGCATCGGCCTCGGGGCACTTGAGCAGTTGAGTATTCCGGGCGAAGAGAATGAGGGCGTGATGAATGCGCTCGAACTGATCGCCGGCTACAAGACGGGTCGCATTCGGGAGCTTGCCGGAACGGTGGTCGTGATCGGCGCAGGCAATACCGCAATCGATGCTGCCAACGCCGCACGACGCCTTGGCGCTGAGACAGTCTATCTGCTCTACCGGCGCGGCGAGAGCGACATTCCCGCATTCGATTTTGAGTACGAACACGCCAAGGTTGAGGGCGTGCAGTTCCTGTGGCGTCGTCAGGCCGTCGCGATTCGCAAAGAAGAGCACGGCGTGCTGATGCTCGATACGGTGCAGGTACGCGAGGTGGACCGCACTCTGCAGCCTATCCCGGAATCACGCCAGACGATCGCCTGTCACCTCGTGGTGCCTGCCATCGGTCAATCGCCCATCACTGACCTGATGCGCGATTGTTGCAATGTCGAAGTGCGCGATGGAAGAATCGTGACCGATCGCGTGACTGGCAAGACCCGTAATCCGCGCTACTTTGCGGGCGGCGATTGCGCCAATGGTGGCCGCGAAGTGGTGGACGCTGTGGCCGACGGCAAGCGGTCGGCCCTGGCCATGCTGGAGATTGCGGAGACCGTGTATGCCTGATATTCACGTGCGCAGATTTGCCGGAGCGATCGACTCGCCCAATCCGTTCTGGCTGGCTTCAGCACCGCCGACCAACTGTGGCGAGCAGATCATGCGCGCTTTCGATGCGGGCTGGGGCGGCGCGGTGTGGAAGACCATTGGCGAGCCGGTGACCAACGTCTGCTCTCGCTACTCGGCCACCGATTGGAACGGCCTGCGCATGATGGGCTTCAACAATATCGAGCTCATCAGCGACCGCAGCGTGGAAGAGAATCTGCGCGAGATGGCCGAGGTCAAGAAGCGCTATCCCTATCACGCCGTGATCGCCTCGCTGATGGTTGCCTCGAATCGCGAGGCATGGCACGAGATTGTCGCGCGCGCCGAGGATGCGGGCGCGGATGGGCTCGAGTTGAACTTCGGCTGTCCGCATGGCATGAGCGAGCGCGGCATGGGTTCGGCCGTAGGCCAGGTGCCCGAGTATGCGGAGATGATTACCGGGTGGGTGAAAGAGAAGGCGCGCACGCCAGTTCTGGTGAAGCTTACGCCCAACATCACGGACATTCGCTCGGTGGCGCGAGCCGCGAAGCGCGGCGGGGCCGATGGCCTCTCCGCGATCAACACGATCAATTCGATCACGGGCATCGACCTCGATACGCTGGTGCCGCGACCTGACGTCGACGGCAAGAGTTCGCACGGAGGGTACTGTGGGCCGGCCGTGAAGCCGATCGCGCTGAACATGGTGCAGCAGGTGATGGCCGATCCGGACTCGGCGTTACCGCTTTCAGGCATCGGCGGCATCGAGACCTGGCGCGACGCCGCGGAATTCATGCTGCTTGGCTGCGGTACGGTGCAGGTCTGCACCGCCGTGATGCACTACGGCTATCGCATCGTCGAGGATCTGGCGGAGGGTCTTGAAAGCTGGATGCGGACCAAGGGCTTCAACTCGATCGAAGACTTTCGGGGTCTTTCGCTGAATCGGGTTACGGAATGGAAGCACCTGAACCTCAACTACAAGATCGTGGCGCGGATTAATGAAGAGAAATGCATTGGCTGCGATCTTTGCCACGTCGCTTGCTGGGATGGTGCCCACCAATGTATCCATCTCGATCGCACGACGGGTCCGGTAAACGGCCATGTCGAACTGCATTCGACTCCTGTGGAGAACGAAGCGCGTACGCGTGCGTCGATTGCTGTTACGCCGGTGACACGCAAGGAACGGGCTCAGGCAAGTTCGCCTCGCGGGCCGTACATGACGCAAATCGAGCGTATTCCACGCGTGGATGAAACCGAATGCGTCGGCTGCAACCTGTGTGCGCTGGTCTGCCCGGTCGATCAGTGCATCACCATGGTTCGCTTGGAGACGGGGGCGCCGGCGGAGACCTGGGATGAGCGGACCCGTGGGACGAATTGTACGGTTCAGCCGCATCGATCCTGATTTGGAGCGAGCGTTCGATCTATTTCTTTTATGTCGAAGATCCTGATCCAGAACGGCACTGTCGTCAACGCGGACACCATGGTCCGCGCCGATGTGTTGATCGACGGCGGCGTGATTCGAGGTGTTCGCCCCAGCATTCCTCCGAACTCTGCGGGAACGATTGTGGACGCAACCGGGTTGCTGCTTCTACCGGGCGGCATCGATGCCCACACCCACCTCGACATGCCCTTCGGCGGCACCAACTCCGCGGATGACTTCGAGACGGGTACGCGCGCGGCGGCGATCGGCGGGACAACAACGATCGTTGATTTTGCCATCCAGGCGCGCGGCACGAAGATGCGTACAGCGCTCGATACCTGGTGGAAGAAGGCAGAAGGCAAGGCGTGCATCGACTACGGTCTGCACATGATCGTGACCGATCTGCCCGACGCGGGCCTGGAAGACATGGACGACCTGGTGCGCGAGGGTGTGGCCAGCTTCAAGCTGTTCATGGCTTATCCCAATGTGCTGATGGTCGATGACGCCACGATCTTCAAAGCGATGCGCCAGACGGCGAAGAACGGCGCGCTGATTTGCATGCACGCGGAGAATGGGTCGGTTATTGATGTCATTGTGCAGAAGGCGCTAGCCGAGGGCAAGACCGCGCCCATCTATCATGCGCTGACGCGGCCGACACGGGCCGAGGCCGAGGCGGTGCATCGCGCGATTGCGATGGCGGAGATGGCGGGCGTGCCAGTCTACATTGTGCACCTCTCCAGTGAAGACGCGCTGAACCAGGTGCGCGAAGCGCGCGACCGCGGCCTGCCTGCGTTCGCCGAGACGTGCCCGCAGTACCTGCTGCTTTCGCTCGAAGATGTGCAGGACAAGGGGTGGGAGGGTGCGAAGTACGTGTTCACTCCACCACTGCGCGAGAAGAAGAATCAGCCCAAGCTCTGGGAAGGACTGCGCAGGGACAATTTGCAGGTGGTCTCGACCGATCATTGCCCCTTCTGCTTCGAAGACCAGAAGGCACTGGGCAAAGACGATTTCACCAAAATCCCGAACGGCGGGCCGGGGATCGAGAATCGTCTGCAGCTGTTGCATCATCATGGCGTGGGCAAGGGCAACTTCTCCTTGAATCGCTTTGTGGAGCTGGTTTCGACGGCTCCAGCGCGCATCTTCGGCATGTACCCGAAGAAGGGCGTGATTGCCGCGGGCAGCGACGCGGACATCGTGCTGTGGGACCCGCAGGCTGCGTACACTATTTCCGCCGCGACGCATCACATGCGTGTTGACTACTCGATGTTCGAGGGCTTCAAGGTGAAGGGCAATGCGCGCGATGTCTATTCGCGCGGCGAGCTGATCGTGTCGAAGGGCGAGTTCATTGGGAAGCCCGGCCATGGCCAGTATCTGCGCCGTGCGGCCCGCGGCGGAGCGTGGAAGTAATCATCATTTCTTCCTTGTACGGCTACCCCTAGGTAGTGTGGTGTCCCAGAAGTTCTAGACGGAATCCAGAATGGTGAAGAAGCAGATTCTTCGGCTCACCACCCCCGAACTGAGGGACGTTCGGGGCCCCGTTTCGCTCAGAATGACACCTTTACTTCTGTTGTGTATTTCAGAGACAGCGCACTAGATCAGAAGGAGCGCTCTCGGAGGCTTCCTTGTCCGTAGTCGATCCATCTTTATCGAACCAGGACCTGCGCCCCACGACGCAGGAACACCGTACCTGGACGACGTACAACTACATCGCGCTGTGGTTCTCGATGTCGATGGAGATCACGACCTATCAGCTTGCGTCGTCGCTGATCGCCAAGGGCATGGATTGGAAGCAGGCAGAGCTGACTGTGCTGCTCGGCAATCTCATCGTCCTTGTTCCGATGCTGCTGAATGCGCATGCCGGTGCGAAGTATGGCATTCCATTCCCGGTGTTTATTCGGGCGCCGTTCGGTGTGCGCGGCGCGAATGTGCCGGCGCTTCTGCGTGCGATTGTGGCCTGCGGCTGGTTCGGCATTCAGTCGTGGATCGGCGGAACGGCGATTCACTCGATGCTTGAAGTGATCTCGCCTTCGTTTGCCGATGCGCCCGGCGTTTTGTGGGCATGTTTCCTGGGGTTCTGGCTGCTGAACATGGTTGTGGTGTGGCGCGGGGTCGAGTCGATTCGGCATCTGCAGGCGTTCGGCGCGCCGTTCATGTTCGTGATGGCGGTGTTGTTGGTGATCTGGGTGCGGATGAAGGCTGGGAGCTTTGGCACGATGCTTTCGACGCCGAGTCAGTTCCATTCTGCGCACGAGTTTTCGGCGGTGTTTTTTCCGTCACTGACGGCGATGGTGGGCTACTGGGCAACGCTGGCGCTGAACATTCCTGACTTCACGCGCTATTCAAAATCGCAGAGCGCGCAATCGTGGGGCCAGGCGTTTGGTCTACCGGTAGCGATGACGCTCTATACGTTTGTCGGGATCTCGGTGACGTCGGCGTCGACTGTGTTGTTCGGGCATCCAATCTGGAATCCGATTCTGCTGATCGGCGCGTTTCATCAGCCTGTTGTCGCGTTTATCGCGCTGATCGCGATTCTGATCGCTACGCTGAATGTAAATATTGGCGCGAATGTGGTCTCGCCTTCGAACGATTTTTCAAATCTGTATCCGCGGCTGATCAGTTTTCGGACGGGCGGGCTGATCACGGGCTTTCTCGGATTGGCGATGTGTCCGTGGAAGTTGTTAGCGACGCCGGATGCGTACATCTTCGGATGGCTGGTGGGCTATTCAGGGCTGCTGGGACCGGTGGCGGGCATCATGGTCGCGGACTACTTTCTGATTCGCAAGACGGAGCTGGATGTGAACTCGCTCTATCATCGCGAGGGCGTGTACCACTACACGAAGGGCGTCAATCCGCGGGCATTGGTTGCGTTGATTCTGGGCGTGGTGATTGCGCTGGTCGGGTTGGCGGTGAAGCCGCTGCACTTCCTCTACGACTATGCGTGGTTCGTCGGCTTCTTTACGGCTGGGGTTCTGTATGTGGCGATGATGCGGTTGGCGGCACCGCTCAGTGAGCAAGTCAGCAGCACGCCTGCGACAGACGAGGTCGCAGGTTAGCGAGTCAGCGGGAATAAGTACTCGCTGCTGCGAAGTTAGGAAAGTCCTTTCTCGATGAGGGCGAGGGAAAGGCGCAATGTTCCACGTGTAACATTTGTGCGACTTAGCAGGCTTGTTGAGGTGAGTTTGCGAAGGAGTTGCGGGATTGAAGCCGACCGGTTTGGTCTGTATCCGAGATGGCGGCGGGTTGCGTTGGGACAGTTGCGATCCAGCCCAAAAAAGCGAGCGCAACAGGAAGGGCGAGGAAAGCCAGGGGAACGTGAAGCGTGACATCGCAAGGGTGGAGGCGATGGTTGTCAATGCGAACACGGGCACGCGCGCGTGGGGAAGAACTCCGGACCTAATGCAAAGGTAAAAGCGATCAAGAGCGGAGAGAGATCCTGCGGCGTGAGATGGTAGCTGACCAGCTTGGAGGCCAGAATCGCCGCCGCGAAGCCGCGGTCGAGATCCTTCCAGGCGTTTGCCGCACAGAGGATTGTGCCGAGGGACAGCTGAAGGAGCAGGAGCCAATGGTTCACACCGAGGATGGTGAGGAATCCCTGCCAGTTGGCCATGTGGAGCAGTTCCGACAGCGGGGTGTCGCTATGGAGCACGAAGTGCGGGTAGGCGAGCAAGGCGTTCAGGCCCACCATCCAGAGTGAGATCGCGAGAAGTATCGCGCAGCCCAAAGAGAAGCCGGCCAGTTCGCGACCTTTGCGCTTGAGCGCGAGGATGAGAACGAGACCGAGGACGGTTTGGAATTGGATGGTCGCGATGGCCAAGACCAAGCCCCCCAAGAAGTGCCTTCCCCGGCGCCACAAGGCATACGCGGCAGTGAAGGAGGCGAGGACGATCAGCGAGAACTGCCCATGCAGGAAATTGCCGAGAACCGGCGCGAAGGCCGGGGCGACCAGGAGCGGCCAGTTTCCGCAGAGGATCTGCGTCTCGTTTTCGAGAACCCTGAGGATAGCGAAAAGAAGAACGAAGGAGAAGATGGTCCAGAGCGCAAACGCGGCGGCCATGGGCAGCTTGGCCAAAGGCAGAATCGGCAGCAGCGCGAAGGGCGGGTTACGGAAGAGCGTATCGGGCGGACGTTGGTACAGGGTCTGGAATGTGTGCTGCGTGTTCATGTCGTAAAGAGTGTGCCGCGCACCGTGAAGGACCATTGGCGCAGCGAAGTAGATGACGCCGAAGTCGAAGCGCTGATTGAGATGTCGATGAGCGGCGATAACGATGGCAAGAACGAGCGCGAAGAAGACGACTAGCGGAGCATTGCAATGCATGCGATTCGTGCGGATGTGCCTGTGCGAGGCGCTCTTTGCTTGAGCGGATTGCGGCTGCGTCTGAATCATGGCTCGAGTTAATCTGATGCTAACAGCAATAGATTCATGAAGATGCAAATCTTGAGTACCGCGAAAACCGAGGGGTTTTGAGTAACCGAAGCCGCGTGAGATGGATGACTTTTGTGGCAGGAATCCGGGCTCAGAGGGAGCTTGTGCAGGGCGAGCGCTGAATCAATTGGGGCTGGGCTAAGCTCTAATCAAGGGTCATCGATTGTGTTTTGGGCAAATCCAGCAGCGACCGCGCTCAACGAACTGAGTCACGCGCCGATTGTGCGCTTCAGCGTGCTGGCGCTGAGCTCTATCTTTTTTCTGGTCGATCCGTTCGCGGCGATTCCGTCGTTCATTGCAATTACGGAGAGCGCCGACCCGGCGCGGCGAAAGCGCATGGCGCGCAAAGCGGCACTGACGTGTTTCATTGTGCTGACAAGCTTTGCGCTGGCCGGGCAACTGATCTTCAGAATGTTTGGGATCACGCTGCCGGCGTTTGAGATTGCGGGTGGACTGATTCTGCTGTTGATCGGGCTGGACATGTTGGAGGCCAAACGATCGGCGACGCAGGAGGCACACGGCGATACCGAAGAAGGCGCGGCAAAGGAAGACGCGGGGATCGTGCCGCTGGGCATTCCCATGTTGGCTGGGCCGGGCGCGATTTCCTCGGTGATGGTCCTGGTGGGACCGGTACCGTCGTTCCTTCATTGGCAGATGGGCGCGATTCTTGGGGCGGTGGCGGTGACCTGCCTGGTGAGCTACTGGGTTTTGGCGGGCGCGGGGCGAATCCGGTCTGTGCTGGGGGAGACCGGGATCCGCATTCTGGTGCGCATTATGGGTTTGCTGCTGGTGGCGCTGGCGATGCAGTTCTTTGTGAATGGGCTGACAGATTTGGGGATCATTGCGAAGCAGTGAAACAGTGAAGAAGTGAGCAGTGAAGGAATGAAGAAGTGAATTAGCTGGTCGTCGAGGAGGACAACTCTCTGCCAGTGATCGGGGATGTGGTCGCCTGTTCGACGACGCCGTAAACGCCGACGATCTTGCCGGAGGGGCCGAAACGCGGCGATCCGCGAGAGCGCATGGCGAGCCATTCGCCGACTTTAGTGCGGACCCGGTAGTGAATATCGATGGGGTCACCGGCGGTGAGGCATCGGCGGATGGCCTCCTGGGTTGGGGGGATGTCCTCGGGATGCAACATGCTCAACCAGCCGTAGCCGAGGGCCTGATCCAGGGGTTGGCCGGTGAATTCTTCCCAGCGCGAACTGGCGTCGATGACCTCGCCTTTGTCATTCAGCACCCACGGCACGTGCGGACCGAGCTCGAGCATATGGCGGAAGTGATCCATGCTCTCGCGCAGAGCCTCTTCGGTGCGCTTCGATCCGGTGATATCCATGACTGCGACGGAGACACCGAGGACCTCTCCGGCTTCATCGCGAGCGGGCTGATAGTTCAGAAGCACGGTCTGCGACTCACGGCCGTCGGGCGAGGGCTTCTCGACTTCAATGCCGAGGACCGCCTCGCCTTGCAGGGCGCGACTGATAAAGGGTTCGATGATGGGGAAGACGTGGGGAATGACCTCGGCTGGGGTTTTGCCCAGATGCGCCAGGACGGGGGCGCCGTTCATCTCGGCGAGCCGGCGGTTGATGCTCACGTAGCGCATCCGTTGATCGAGGAAACAGAGTCCAACGGGAGCGCCATCGTAGATGGCCTGAATCTGCGCCAAGCGCTGGGCAGGAAGGGATTCGAACCCAATGATAGAGCTGCCGTCAGTTGTTGAAGGCATGGCCGGCTGGAACGTTTGGGGCTTTGCCGCGAGCAGGCGTGGGATTCCGTCGACCGGTGCCGGCTTGCCATAGAGCCAGCCCTGGCCGAGGTCGCAGCCGAGCCAGAGCAACATGCCAGCCTGGGCGGGGGTTTCGATCCCCTCGGCGACGGTGCTGAGTCCCAGGCTCTGGCCGAGACCAACGACTGCGGCCACGATCTTCCGGCTCTCGCGCACCTCAGTCATGGAGCTGACGAAGCTTCGGTCGACCTTCAGCTTGTCGAAGGGAAGGGACTGCAGGTGCAGGAGGCTCGAATAGCCGGTGCCAAAATCGTCGAGCGCCAAGCGGCAGCCAAGCCTCTTCAATTCGCAGGCGATGTCGTTGGCGCGGCTGAGATCCTTGAGCAATGCGCTTTCTGTGACTTCGATGGTGATGCGATCGAGGGCGAACTGACCCCGCTCCGCACAGTCGGCAATCAAGGCGGGAATTCCCGTATCCTGCAACTGCACCGGGGATAGATTGAAGGATAGGTGCAGCGAGCTCTGCGCAAGTGGGGCCGATGCGAAGGCCTTGTCGAGCAGCGTTTGGGTCAAACAGCTGATCAATCCGCTGGCTTCGAAGCGAGGAATGAACTCGTCGGGCGTGGCGTGCTGCCAACGGGCGAGAAGCTCAAACCCGATGAGCCGCCCGGTTCTCAACTCAACGTAGGGCTGAAATGCGGGGAAGAACTCATCCTGGTCCAATGCCCGTTGGAGCGCGGCTGCATCGGTTGCCATTCCAACACTCTACGCCTGCCTGCATTGACGAAAACAGGACCCTAGTACCGAGAGAGGTACGAAGGATCAAAAGGAGCATCTCGCCATCCTGTTGAGGGGACGGGTGATCGGGTATGAGCCAAGGCAGGACTTGCGGCCGGCAGTGCGGGCATCTAATGGGATGCTGAGCGGAGGCTGGTGTTTCGAAGATGCAGCAATGACGAGCTGAGGCAGTCTACTACTCATGGAGACCTGTAGGTTCCAAACCGTGATTCAGATTCGCGGTATCAACCCATTCGTTGCCGTGAGCGCGGCTCGTGCGGGAACGATCAAGCCAGGACGGCGGAAGCCTCTGCCTGTGTTGATGCGGATCAACGGCAAGCCGGCCGAGGCGTGCCGTACTAATAGGATGCCCGCGGGGGATGGCAGCTTCTTTCTGTATCTGAATGGCACGGTTCGTTCCGCGGCGGGAGTCGTTGTTGGGGATCCGGTGCGAATAGAGATCGCTTTCGATGTGGATTATGGCAACGGGCCGCAACATGCAATACCGGAGTGGTTCAGGAAGGCTCTTCATGAGAACCCGCAGGCGGAGAAGAATTGGGAGTTGTTGATTCCGAGCCGCAAGAAGGAAGTGCTTCGCTACTTCGCTGCGCTTAAGTCGGATGAGGCGCGGGAACGGAATCTGGCGCGAGCGGTGGACGCACTTTCGGGGGCGAGAGCCGGTTTATGGCGGGGACGTGGACGAAAGGTGCGTAACCGCGGGCGTTTTTGGGGATACCCTTGCAGGCGGGTCTTGAGTCCGCTGCATGCAGCACCTTTCCCACAGAATTCAAGGGTTTTTCACAGGGATAGCGGGGTTGTGTTTCGGCCGGCCGGTTGGTATCCTCAGCAAGTCGCAACAGATAGTCGCAAGTGAGAGATTTTCTGTCTGTTGCGGGTTGCAAAGGGGAGTGCCCTGTGGTACTCTCAAAAAGTTGCTGTTGTGAAGCAGTGGAGCCTCCCGGTGGCCTGTTGGGCCTGCCCGAAGAGGGAAGTGGGAAGCTGGTTCGTAGGGTCTAGGTGAGTAGCGAAGGTTGCACCCCTGAGCCCCTGTAGGGAATCCCGCAGAGAACAAGCCATTGCATGACCCGAGAGGAAAATCCTTTCGTGCGCCCGAGCGGCGCGAGCCGATACTGCTGGTCGTTGTTTGAAATTTGAGCGCTGTGCGACGCCCTAGAAGGGGAATCGAGAGAGTCAAGGCTGGTTTGGCTTGACATCGGATGGGAAGTTCGATACCTTCAAAAGGTTCGCGCAAAAATGCTGGCGAACGCAATCAATGGCATCTCGGAAGATTCCGCAGGCCGCGCAGGCCGCGATCTCGAAGTAAGATTCCGGATGCGATCGTGAGACAAGCTAGCAGCGCATCAAGTTCGGGGACACCTGTTCGCAAGAGCAGGCCTCGATCCACAAGGGCTCCGCTCAGGCGGTAGGCTCTCAAGGATCTTTGACAATAAGGTTGAACGTGCCAGTCGTGAGAAACGATCAGGTTTGGCTTGATCATTCTCACAAGGTAAG
>CAZPEZ010000034.1:0-41875 GCA_964585715.1 uncultured Occallatibacter sp.
GGCCGGGTGTGTACGAACTGCCGATGGGCTACAACCTGAAGAAGATGATTTATGAAGTTGGCGGAGGTGTGCGCGGAGGGCGGAAGTTGAAAGCTGTCGTCCCGGGCGGATCGTCGACACCGGTGCTGTTGCCCGAGGAGATTGAAAACCTCGGCATGGATTTCGACCAGGTGGGCAAAGCGGGATCGATGCTGGGCTCGGGCGGCGTGGTGGTGATCGACGACCAGACGTGCATCGTCGAGTTTGCGCTGCGGACGATCAGCTTCTATCAGCACGAGAGCTGCGGGTGGTGCATTCCCTGCCGCGAAGGAACGGACTGGCTGAAGAAGTCACTGACGCGGTTCCACGCAGGCTTCGGCGTGGCCAAGGATATCGACAACATCCAGTACATCGCCGATAACATGATGGGCCGGACGTTCTGCCCGCTGGGCGATGCTGCAGCGATGCCGACCTTGGGATTTGTGAAGAAGTTCCGCAAAGAATTTGAGGCACATTTAGACGGCAAGCCATGCCCGTATGCGAAACATGCGGAATTGGCGGTTGTGTAACCAAGCCACGCCAGCAGCAGATGAGAGACTAAGAGACGAATGCCTGACGTAACGTTCACAGTCGATGGAAAGAAGCTAACGGCTCCGGCCGGGACACTGCTGATTGAAGCGTGCCGCAAGGCAGGCATCGAGATTCCTGCCTTCTGCTACTACCCTGGGCTGAGCCTGCAGGCGGCGTGCCGCATGTGTGTAGTGCGACAGGAGAAGGTGCCGAAGCTGCAGACGGCTTGCACAACGACCGTCGCCGAGGGCCAGGTGTTCGTCACCGAGTCGGCCGAGATTGCGCAGGCGCGCAAGGCAACCATCGAGTTGCTGCTGGGGAATCATCCGCTGGACTGCCCTGTGTGCGATGCCGGCGGCGAGTGCGAACTCCAAGACATGACCTTCAAGTACGGCGCGGGCGAGAGCCTCTACGCCGAGGCCAAGCAGCACCGCGAGGAACAGCAGTGGTCGCCGGCGGTGTTCTATGACCGGCCACGCTGCATTTTGTGTTATCGATGTGTCCGCATGTGCGGTGAGGGTATGGACGTCTGGGCGCTGGGCGTGGAGAATCGCGGCGCGCGCTCGGTCATTGCCCCGAATGGCGGCGACCATCTGGACTGCGAGCAATGCGGCATGTGCATCGACGTGTGCCCGGTGGGCGCGTTGACGAGCGGCAGTTATCGCTATAAAACGCGGCCCTGGGAGATGAAGCACGTTGCGACGGTGTGTACGCACTGCGGCGACGGATGCAAGGTGACACTGGGTGTGAGGCAGGCCGATGACGGCGCCGCGATCATTCGCGCCGACAACCGTGACAAGAGCGGAATCAATAACGATTTTCTCTGCGCAAAAGGAAGGTTCGGGTTCGACTTTGTGGAGAGTGCGGACCGGTTGACCAAGCCTCTGGTGCGCAATACCCAGGGAAAGCTGGAGCCGGTGACCTGGGAGCATGCGCTGCGCGTCGCAGGCAAGACACTGAAAGAGATTCGCGACACCAAGAGCGGGACTGCGATCGGCGTGATCGGATCGAACACGACCACCAACGAAGAGAATTACCTGCTGCAAAAATTTGCGCGAACGGTGTTGCGCACCAACAATATCGACCACGAGCGGACGGCGGACTATCCGGCCTTTGCGGTTGCACTGGCGGGACATGGGCATGGCGCAGCGAGTCTGCACGATGTAGCGCAGGCGCCGGCGATTCTGCTGATCGGCGGCAATCCAACCGATGAGCATCCGTTGCTGGCATGGGAGATTCGCACCAACGTTCGCCTGAACAAGGCCCGGCTCTATGTTGCGCATACCAAGCACATCAAGCTGGAGCGGCAGGCGAAGGCAACTCTGCGTGTACCCGAAGGGGGATACGCGAAGCTGGCGGGATATCTGGCAGGCGATAGCGCCACGATCGCAGATTCGGCTTTCCGCGACGCGGTGCTAGCCGAGGAATCGCTGGTTGTCATCTTCGGTTCGGAGTTCGCTGGTTCCGATCTCGACGCGCTCGTGAGGTGGGGATTTGGACGCGCAGGTGTGAAGTTTGCCTATCTCGGCGACCATGCCAATTCGCGCGGAGCAGCAGACATGGGCCTCTATCCCGACCTGCTGCCTGGCTATGTGCCGGTGAAGAATCCGGGGGCGTTTGCAGCCGAGTATGCAGGGATGCCAACGGCGCCGGGCAAGACAAAGCAAGAGATGCTCGCCGGCGGGCTCGGTGCGCTGCTGGTGGTGGGCGCGAATCCTTTTGCGGGTGTCGATCCGAAGACCATGAAGGGCACATATGTGGTGGTGCAGGATCTCTTTTTGACAGAGACGGCAGCACTGGCCGATGTGGTCTTTCCGGCGGCGAGCTTGTATGAGAAAACGGGCACGGTAACCAACACATTCGGCGATCTGCAGATGGCAAGGAAGGCTGCAGACCGAGCTGGGGTGAAGCCGGACCTCGAGATTCTGGTGCGGCTAGCGGACTCGATGGGCGTAGAGATTAAGAAGCTGGTGCCGTTCGGAAAGGGCCTGACGGCGGACCTCGGACAGTCACGCGGCGCACAGGCGGGCGAAGCCGATCGCCATGCGGTGTGGCTGGCCGCGAACGATCTCGAGCCGAAGCTGAGCCCGTTCGATCCGTTGGCGGTGCTGGACGAGATTGAGCGACTGGTTCCGAGCTATAAGCTGGACCGGCTGAATCTGCTGGGTGGGAATGACGTGCCGACGGAGCCTGGGTTTGTCCCAGTGACGGCCCTGAGCGGCACGGGAACCATTGCGCCTGCACACGATGGACTGTTCACATCGGGATCACTGGGACGGTATAGCCCGGCATTGCTCGAGTTGGAGCGGCACCAGAATGCCGCGCCTGCCGCCGCGGTGGCAGATTGATTGAGGAACAGCGTACGAAAGGCTGATGGGCTGTGACGATTCTGCAGTTTTTCATCTGGAGCTTGCTGAAGGTCATCGTGGTCACGGTGGTGATGCTGATGAGCGTGGCCTACACGGTGCTGCTGGAGCGCAAGCTGGTGGGGCGAATCCAGAATCGCTGGGGGCCGAGCCGCGTGGGTCCCTTCGGGCTGCTGCAGCCGCTGGTGGATGGGGCCAAGCTCTTTCTGAAAGAAGACCTGATTCCGACGGCGGTGTACCGGCCGCTTTATCTCATCTCTCCTGTGATCGCGCTGGCATGCGCGCTGATCTCGATTGCCGTGGTGCCGTTTGGGTCTCCGGAAGTAACGGGGCCAGGCGGGTTTCACTTCTTTGCGATCTCTGATGTGAACATCGGCCTGCTGGTGATCCTGGGGATCACGTCGATTGGCGTCTACGGCATAGCGCTGTCCGGGTGGTCGTCGAACAACAAGTATTCCCTGCTGGGGTCCCTGCGGTCGTCGGCACAGCTCATCAGCTATGAGCTGGCCCTGGGGTTGTCTCTGGTGGGGGTGGTGCTGCGCGCCGGCTCGCTGAACCTGCGGGAGATTGTCGAGAACCAGGGAAAGCATGGCCTGCTGACATGGAATCTGTTTGGCGGCTTCCAGTTTGTCGCGTTCTTCATCTATCTGATGGCGGCGTATGCGGAGACGAACCGGTCGCCATTCGATCTACCCGAAGCGGAGAGCGAGCTGACAGCGGGCTATCACACCGAGTACAGCTCGATGAAGTTCGCGATGTTCTTCATGGCCGAGTACGCAAACATGATCACGGTGGGCTGTGTGGCGACACTGCTGTTTCTGGGCGGGTGGACGAGCCCGTTCGGCGATCTGATTCCGCTGCCGCAGAACATTGTGATTCAGTCTTTGCTGCCGATCTTCTGGTTCGTGCTCAAGGTCTTCTCGTTTCTGTTTCTCTACGTATGGGTGCGCGGAACCCTGCCGCGTTTTCGTTATGACCAGCTCATGAGTTTTGGATGGTGCTATCTGATGCCGCTGGCCATCCTGAACATTGTGGCCACGAGTCTGTGGCTCGCGTATAAGTGATCGAACGATGCAACTGATCCTGTTTATCGTTTTTGCGGCGTTCTGCCTTGCCGGGGCGATCAATCTGCTGCTGCAGACGCATCCGATCAACAGCGCGCTCTCGCTGATTGTGGTGATGACGTCGCTGGCGGTGCTGTATCTCCAGCTCGGCGCCGAGTTTCTGGCCGCGGCACAGGTGATTGTGTATGCGGGCGCGATCATGGTGCTGTTCACCTTTGTGGTGATGCTTTTGAACGCCGGCCGCGAAGAACGCACGCTCGGCAGCAAGGCAGCGGCCATCGTCGGATTCCCGGCCGTAGTCGCACTGCTGGCCGTTTTGGCGACCGTCGTACTGCACGCGCCGAGCCTCGACGGGGCGGCCTTTGGCGACAACCTGTCCAATCAACCGGGAAAAACCAATCTCGATCAACTGAGCACGGTGCTGTTCACGAATCTGCTGCTACCCTTTGAAGTCACCTCGGTGCTGATCCTGATTGCGATTCTGGGCGCGGTGGCGCTGGCACGGCATGGCAACGGAGAAAGGACGGCGGGAGAATGAACGTGCTCCAACAAAGTGTTCCGCTGAGCTGGTATCTCCTGCTGAGTGCCCTGCTGTTCGCGCTTGGAGTAGTGGGGTTCCTGATCAAGCGCAACCTGATCACGGTTTTCATGTCGATTGAGCTGATGCTGAACGCCGTGAACCTTTCCTTCGTCACCTTCGCGCATCAGTGGCACGCAGTGAAGGGGCAGATCTTTGTCTTCTTTGTCATGATGGTGGCCGCGGCCGAAGCTGCCGTGGGCCTTGCAATCATCATTGCTGTGTTCCGCGCCCGCGCGACGCTGGCCGTTGACCGTATCGATTTGATGAAACTATGAACGAACCTTTGCTGTTTTTGCCTTTGATCGCGCTCCTGCCGTTTCTCGGCTTCCTGTTGAATGGGACGTTGGGTCGCAAGCTGCCGAAGGCCTTGGTTTCGACGATTGCCCTCGCCGCTCCCGCGGCATCTTTCCTGATCGTGGTACACGATGCCTTTCTCGTGTGGACCGGCGCAAGGGTGATGCCGGTGATCGAGAAGGGCGCACCGGTGTGGATCTCGGCCGGCACTCTGCATGTGGATTTCGGCTGCGTGCTCGACCCGCTTTCGCTGGTGATGCTGTTGATCATTACCGGTGTCGGCTTTCTGATTCACGTGTACTCGGTCGGGTACATGGCGCACGAGGTTGGATACTGGCGCTATTTCGCGTATCTGAACCTCTTCCTGTTCTTCATGACGGTGCTGGTGCTGGCCGGCAATGCCCTGCTGATGTTTGTGGGCTGGGAGGGCGTGGGCCTGGCATCGTATCTGCTGATCGGGTTCTGGTTCCAGAAGACGTCGGCCGTGGATGCGGGCAAGAAGGCGTTCGTCGTCAACCGCATCGGCGACTTCGGATTCTTGATTGGGATGTTTCTTCTGCTGGCGAACTTCGGCACGCTGACATTCACGGAGATTGCAACGAAGCTGAGCGAGAATCCGGCTTGGACAGGCGGGGTGTTAACGGCAACTGCACTGTGCCTGTTTGTGGGCGCAACGGGCAAGAGCGCTCAGCTGCCGCTATATATTTGGCTGCCGGACGCGATGGAAGGACCGACGCCGGTCTCTGCGCTCATTCACGCGGCGACGATGGTGACGGCAGGCGTGTATATGGTCGCGCGCACTCACTTCTTGTTTGACCGGTCCCCGGTTGCGTTGAGTGTGGTGGCCATCGTGGGCGCAGCGACAGCGCTTTTTGCGGCCACGATCGGACTGGTGCAGACCGACATCAAACGCGTGCTGGCCTATTCGACCGTATCGCAACTTGGCTACATGTTTCTGGGGTGCGGTGTTGCGGCGTATTCGGCGGCCATCTTCCACCTGATGACGCACGCTTTCTTCAAGGCGCTGTTGTTCCTTGCGGCGGGCTCGGTAATTCATGGCATGGGCGGTGAGCAGGATATGCGCAAGATGGGCGGATTGCGCAAGCACATGCCGGTGACGTTCTGGACGATGACGGCGGCGGTGCTGGCGATCGCCGGGTTCTTTCCGTTTGCCGGGTTCTTCTCCAAAGACGCGATTCTGTTTGCGGCATTCGCCCAGGGCGGTTTGCTGCGCGTGTTGTGGTTTGTCGGGCTCGTGACGGCGCTGCTGACATCGTTCTACATGTTCCGGCTCTGGTACCTGACGTTTCTTGGCGAGTCGCGCAATCACGATGTACATCCACACGAGAGCCCTTGGTCTATGCTGGGGCCGTTGGTGATCTTGGCGGCGCTGTCGGTGTGCGGCGGGTGGATTGGGTTGGGGCGTTTTGGAGAGTTTCTCGCGCCGGCTGTAGGCGTTCGACCCACAGAGGCAGGGGGCGGCAGCACGGAACTGTTCCTGAGTATCGTTGCGGTGCTGGTGGCGCTAATCGGTTGGTACATTGCGGACCAGTTCTATCGCGCGAAGCCGGCGCGCGCAGCGAGCCTCGCGACGAGTCTCCCGGGCCCCTACAACCTGCTGGTCCACAAATACTACGTCGATGAAATCTACAGTTTCTTCGTCGTGAAGCCATTGCTGACCCTATCGCGATTCTTCCTCGAATGGGTCGTGGATGTGGCGGTCCTGGGTGGGCTCGCGTGGTTGCTCGGCGGTATTGCACAGCTGGGCGGAGCGATTCTGCAGCGGTGGCAATCGGGCAATCTGCGCTCGTATGCCGCATGGCTGGCGTTGGGCGCCGCAGCACTTCTTCTGTTCGTTCTGATGCCCTGGACATCACTGTTAGCTAGCATTGGAATTCACGTGGGGATGGTGGCGCACTAATGAACGATTCGATTCTCACGTTGATTCTCTTGACGCCGCTTGCAGGTGCTGTGGTCGTCGCGCTGCTGCCGGATCGGGGCAAACTGCCCGCGTGGATCGCGCTACTCACGTCTCTGGTCACGTTTGGGTTCACGCTGCACCTGCCGGCCCATTTTGTCCAGGGACAGGGCGGTTTTCAGTTCGAGATCGACAGGCTGTGGATCGAGAATCCGCCCATCCACTACCACGTGGGTGTGGACGGGCTGAGCCTTTGGCTCGTAGTGCTCGTGGGGTTGCTTGCGCCCGCCGGCGTGGTGGCCAGCTGGAGCGCAATCAAGGAACGCCGAAAGCTCTTCTACTCGCTTTTTCTGGTACAGCAGACAGCGATGTATGGCGTTTTTATATCGCTCGACCTGATGGTGTACTACGGGTTCTGGGAGCTGTCGCTGGTGCCGATGGCGATTCTGATCGCCATGTATGGGCGCAAGGATGGGTCGAGGGCAGCGACGAAGTTTTTCCTGTTTACGTTTGTACCGTCGGCGCCGTTGCTGGTGGCGATTCTGTGGCTCTATGCGAAGACGGGCACCTTTGGCTTTGCCGATCTGCAGGCAGATATCGCGACCGGAGCTCTGCCTGTGGCTGGTTTGTCCTGGGCCGCGCTGGCGTTCCTGTTCGCGTTCGCGGTGAAGGTGCCGGTGTTCCCGCTGCATGGGTGGCTGGCGGACACTTTCAATGAAGCGCCGGTAGCGATGGCGATGGTGGTCGCGGGCAAACTGGGACTTTACTCTATGCTGCGCTTCCATGTAGGGCTCTTCCCTGCCCAGGCAAAAGCAATCGCGCCATTGATGATTGCGCTGGCTGGAGTGGGCATCCTGTATGGGGCATGCCTTGCTCTGGTCCAGAGAGATTTCTGGCGGCTACTGGCGTTCGCGGCGTTGGGACACTTGAGCCTGATCGTGCTGGGAGTGTATGGGCTGACCTTTACGGGATGGGATGGCGCGATCTATCAGATCCTCAATAACGAGTTGATCGACGCGGCACTGTTTGTCCTGTTCGGCGCTCTGGAGCTGCGCTATGCGACGAGCCAGATTGCCTCGTATGGCGGGCTGGCGGCGAAGGTGCCGCAACTTGCCACTCTGTTCGTAATCTCGTCGCTGGCGATGATCGGGCTGCCGATGCTGAACGGGTTCGTGGGTGAGTTCTTGATCCTGTCGAGTACATTCTCGGGTGTAAGCCACGGCTGGGCGGTGGTTGCGACAGTAGGCGTGATTCTGAGCGCGGCCTACATGCTGTGGCTGGTGCAGCGGCTGTTCTACGGGCCGCAGAGCCAGATGGCCTCTGCAAGCACCGCTAGCGATTTGCGCTTCGGTGAACAGGCGATCCTGTGGCCGTTCGCAGTGCTCATGCTGGTGATGGGAATGGCGCCGTCGCTGTGGATCACAGCAATTGAGAATCGCATCGGGCCTGTACAGGTAAGAACATCGGCGCAGATTCCCGGGGTCGCCCTCGCAAGCAGAACCGCGGAAGGGGGCCAGCGATGAATCCAGGCGATAGCTACAGGATTCTGCCTGAGATCATCCTGACGCTAACAGGTGTGCTGGTCATGTTGATCGACGCATCGCTGCCGCGGGGATGGCCGCGGCGCTCGCTGGGGTGGGTGGCCGCTGTGGGAACCACGGTGGCGCTCTGGTCGAGCCTGTGGCAGCTCTCGCTGCCTGTTGGGACTGGTTTTTACGGGACAGTGGAGACGAGTCCGTTCACCGTGTTCTTCCATGTGCTGATCTGCGGGATCGTGCTGGTGGCCCTGTTGCTGGCGCTGGACACACTACCCGAGGATAGCCATCACCAGGGCGAGTATTACGCGCTGGTGGTTTTTGGCGCAGTCGGCATGTGCCTGATGACGAGCGCTGTCGAGTTGCTCGTGGTGTTTATCGCGCTGGAGATCTCATCGATCTCAACCTACATCCTGGCTGGATATCGCAAGGAGACGGGGCAAGGACCCGAGGCGGCGATCAAGTATTTCCTGCTGGGTTCCTTTGCGACGGGATTCCTGCTCTACGGAATCGCACTGATCTTTGGGGCAACCGGCTCGACCCAGGTGTACGAGATTGCGCATGCGCTGGTTGTAGCTCCGAATGGACCTGCGCTGCCGCTCGAGTTAGCGGCTCTTTGTCTGATGCTGGTGGGTATTTTGTTCAAGGTATCGGCTGCGCCGTTCCACGTGTGGACCCCGGACGTCTATGAGGGAGCACCTTCGCCTGTTGTCGCGTTGATGTCGACCGCGCCCAAGGCCGCTGCATTCGCCCTGCTGCTGCGCGTGGTCTATGAGGTCTTCCCTACGCTGAAATCGGTGTGGGAACCGGTGCTGTGGATCGTAGCGGTCCTGTCGATGACGGTGGGCAATCTCGCTGCGCTCCGCCAGCAGAACGTGAAGCGCATGCTGGCGTACTCCTCGATCGCACACGCAGGTTATCTGCTCGCGGCGTTTGCGGGGATTGGCTCGACTGGAATCGCGGCGGCAGCCTTCTATATCGCTGCCTATGCGGCGATGAACGTGGGGATCTTCGCGGTGGTGACGGTGGTCAGCGGCTACGACGAGAAGCTGCCGCTTGTAAAAGACTTTCGCGGGCTCCTGTATCGCGCGCCCATGCTGGGCAGCCTGCTGCTGTTCTTCCTGATATCGCTGGTCGGGATTCCCTTTACCGGTGGGTTCTTCGGGAAGTTCTATTCGTTTTCGGCGGCGGTTGGTGGCGAAGCGGTTTGGCTTGCGGTTATAGGTCTGCTGAATTCGGGGCTGGCGTCGGCGTATTATCTGCGGCTGGCGTTTTCCTGTGCACAACGGCCGGCCGAGGGAGATGCGCCGCCTGAGTCTCCGCGCGTGGGCATCGCGCTGAGCGCAGCACTGTTTTTTGCTGCAGCGGCGACACTGCTGCTGGGGATCGTGCCGAGCGAAGTGCTGCGCGCTTCCCAGACGGCCGCACACACCTTGAGGCCACCGACGGAACAGCAGGAGATGCAGCCGGTCACGGCGAAGATCACGCCCCAGCCGTAACAGCCGACTTGGCTTGTAACTCTACTTCGCAGAAAGCCGGACTGCACCGACATTCACGAACCAGCGCAGGCGCGATACCACTCCACGGTGCGCCCGAGGCCTTCGCGGAAATCGACTATGGGCTTGTAGCCGAGCCGTTCGCCGGCAAGGCCTATGTCGGCGAGAGAGTCGCGAATATCGCCTGAGCGGGGCGGGCCATAGATCGCTTGTCCTTTAAATCCAGTCAATTCCCGCACAACTTCAAAGACATGGTTGAGGGTCACTCGGGACCCAGTGGCGGTGTTCATGACCTGGCCACTGACCTTCTCGGCGGGGGCATGCGCGGCCAGCAGATTGGCATGGACAACGTTATCGATGTAGGTGAAATCGCGGCTCTGTTCCCCGTCGCCATAGATTGTTGGCGGTTCGCCGGCGAGCATCTTGCGGCAGAACAGAGCCATGACGCCGGAGTAGTGCGAGGTCGGGTCCTGATAGGGACCGAAGACATTGAAATAGCGAAGAACGACCGTTTCAAGGCCATAGACGCGGGCGAAGGCGCGCATGTATTGCTCGCCTGCAAGCTTGGCGACGGCGTAGGGCGAGATGGGATTGGGCAGCATCTCCTCGCGCTTGGGGAGTGTGGGCGTGTCCCCGTAGGCGGAGGAGGAGCCGGCGTAGATGACGCGGCCGACGCCAGCAGCGCGGGCGGCCACAAGCAGATTCAGTGTCGCGGTAACGCAGTGCAGATTCGTGTTCACTGGGTCAGCGACAGAGCGAGGGACGCTGGCAAGAGCGGCTTCGTGGAAGACGATCTCGACGCCTTGGCAGGCCGTTGCGCAGGCAGCAGGATCGGTGAGATCGCCTTCAACGAACTCCATGGTTTCGAGGCCAGCGAGATTCGCACGTTTCCCGGTAATGAGGTTGTCGATGCCGCGCACGGGTTCGCCCCGCTTGAGCAGTTCGGCGGCGATGGAACGGCCAATAAAGCCGGCCGCGCCGGTAACGAGATACTTGGGCAAAGGCTCCTCCGCTGGTCGTCGTGCGGGACAAGCAGCAAACGACAGGATATAGGAGGGCTCTCGGATCGAGACCGTGAGATGCGTTCCCCAGGCCGGCAGGTCGCAAGCAAACATGCACTAAAATTGAGGTATGGCTACCGTAGCTGCCGGACCCGCTGCAGAGGTCAAAAACAAGATCGGAACGCGTCAAGCCCGCGTAGGCATTGTGGGGATGGGGTATGTCGGGTTGCCCTTGGCCCTCCTCTTCAGCGAGCAGAAGTTCCGCGTGACCGGCTTCGATATCGCCCCGGACAAGGTGGACACTCTGAATGCCGGCGGATCATACATTGTTCGCATTCTGCCGGAGATGATTCGCGAGGCACAAAAGGCCGGCTTTCGGGCGACGGCGGACTACTCCGAGATTGCCAAGATGGACGCGGTGATCATCTGTGTGCCGACGCCGCTGGACGAGTATCACGAGCCCGATCTGAGCTACGTAACCCGCACAGTCAAAGCCATTGCTCCGCACGCACACGATGGGCAATTAATCATCCTCGAGAGCACAACGTATCCGGGGACGACGGAAGAGCTTGTCGTGCCCCTGTTGGAGGCGGGAAACCCGCAGGGTTTGAAGGTCGCGCGGGGCGAAGAAGGCCGGGGCATGCATGTGGCCTTCTCCCCGGAACGCGAGGATCCTGGAAACGAGACGGTGGCGCGACAGGACATCCCGAAAGTTATCGGCGGCTGCGGCGCCGTGGCCGCAGAACTGGCTGGCGCTCTCTATGGATCCATCTTCCATCGTGTGGTGCCGGTGAGCAGCCCGGCCGTGGCGGAGATGACCAAGCTGCTGGAGAACATCTACCGCTGTGTGAACATTGCGCTGGTGAACGAACTGAAACAGCTCTGCATGCGCATGGGGATCGACATCCACGAGGTGATCGATGCAGCCAAGACGAAGCCCTTCGGGTTCCAGGCGTTTTATCCGGGCCCGGGCCTGGGCGGCCACTGCATTCCGATCGATCCGTTTTATCTTTCGTGGAAGGCGCGAGAGTTCGATTTCCGGACGCGATTTATCGAACTGGCAGGTGAGATCAACACAAATATGCCGCGGTTCGTGATCGAACAGCTAGCCGACGGGCTGAATCGGGGGCGCAAGTCGATCAACGGATCCAAGATCCTTGTGTTGGGGATGGCATACAAGCGCGATGTTGACGACCTCCGCGAGTCGCCTTCGCTCACGATCATCGAGCTGCTCCGCGAAAAGGGCGCGACCGTAGCGTACAACGACCCGTACTTCCCAACCGTGGGACAGGGCCGGCACTACGCGCTGAACATGACGAACACGCCGCTTGAGAATCTCGGGCAATACGACGCGGTGCTGATTGTGACCGACCACTCGACCTACGACTACCGCAGGATTGTCGACGAGGCACAGCTTGTGGTGGATTCGCGCAATGCGACGAAAGGGATCGACTCTCCGAAGATTGTGCGCTGCTAGGTCTGTTCAAGCGCGGACTGGGCGGAGGGCCAATCGGGCCCTAAGGCGTTACTTCGAATCAGGATCGATAAACGCAAAGAGCAGTCTCAGCTTGCCGGCTGTTGCCTCCCCAACATCGATTCCAGTGACGACGGATTGTGAACCCGGGGGGCCAAAACCCCAGCCGATTCTACCCACCCCGTGAAATCCTTCGGGTGCAACTCGCTCGGTAAAGACGAAGGCTGGAAACTTGGCCAGCAGTTTCTCGATGGTGTGGCTGATTTCGACACGGCCCACGTGTCGGCCATCCGGGTTCACCAAAATTGCCTCGGCATGCCAGATCTCGGCAAGAGCGTCCTTTCGTTTTGCGTTGTCACGCTCGCCAAAGACCTCGAACAGGTTGCGGCGCAACAGAGTCTCGATCGTCTCCGACATGGTTTCACCCTTTCTCAGGGCCAAGTGTAACTGCGAGCGAGTGCAGCAGGCGATGAGGAAGCTTCGCCATGGGAATGCCGGGGGGACGCGCAGCCAGCGAGAGGGCGAAGCTACTTTCCGTATTTTTCGACTGCGGCTGCAATCGCCGGCCCGGCTTTTGCGAGATCTGCGGGCGTCATCGCTGGTGTCACGGTGATGCCGGCGTTGAAGGCCAGGAACCACGGTTCGGCAGCGGCTGGCAATTGGGATGAATCAGTCATGTCAAAGAAGATGTATCCGGTACGCTGTCCGTTTTCGGAGGCGAAATAGACGGCTTCGGGCTTCAAATCAGTCAAGATCTGCTGCACTTTGGTCCCCAGGGTTCCCGACCGAGCGGCCGCATTCCCGGCTTCCACGGACATATTCACCTTCATCATCATGCGCATACTTTGCCGCCTCATGGCGGAGCGAGTATACGCGGTGAGACTCGTGGCCGACCTCAGTTTTTTGTCATGTGGAAAAGATCGAGATTCTGTTGTTCGTGAGTTGGCCTTCTCCGATAAGTGCACAGTGTTCGAAGCCGTCGAATAAAGTCGGGACTATACTGGCCGAGACGCCCCGGAGGGGACCATGCGCGCCCGTGCCTTCGTTCTCTTCTTCCTTCTGGTTGCATTCACCGCCTTGATCTCAGCGCAGGAGCAGAACCAGCCTGCGACCATTCACGCCAACGATGGCGGCCAGACAGGGCCCATGCAAAGTATCTTTGTCCCGCCCAAGGCAGGCGCGCCATTCAGCCTGACTCTTGCGACGGAATGGTCGCGCCCGCTGGCCAGCGGCGGTACGTTCACCCTGGTGAACGAACGGAAGATTGTGCGCGATGCGGCGGGACGGATCTACCAGGAGCGCTGGATTCTGGTGCCCAAGGGCGGCAGCATCAAGTCGCAGATGAATGTCTTTCAGATCACCGATCCGGAGATGCACACCTGGTACAACTGCGAGACTGCGACCAAAGTGTGCGAACTGTTGAAATACCGCCTGACCACGGAAGACACCTACGTGCCAGGAATTGGCGCGTCTGGTCCCCTGCCCGATGGACGGGGAACGCGGCTGCACGAGGACCTCGGCTCGAACACGATTGAAGGCGTGGAGACGCACGGCTATCGGGAGACGTTAACGCTGAACCCCGGTGTGATGGGAAACGATGCGCCGATGGTGACCACGCGCGAGTTCTGGTGGTCGTCTGAGTTAGCGCTGAACCTGGTGTCCATCGTGGATTCACCGCAGGCCGGCAAGCAGGTCTTCCGCGCAAAGGACGTGAGCACGTCTCCGCCCGAGCCGGGGCTGTTCGTGGTTCCCGACGACTATAAGATCGTGGATCATCGCGCGGTAAATTGAGAAGCTGGGACGGCCGTTGCCGGCTGTACGCTGTGCAAGTTCGCTCGTGACATGCAGCCGGCGCGGCGCGACGATTGGACCTCCGATCATGTATGGTGGCTACGTTCGCCTATGACCTCCACGCTCCCCGTGCTGGCCGAGCCGCAGCACTTTGACCTCGCAGAAAAACTCGTGTTTGCGGGCCTCGCCGTGGGTTCCGGGACGCTGTTCTGGCGCCGGTTCGGGCCGATCCTGAAGAGAATTCTCGCCTCGAAAAAGGATCCCGACTTCAGGCTGCGCCCGCTTGGCCGGCGGGCGTGGGATTTCTTCTGGGAGGTTCTGTGCCAGGCGAAGGTGATCCGCCAGAGGCCTTTGCCGGGGCTGGCTCATGCCTTTGTGTTCTGGGGATTCTGTGCCTTCGCGCTGGTGACGCTGAATCACTGCGCGGTCGGGTTGGGGCTGGGGTTTCTTGATCCGGCGGGGTGGTTCGGACAGCTCTACTTCTATCTGGCGGCGGCATTCGCGCTCTTGTGTGCGGCCGGCATCTCGGGCCTTTTTGTGCGCAGATTCCTGGTGCGGCCCAGGTGGCTGGGTGAAAAGCTGAGCTGGGAGTCGGGATTTATTGCACTGCTCGTCTTTCTTCTCATGGTGACGTATCTAGCAGCGTTTGCCACCGCGGATACCAGTGAGGCAGCGCGGGTGCTCTGGTGGGCGCACACGCTGTGTCTGCTGGTGTTTCTGCCCATCATTCCCCACACAAAGCACCTGCATCTGCTATTGAGCCCGGCGACGGTGTTCCTTTCGCGTGGCGGATTCAGCAGGATTCCGCCGCTGGCCGGAGACGAGGATTTTGGGCTGGTGGCGGGAACCGATCTGACGCAGCTTGTGAGCTTGCAGGCGTATTCGTGCGTGGAATGCGGACGATGCACCGAGCACTGCCCCGCCGCGAATACAGGAAAGGTTCTGAACCCGAAGGAAATTGTATTGGGACTGCGCAGCTATCTGAGTGAACTGGGACCGGCGTCAGCGGAGTCTCTGCTCGGCAAGTACAACTCGCAGGAGGCGATCTTCCAATGCACCACGTGCGGGGCGTGCGAGTTTCAGTGTCCCGTGGGGATTGAACATTTGCCGATTCTGATCGGGCTGCGGCGCGGGGCTGTGAATACCGGCGCATGGGAAGACGACCACGGAGGGAAGCTCTTTCTAGCGCTGGAACGCGGATCGAATGCGCTGGGGATGAGCGCGACGGACCGCGACAAGTTTGTGCAGAAGCTGGAGCTTCCAATCTTCGATGGGACGCAGGAGTATTGTTTATGGCTCGGCTGCATGGGTGGATACGATCCAAAAGGGCGCGAGATTATTGCCGATTTTGTGCGCGTAATGCGGTATCTGGATACGAGCTTCGGTGTGCTGCGCAAGGAGAAGTGCACAGGCGATCCGGTGCGGCGGCTTGGGAATGACCTGGTCTTTCAGCAGCTGGCCGAGGCAAATTTGGAGGCCATGGCACTGAATAATGTGAAGAAGATCGTGTCGATCTGCCCCCATTGCGTGCGGACGATTCAGGAAGATTGGAAGGAGTACGGAACTCCGCCGGAGGTGGAACACCACAGCGAGTTTCTGGCACGGCATCTGGAGCAGTTGCCGAAGATTCGCGGTGAGGAGAAGATTGTGTTTCACGATCCTTGCTATCTCGGCCGGTACCGCAATGTGTATGACGAACCGCGGGCCGTGGTCCGAGCCTCGGCGCAACTTGTCGAGGCCCCACGGAGTGGCGAGCGAAGCTTCTGTTGTGGTGCCGGTGGCGGGCTCGCATTTCTGGGCGAGGAAACTGGCGAACGAGTCAGCCATGTGCGGGCAAAAGAGCTTGTGGACACTGGAGCGACGACAGTGGGTACGGCATGCCCGTTCTGCAATACGATGTTTCGCGATGCGCTGGCAACGAAAGGATCGGGAGCGCCACAGCTTCTCGACATCGCACAATTGACGGCGCGCGCGCTGCCCACGGTGGGACCGAGTTCGGCCAACTAAGATAAACGAGAGCGTTTCTATGAAGATTCTTGTGGCAATCAAGCAGGTCCCGGAGCGCGACGCGCAGGTACACATCGACGCGTCGGGAACATGGATTGACGAGGCCGGCATTCAATGGGCTCTGAATGAGTCGGATGCATACGCGCTGGAAGAGGCGTTGCAATTGAAGGAAAAGCACGGCGGTGAAGTCGTGGTGGTGAGCGCAGGACCGGAGCGCGTGGGGTCGACGATCCGCGAGGCTCTGGCCAAAGGTGCAGACCGGGCCATTCATATCGATTGCGCGATGGGACGACTCGACGCGCTGGGCGTGGCGCAGTTGCTCGCTGCGGCGATCAAGAGCGAGAGCCCGGATCTGACGTTGACGGGACTACAGTCCGACGATCTGGGATATGGGCAAACCGGCGTGATTCTATCGGAGCTGCTCGGGCTGCCCCACTCTTCTCTGATTCTCCATGTGGAGAAGACCGAGCAGGGGCTAACAGTAAAGCGCGAGCTGGAAGAAGGCTGGTTCCAGACGATCGAGCTGCCGCTGCCGGCGGTGCTGACGATCCAGTCGGGCGGCAACAAGCTGCGCTACGCGACGCTGATGGGGATCAAGAAGGCGAAGACGAAGGAAGTCCGGCGCGTGACGGCGCAAGAGCTGGGGACAACAGCGACGCCGGTGGTGTCCCTGGCGCGGATCTCGGCCCCGCAGAAGCAGAAGTCGACACAGATGATTGGCGGATCTCCGAAAGAGGCTGCGGCGGCTCTGGCAGAGAAGCTGAAGTTTGAAGCGAGGGTGCTATGAGCGGCGTGTGGGTGGTGCTGGAGGAGCGCAACGGGAAGATCGGACGAATCAGCTGGGAGGCTGTCGCTGCTGGGTTGAAACTGGGCGCGCAGCTGGGACTGGCCGTGAACGCCGTGCTGCCCGGCGCCCGCACGGAGGTGCTCGCGGCGGAAGCGGCGACAAAACCGCTTGCGAAGGTTGTCCGGTTAGTGCATGCGTTGCTGGGTGCTTACACAGCCGATGGCTACACGATCGCGCTGGAGCAGTTTATTCGCGCAGAGCAGCCGGACTACGTAATTCTTCCGCACACCTATCAGGTACGGGACTACGCACCGGCGCTCGCGGCGCGGCTTGGGCAGGTGCTGATCGGCGATGTAACGGCGCTGGGCGAGGGACCCACATTCGTTCGGCAGCTGATGCAGGGACGCTTGAGCGGCGACTACCGGCACGCGGGCGGCGGAACCTGCTTCGTGTCGGTGCAATCGGGCGCGTTCCGTGCGGATCAGATCGAAGGCGGCTCAGCGCAGGTTGAATCCTTCACACCGACCATCGAACCGGCACAGATTCGCACCAAGCCCGGGGAACCATTCCGCGGATCGGCGCAAACCGTGGATTTGGGCTCGGCACAATTGATTGTGAGTGTAGGCCGCGGCATCAAAGAAGCCGAAAACCTGCCGATCGTGCAGGAGTTGGCGGCCGCACTGGGTGCGGAGTTGGCGGCTTCGCGGCCGATCTGCGACAACGGTTGGCTGCCGATCGAGAGGCAGGTGGGCAGCTCGGGGCAGACCGTTGCGCCGAAGCTCTATCTCGCCGTGGGGATCTCGGGAGCGATTCAACACCTGGTCGGGATGAAAGGATCGCAATGTGTCGTCGCGATCAACAAGGACCCCGATGCGCCAATCTTTGAAGTGGCCGATTACGGGATTGTCGGCGATCTTTTTGAAGTGGTGCCGGCGCTGACCGAAGCGGTGAAGGCGGCCAAGCAGTAGCTTATCGTGGGTGCGCCGGGGCTAGCCCGAATCCAGCACTTTTGTCAGTTGCGGCGAGGCGGGCAAAGACGCTATGGTTCCCACGATACCCACATGAGTTGTAGGAGCTACGGGAATGCTGCTTCCTGAGACCTATCAGGCTGCGCTTGTACTGATGCTGGTGAGCATGCTGTGCTGGGGTTCGTGGGCAAACACGCTCAAACTCTGCTCGGGCTACCGCTTTCAGCTCTTCTACTGGGACTACGCGATGGGCGTCCTGCTAGGCGCAGTGGTGCTGGGCCTGACGGCAGGAAGCCATGGGGCGAGCGGCAATCCATTCCTGACAGATATCGTCGAGTCGCCGCAAGCTTCAATGAAGATGGCTGCGCTGGGCGGAGTTGTGTTCAACATTGCGAACCTGCTGCTCGTGGCCGCGATTGATGTAGCGGGACTGGCTGTCGCTTTTCCGGTAGGAATCGGGCTGGCGCTGATCGTGGGTTCGGTGTGGAGCTACATCGTGAGCCCGAAGGGGGACCCCCTGCTGCTGTTTGGCGGAGTAGCGCTGGTTACCGTGGCCATTGTTCTGGACGCGGCAGCGTATCGCAAGCGCGAGACGAAAGCGAAGGCGACAACGACCCGCGGGATTGTGTTGAGCCTGGTTGCGGGATTGTTGATGGGCAGCTTCTATCCGCTTGTGGCTCGCGCGATGCAGGGCGAACGCGGCAATCCGGGACCAGGACCGTATGCGATCGCCCTGTTCTTTGCGGTGGGCGTCATGCTCTCGACGTTTCCGGCAAATTGGCTGCTGATGTGGAAGCCTCTGGACGGAAAGCCACGTGTGCGCAACGATGAGTATTGGGGTGCGCTCTGGCGTTGGCATTTCGCAGGAATTCTGGGCGGAATGATCTGGTGCGCGGGCGCAGTCACGAACTTTCTCGGGTCGGGTGCACACAAGATTGGGCCTGCGGTGTCCTATTCCATCGGGCAGGGAGCGACGATGATCTCGGCATGCTGGGGTGTGTTCGTCTGGCATGAGTTCGAGGGCGCTCCACCGGCCGCGAAGAGACTGCTTGTATTCATGTTTGTCTTCTTCCTGCTGGGGCTCGGGACCATAGCCCTCGCGCCGCTCTACTAGACACCGCCGTTGCATCGCAAACGCATTCCGACTGCATTCATCCGCTTATCTCAGATCATCGGATGCGCCTGGTGCGTCTTCCTGCGCACTTTCGCGTCCAAGTCTACAGAGACTCTTCTTACTTACATTTTTCAAGGATGAACAATGGGTGAATTTGTCAGCGTTCGCTCGGCGGACGACCATGAGCTGAACATTTATCTTGCCAAGCCCGTTGGAGAGCCGATTGCGGGACTGGTTGTGATTCAGGAAATCTTCGGTGTGAACGAGCATATCCGTTCGGTCACCGACGAATTCGCCCAGGATGGTTTCCTCGCGGTGGCTCCAGCGTTGTTCGATCGCGTGAAGCCCGGCATCGAGCTCAGCTACGAAGGAGAGGATGTGCAGCTCGCGATGGAGATGCGTGGAAAGCTCGATATCGCGAATGCCGTGGCCGACGTCGATGCTGCGATTGCCTATGCAGGTAATGAAACAGGCAAGAGCGCGGGTGTGATTGGTTACTGTTTCGGTGGGCTTCTGGCGTGGCTAAGCGCGACACGACTGCATCCAGCAGCCGCGGTCGGATACTATGCAGGCGGCATCGGGAAGTTTGCAACAGAGAGGCCGAACGCGCCCGTACAGCTGCACTTCGGCAAGCTCGACCGACACATTCCAGCCGAGCAAGTGGAGGCGGTCCAGGCAGCGCATCCTGAGGTGGAGATCCACTGGTATGAGGGAGCGGGCCACGCATTCAACTGCGACATGCGCGGCAGCTATAACCAGCATGCCGCAGCTCTCGCACGCGGACGCGCGCTGGCCTTTCTGAAACATCATCTGTGCTGAAAAGTGCTTCTTTGCGCCGGTTGGATCCGTCTCGGTTCAGGCAACTTCGTTTTCCAGGGTGCCGATGGGGTCGATGGTGATGCGGATGCGATCGCCGCTGGTGAGCGTGAATGAGTTGGGCGGCACGATCCCGGTCCCAGTCATCAGAAAGCAGCCGCTCGGGAACAAGTTGTCGCGGAGAAGATAGTCGACGAGCGTCTTGGGATCGCGCTTCAATTCGGTGAGCGCGACGGACCCCGAGAACTCGATCCGGTTGTTGCGGTCGATCTCGAGGGTGATCTCCGTTGAATGCGGCAGCGGCCTTTCACTGACCAGAATGCAGGGACCGAGAGCGCAACTGCCGTTGTAAACCTTGGCCTGGGGAAGGTAGAGCGGGTTCTCGCCTTCGATATCGCGGGAGCTCATATCGTTACCGATCGTATAGCCGTTGATCCGGCCTTTAGGGCTGACGACAAGCGTGAGCTCGGGCTCCGGGACGGACCAATGGGCATCGCCGCGAATGCGGACCTTGCCGCCCGGACCGACCGTCCGGCTTGCCGTCGACTTGAAGAAAAGCTCGGGGCGCTCGGCGGAGTAGACCCGATCGTAGAAGTTGCCGCCGCCCGCGTCTTTTGACTCTTCCATGCGCGCCCCGCGGCTCCGGTAATAGGTGACACCCGCAGCCCAGACTTCTTGATGGCTGATCGGGGCGAGAATCTCGGAGGGGCGGAACTCGGAGGATGGGATCGATTGCGCGATCGACTCCGCAAGATACTCAGGCAGATCTTCGCGCGAGAGAAGAAAGTCGATCGTCACGCCATCCAGGCGATAGTACTGGTTATCTTCTTCAACGACACATCCAGCAGCCGTACGGTAGAGCTTCACGCCTTCGGATCCTCCTGCGCTCGAAGTTCATGGTACATGGCCGGGATAGCGAGGGCGGAAGCTGTGCGCGTCAGGCACACCATTCGTCGAGCCTGCCCGCGCGGATAGTTCCAGCAAGCGCATCGATGTCCGGAGCAAGGACGCGGTCCTTCTCGAGACGCGGCACTACAGAACGGACAGCCGCGTAGGCCCGCTCGATAGCATGGCTGGAGCGCAGAGGCAAACGAAACTCGAGGCCCTGAGCGGCACACATCAACTCGATGGCCAGGACGCGCTCCGTGTGCTCGACGATTTGGCGCAGCTTCAGCGCGCCGGTCATGCCCATGGAGACGTGATCCTCTTTGCCGCCGTCAGTCGGGATGCTGCCGATCGAGGATGGATGGGAAAGGACCTGGCACTCGTTAATGAGTGCGGCAGAGACGATTTGAGCGATCATGAAGCCGGAGGAGAGGCCAGGATCGGGCGAGAGGAAAGCGGGCAAGCCTTCGTTGATGTCGGGGTTCAGCAAGCGGTCGACGCGACGCTCGGTGATGCCGCAGAGATCGGTGAGGGCGAGAGCGGCATAGTCGAAGCCATAGGCGAGCGGCGCACCATGGAAGTTGCCGCCTGAAAGCACGGCTCCGCCGTTTTGCGTCTTGGACGAGTTCCGCGGAAAAACGAGCGGATTGTCGGTCGCCGAGCCGGCTTCGACTTCAAGAATGCCGGCAACATGAGCGAGGACGTCACGGACTGCGCCGTGGACCTGGGGCATACAGCGGAGACAATAGGCGTCCTGCACACGAGAATCATGCTCCCGGTGTGATTCTCGGATCTCGGAGCCATCGAGCAATCGCAGCAGATGAGCAGCTGCGGCGATCTGACCGGCATGAGGGCGTGCGAGGTGAATGCGCTCATCGAAGGCCGCAGGGGTTCCCATCAGGGCTTCGAGCGACATGGCTCCGGCCAGATCGGCGAGCCGAACGACGCGTTGGGCTCGTGCGACAGCAAGGACGCCCACTGCGGTCATGGCCTGGGTGCCGTTGAGCAGAGCGAGGCCTTCTTTGGCAGTGAGTTGGAGCAACTTGATACCGGCGCGGTGCAGCGCTTCACTACCCTTCATGCGCTCGCCCTTGAAAAACGCTTCACCTTCGCCGATACAAACGAGCGCTAAATGGGCAAGTGGAGCCAGGTCTCCGCTGGCTCCGACCGAGCCCTTTTCAGGGATAACCGGATGAACACCGGCGTTGAGAAGAGCCACGAGAAGCTGCAGAAGTTCGACACGCACGCCGCTGAAGCCCTTAGCGAGAACATTGGCGCGCAGCAAAAGCATGGCGCGCGATTCCGGTTCGCTAAGCGGGTTGCCGACACCACCGGCGTGGCTGCGCACAAGATTGATCTGCAGCTCAGCGAGTTTGTCTGGAGCGATGCGCACGTCGGACAGCTTGCCAAATCCGGTATTGACGCCGTAAACGGTTTCTCCTGCAGCGAGGATCTCCTCGATGAGAGTTCGACTCTGGCGCACGCGCTTCTGCGCAGCGGGCGCGATTGCGACCGGAGCACCGGCGATGGCGACCGACTCGATCTGCGTAAGAGAGAGAGGCTGGCCGTCGAGGGCGAGAGTTTCCATGCCAAGATGGTAGGCCTGTCGGACGAGGGGCGTACAGTCGAAACGGCTATGTAGGGATCACTTTGGTATTCGGATCGACTATACTGGCGAACTATGACCATGGATTCCACGGCATTGATGGATGGCTATGGACGAAAGCTTCTTGAAGAGCTGCAATCGAACGCGCGATTGAGCGTTGCCGAGTTAGGGCGGCGGATCGGGTTATCAGCGACAGCCACCGCGGAACGATTGAAGCAGATGGAGGAAGTCGGAATCATTCGCGGCTACTCCGTGGAGATCGACCGCGAAGCGCTGGGATTGGACGTGTTGGCGTTTGTACGCATGAGCTGCAGTGGAGGCCAGCAGTATCACCGGCTGATTGAATACGTACAGACGCTCCAGGAGGTGCGGGAGTGCCACCACCTGACGGGTGGAGACGACCTGCTGCTGAAGGTAACCACCACGAACATGGCAGACCTCGAAGCGTTGATTGAGGCGCTGCTGCCGTATGGGAATCCGATCACAAGCCTGGTCTTCTCTTCGCCTGTGGAGCGGAGAACCTATGCAGTGACTGGGAAGCTGGTCACCGTGACCAAGAAGCAGTCGCGGCGCCGGTAAATCGGGCGCTTACTTCTTGTCGTCCCAGGTCCGCACCTCTGGCTCGGGAGGGGGATCGAGCCCGAGCACGCGACGATTCTTCTCCTGATTCGATCCGGCGCCGGCAAAGTCGTCGAACGCGCGGTCAGTCACGTGGATGATGTGGTCGCGGATGAAGATTGCCCCTTCAGTCGCACCGGCTTTCGGATGCTTCAGGCAACACTCCCACTCCAGCACTGCCCAACCGGGATAGTCGTACTGCGCCATCTTGCTGAAGATGGAGCTGAAGTCAACTTGTCCATCGCCGAGCGAACGGAAGCGTCCCGGCCGATCGATCCAATCCTGGTAACCGCCATAGACGCCGCTCTTGCCCGTGGAGCGGAACTCAGCATCCTTGACGTGGAAGGCGCGGACACGGTCGTGGTAGATATCGAGGAAGGCGAGGTAGTCGAGCTGCTGCAGGACCATGTGGCTGGGATCGTACAGGATATTGGCGCGCTCATGGTCGTTCACCTGGCTGAGAAAGCGTTCGAACGTGATGCCATCGTGGAGATCTTCGCCGGGATGGAGTTCGTAGCAGACGTCGACACCGACGTCATCGAAATCGTTGAGAATTGGAAGCCAGCGCCGGCCGAGCTCCTGGAAGGCTTCATCGATGAGCCCGGCGGGACGCTGCGGCCAGGGGTAGAAGAAGGGCCAAGCCAACGCTCCGGAGAAAGTGGCGTGCGCATTGAGCTTGAGATTGCGGCTGGCCTTGGCGGCCCACTCGAGTTGCTGCACAGCCCACGCCTGTGCGTCTTTGGGATTGCCGGCAAGCTCCGGCGGAGCGAAGCCCTCAAGAAGGGCGTCGTAGGCAGAGTGACTGGCGATGAGCTGGCCCTGGAGGTGAGTCGAGAGCTCAGTAAGGGCGACTCCTGCCTCGTCAAGGATGCCGAGGATTTCGTCGCAGTATTCCTGGCTTTCAGCGGCAGTTTTAAGATCGAACAGACGCTTGTCCCATGTGGGAATCTGCACGCCGACGAAACCCAGCTTGGCTGCCCATGTTGCTAAGCCTTCAAGAGAATTAAACGGCGCAACATCGTCGGCAAACTGCGCCAAAAAGACCCCCGGCCCCTTAATCGTTCTCATTTCGATTTCCCCCGAATCATATGTATCTTAAAACTCGATCCAGCTCTTTCGTTGACTGCTTTCGATGGCACGGTCGATGAAGCGCATGCCACGCACAGCCGCGGTGATGCCGGGCAACGTCGGCGGGAGCGGATCGGGTTGTCCTGCCTTCCATGCGGTCAGCGCGTCGGCAAACTCGCGATAGAGCACGGCGAATGCCTCCAGATAACCCTCGGGATGACCGCCGGGCAAGCGCGTCGCGGCGCGAGCACTCTCTCCGAGATAGTTGCCCGAGGCATGGCGAATTTCTTCGGGTCCGTCGAGCCACTTGAGGCGCAGACGGTTCGGGTCTTCCTGCTTCCAATCGAGCGAGCCTGCCTCGCCGTAGATACGCAGCCGAAAGCCATTGCCCTCTCCTGCCGCAATCTGCGACGCGAGGATCGATCCGGTCGCGCCATTGTTGAAACGCAGAAGAGCGGTGCAATCGTCGTCGACACGCCGGCCGGGGACCACTGAGAGTAGCGTCGCGTTGATTTGGGTGACTTGAAGGCCTGAGATGTACTCGAGCAGATGGAAGGCATGCACGCCTATGTCGGCGCTGCAGCCGCCGGGGCCGCTCCTGGCCGGGTCGGCACGCCACTCGGCTTGCTTCTGGCCAGTGCTCTCAATGGAACGGCTGAGCCAGCCCTGCAGATATTCGGCCACGATTTTGCGGATGGCGCCCAGTTCCCCGCTTTCACAGATCTCTCGCGCCTCGCGCACAAGGGAGTATCCGGCGTAGGTGTGCGTGAGGCCATAGGGGATCTTCGTGTCAGCGACAGTTTTCTCCAGAGAAAGCGCTTCGGCATAGGTCGCGGTAGCAGGCTTATCGCTCATCACAGGGATGCCAGCCTTGAGAGCAGCTTCCGCCACAGGCAAATGGAGATGGTTGGGGGTCACGATCGCCAAAAAGTCGATCGGATCGGGCCGGCGACGTTCGGACTCGATCATGTCCTGCCAGGTTGCGTAGGCCCGGCTGGGATCAAGCTTGTAGGACTCCCCAGCCGCCCGGGACTTCTCAGGCGACTGTGAAAATGCACCGGCAACGAGCTCGATGTCGCCATCCAGTTCGGCAGCGATGCGATGAACCGGGCCGATGAAGGCTCCGGGGCCTCCGCCGACCATTCCCATGCGTAGTTTGCGTGTCTGTGTCATAGGTTCCCTGTGTTCAGCCCTGCTTTGCTCCGGCATCCATTCTATTTTTTCAATCGGCGGCGACGGCTGGCTGCAGTCCGCGAGCCAGAATGCGCAGCAGCAGCAAGGCGAGAAGATAAGCGAATCCAGAATAGAGGAAGAGCGGCACAAAGCTGTGTGTCAGTTCGAGAATGTGGCCGGCAACGGGCTGAAAGATCGCCCCGCCCACGGCACCGGCAACCTGGCCGAAGCTGACCACGGTACCGACATGGCGCGATGGAAACATGTCGGACGAAGTGGTGAAGATATTGGCGGACCAGCCCTGGTGAGCAGCGGCGGCAACACTCAGCAGGCCGATCGCCAGCCAGATGGATTGAATGCTGCCGGCCACCACGATCGGCACCACCAGGCAGGCACAGGTAAGCATGGCGGCCAGGCGCGCAGGCCGCAGCGCCATTCCAAGATTCGAGTAACCGCGCGGCAACCATCCGCCGAAGACGCTGCCGAACATGGAAATGACATACACGATGACCAGCGGCAGACCGATGTGGGACAGGTCGAGCTTGAAGCGCGAATTGAAGTATTGGGGCAGCCAGAAGAGGAAGAACCACCAGACGGGATCCGTGAGGAACTTGCCGATCATGAATCCCCAGGTTTGCCGGTAGCGAAGAAGGTGCCACCAGGCCACTGTTTGCGGGGATTCGCTTGGCGATTCAGGTTTTGCAGAGGCCGGGTGAGCCTGTTGCGGGGTGCGATAACGAATGGACCACCAGACGATCCAAATCGCGCTGAAGAGGCCGGTAATCAAGAAGGAGGCACGCCAGCCGAAGTGCAGCGCCACCCAGGGCACCGCCAAGGGAGCAAGAATGGCGCCCACGCCCGCGCCCGAGTTGAAGATACCGGTAGCCAGGGCTCGCTCGCGTGGGGGAAACCACTCAGCGGTTGCTTTGATGGCGGCCGGGAAGTTGCCGCTCTCTCCCAGGCCGAGCAGGAAGCGGGCAATCGAGAAACCGAGAACCGAATTCACCAATGCGTGGCCCATGGCTGCGAGACTCCACAGGCCGGTAACGATGGGATAGCCGGCCCGGCATCCCATCCTGTCGACAAGGCGGCCGGCGAAGATAACGCCCAGTGCATAGGCGATCTGAAATGCGGCGAGGATGTTGCCGTACTGAATGTCGGTGAGGCGGATCGACGACTCGACAGTGGGCCAGCCTGGCAAAAGCGGCTGCAAGTGGATGACGCTGCCAGCCAGTGCAGGCTTCAGAATCGAGAGGACCTGACGATCCATGTAGTTGATCGTGGTTGCCACAAAGAGCATGGAGCAGATCGTCCAGCGCCCCGGAAGCGCGGGCTCATGCTGATGTGCGGGTTCCACGGTGGGGCTGGGCATCGTCTACCAATCTGTCAACGTACCATCGAGTTTGCGATTCACGGGCAGGTAGGCGCGCTGATAGGGGTATTGCGCGGCTCGCTTCTCGTCGAGATCAACGCCCAGCCCGGGGCCATCGCCTGGATACATGAATCCGTTTTTGAAGAAGTAGTGGTGGGGAAAGACCGCGTCGGTCTCATCGGTATGCGGCATGTGTTCCTGGATGCCGAAGTTGTGGATAGCCGTGCCGAAGTGGAGGGCTGCGGCCATGCAGACCGGGGAAAGGTCGGTCGCTCCGTGGCAGCCTGTGCGCACATGGTAGAGAGAGGCGAAGTCGGCGACCTTCTTCAGATGAGTGATGCCGCCGGCGTGGACGATCGTCATCCGAATGTAGTCGACCCACTGATTCCGAATCAGATCGTGCGCATCCCAGATGGAATTGAAGACCTCACCGACGGCGAGCGGCGTCCTGGTGTGTTCACGAATGACCTTGAACCCTTCCTGCAATTCGGCAGGCGTGGGATCTTCGATCCAGAACAGATGGAAGGGTTCGAGCTCTTTCCCCAGACGCCCAGCTTCAATGGGAGTGAGGCGATGATGGCAGTCGTGGAGAAGATGAAGCTCCTCGCCGAAGGTCTCGCGGACCTTGGCAAAGAGCTTCGGCACATGGCGTAGGTAGGGTTCGCTGGCCCACTCGTATTCCTGGGGTAAACCGCGCTCAGCCGGCTCGTAACGGCCTGGAGTTTTAGTCACGCCGTAGGTGCTGGAGAGGCCGGGAATGCCGCTTTGCACGCGAATGGCTCTGTAGCCCATCTCCTTGTGGAGGGCTACATCTTCCAGAGCGTGATCGATGTCTTTGCCGTTAGCGTGTGCGTAGACCAGAAGGCCCTCGCGGCTCTTGCCGCCGAGCAGGTTATAGACCGGGGTGTTGAGAGCTTTGCCTTTGATGTCCCAGAGTGCAACGTCGATGGCGCCGATGGCGGCCATGGTGACAGGACCGCGACGCCAGTACGGGCCGCGATAGAGGTATTGCCAGATGTCCTCGGTCTGGAAAGGATCGCGGCCGATCAGGCAGGGGATGATGTGATCGGTGAGATAACTGGCGACGGCGAGTTCGCGGCCGTTGAGGGTGGCATCGCCTAGACCGTAGATGCCCTCGTCGGTCTCGACTTTCAGCGTAACGAAGTTTCGTCCCGGCGAAGTGATGTTGACGTAGGCCTTGTCAATTCTCATGGCGTCCGGGTTACTGGTTCACTCCGCTGGCGAGAAATCCGCCGTCGACGGCGAGGATTTCTCCAGTGATAAACGAGGCCGCTTCCGATGCCAGGAAGATTGCTGCACCCGTAACTTCCCGGGCCTCTCCGAAACGCCGCATCGGCGTACGAAGCAGCAGTTCTTCGCCTCGGGGCGTGCCCTGGATGAGCGAGGCGTTCAAAGGGGTTGGGAAGACTCCTGGAGCAATCGCATTGACACACACGCCGGACCGGGCAAGTTCAACCGCGAGCGACTTGGTAAGCGAAGCGACTGCGGCTTTGCTCGCCGCATAAGCTGCGACTCGATAGAACGCAACAAAGGAGGTGAGCGAGGCGATGTTGACGATGCGACCGTAGCCCGCGCGCACCATGGTGGAGCCGAAGATCTGGCAGGTGCGCAAAGTACCCGTCAGATTGGTATCGATGACGCGCGTCCACTCGGCTTCGTCTTCTTCCAGCGTTGCCGCCTTCGCCGTGACGCCGGCAGCATTGACCAGAATATCGATCTTGCCGAAAGCCTTCAGAACCAAGTCGTGGAGTGCCTGCACCGACTCCCTGCTCTGCACATCGCTCGTCGCATGCAGGGAACGGCGTCCGAGCGCCTGGATCTCTGCGGCTACTCTTGCAACCTGCTCGGTTCGCCGCGAAGTCGGAATTACGTCGGCACCGGCGCCGGCCAGTCCGAGAGAGATGGCGTATCCGAGCCCGGTCGTTCCTCCGGTTACGACTGCAACTCTTCCCGTCAGATCGAAGAGATTCTGGGTCATGCGTTCTTCCCTGTGAAATTGGGTCCAATAGTCGCCGTCCGATACAGGCGCATTTGCGTTGCCTGCAGGTCCGCTTCAAAACTCTACCACCAGGGCCGCGCTTTTCGTCTCGGTGCGCGGCAAGCCGTTCCTCCGGACCGCGCTGGGGGCCGGTGTCGATGCGATACAGTGTCTTTGGACGATTCGACCTGCATATATGGACTCAATCCTGACTCCCAAAGACACGCGGCAATGGGACTGCATCAGCCTCGGCGAAGTGATGCTTCGCCTTGATCCGGGCGAAGGACGCACCCACACCACGCGCCAGTTTCAGGTGTGGGAGGGCGGCGGCGAATATAACGTGGCACGCGGGCTGAGGCGATGCTTCGGTCTGCGAAGCGTGATTGCCACGGCTCTGGCCGATAACCAGGTGGGACGCCTTGTGGAAGATTGCATCTTGCAGGGTGGCGTGGACACCTCCTTGCTCCGGTGGGTTCCGTTTGACGGTGTCGGCCGGACGGTACGCAATGGCCTGAACTTTACTGAGCGCGGATTCGGCGTTCGCGCTGCTGCCGGCTGCTCCGATCGAGGGCACACGGCCATCAGCCAGGTAAAACCCGGCGACTTTGACTGGGGGTCGATCTTTGGCGCGCAACGCGGCTCGCGGTGGTTCCACACCGGAGGCATATTCGCGGCGCTGTCAGAGTCGACCGCTCTGGTTGCGGCGGAGGCGATGGATGTCGCGAGGAAGTACGGAACGCCGGTTTCCTACGATCTGAACTATCGCGACTCCCTTTGGCGATCAATCGGAGGCAAAGCCGAAGCACAGGAAGTGAATCGCGAGCTCGTGCGCAAGGTGGACTTGCTGCTGGGCAACGAAGAGGACTTCACGGCGATGCTCGGTGTGAAGATCAAAGGCGTGAGTGAAGACTTTGCTGAACTGCCGATTGCCGGCTACGAGGAGATGTTGCGGGAGGTGGCGGCAGCGTATCCGAATCTGAAGCTGATCGCGAGCACCCTGCGGACGGCGCACTCTGCAAGCCGCAACGGTTGGGGCGCGATTGCGCTCTATGAGGACAAGATCGTGCATGTGCCGCAAACCGACATTGACATCCTGGATCGAGTTGGGGGCGGCGACAGTTTTGCGTCAGGGCTGATTTACGGACTCCTGGCAGGCAAGCCAATCGATTGGGCGGTCCGTTGCGGAGTTGCCCACGGCGCCCTGGCGATGACGACACCCGGAGACACCAGCATGGTGACCCTGGCAGAGGTCGAACATGTGATGAAGGGTGGCGCGGCGCGTATTGCGCGATGAAGGAACCTATGTCGAAGCAGACGCAGGAGACTTTGGAGAGGGTTGGCCTGATCCCCGTGCTGCGGGCCAAATCCGCCGCACAGGGACGCGCCGTCGTTGAGGCCATGATGGCCGGAGGCGTGACCGTGGTCGAAGTGACGATGACGGTTCCTGGCGCAGTCGAACTGCTGAGGGAGCTTCGGAAGGAGTATGGCGAGGAATTGCTGCTGGGCGCAGGTACGGTGACCACTGCCGCCCAAGCCGCGGCAACAATCGAGGCGGGTGCGGAGTTCGTGGTGAGTCCCAGCCTGCACCCTGCCGTCATCGAGACAACAAAGAAGCTGGGCAAGGTTTCCATCCCCGGAGCACTGACACCGACCGAAGCGATCACTGCATGGGATGCGGGTGCAGACTACGTGAAGATCTTTCCCTGCTCGGCCGTGGGCGGTGCGAGCTATCTGAAGGCGCTGCTGGCGCCATTTCCGCATTTGAAGCTGATCCCCACAGGCGGTGTGACACTGCAAACGGCGGAGAGCTTTCTGAGCGCAGGGGCGCGCGCTTTGGGCATTGGGAGCGATCTGGTGAACCTGGCGGCAGTGGATGCGGGGCATCCGGAGACAATTTCCGAATCGGCTCAGGCTTACTTGAAGATCTTCGTCGATTTTCGCGCCTCCCAGAATCGGCCGCGCACATAGAGCTTGGACAGGACGAATGAGAACGCTTCGCATGGCACACCGCAGCTACGGCGACTTTGAGAGCGCCCTCGCAGAAGAAGCGCAACTCTTCGAGGCAAACCATCCGGGCGTTGCCGTCGAGCTGGTCTCGGTTGGCATTCACGAGTTGTATGAGTCGGCGCTCAGAGATGGTGGCCTCCGCGAGGGACGCTTCGATCTTGCCTTGCTGGTGACAGACTGGCTGGCCGAAGGTGTGGCCACCGGCTCACTGGAGGATTTGCATCTTTGGCAGCAACGCGCACCGATTCTCGATTGGCCCGTGGGCTGGGCTGCTTCGCTGGTTCGGCCACTGGTGATCGACGGGAAACTGTCGTCGTTGCCGTGGCATGACGGACCGGAATGCCTTGTCTACCGCAAGGATCTGTTTGAGGATTCTCGATTGGGGGCCGAGCATCGCGAAGGGCTCGGGCGCGAACTGGCACCCCCGACAACGTGGGAGCAGTTTGAAGAGACGGCGCGTTTTCTCACCGATCCGGCGAAAGGTCGCTTCGGAACCGTCTTCGCTGCGTTTCCCGACGGGCACAATACGCTCTACGATTTCGCGCTGCAGGTGTGGAGCCGTGGTGGCGAGCTTTTGGATGGGGCGGGCAGTGCCCATGTGAATTCGAGCGAGGCAACACGAGGGCTGGAGTTTTATCGGCGGGTCGTGCGCGATCCATCCATCTGTCATCCGCAGTCGCCGCAGCTGGACTCGACCCAATCCGGCGATGTCTTTCTGGCGGGTGAGGTCGCAATGATGGTGAACTGGTTCGGATTTGCGGCACGTTCGGAGCGAGCAGGTTCCGCGTTGGCGGGCAAAGTAGCGATTGCGCCGATTCCCGCAGATGGGGGAAGCAGGCATGTTTCCCTCTCGGTGTTCTGGGCGATGGCCATGGGTTCTGGATCGAAGCAGAAAGAGCTTGCATGGGAGTTTCTGCAGTTTCTGGCAACGCCGGAACTCGATCTGGGCAGAACGAAGGACGGCACGGTCGGCGTGCGACTATCGACGTGGCGCGATCGAGGATTGCAGGCGCGGATTCCTGCCTACACGAAGATTGAAGAGATATCGCTCGGCGCGCGGCAGTTGCCGGTGGGTCCGCAGATGGCCGCATTCGCCAGTGTCATCGATAGCGTCGTGACGCGAGCCCTCGCCACGACGGACCCGACGGCGATTATTCTGGAAGAGGCGCAGCGTGAGATCGATCGCAGAGGAATACAGTTTGCATGAGTGGTGAGAAGAGTTCGTTGGACGCACAGTCCCCGTTTCGTCTGGATGGCCGATTCGCTCTGGTGACGGGTGGGGCGAGCGGAATCGGTGAGGCGACGGTCAAGGAGTTTGTTCGCGCTGGAGCGTTTGTCTGGATCGCGGACATCAACCTGCCCGCCGCAGAGGCCTTGGCGGCATCTGTCGGGTCGGCGTCAGCGATTCACCTCGATGTGACTGACCCCGGTTCGATCGTGGCGGCAGTGGAGCGCGTGAAGCGGCTCGACCTTCTGGTCAACAACGCGGGGATCGGCCATGTGGGATCGATTGAGACGACCGAGACTGCAGATTTCGATCGTCTGCTCAACGTCAATGTGCGGTCCGTCTATCTGGTAACGCGGGCTTTTTTGCCGCTGCTGCTGGCAGCCGAGGCGCGGACAACCCATGTGGGTGCAATCGTCAACATTGGCTCGGTCGCGGGCATGGTCGGCATCAAGCAACGCTTCGCCTACTGCACGACGAAGGGCGCGGTGATCGCGATGACACGCCAACTGGCAGTCGAGTATCCCAAGGCGCTGCGGGCGAACGTGATTTGCCCAGGGACAGTGGAAACGCCGTTTGTAGAGGGCTATCTCGAGAAATTCCACAAGGACAACAAAGAGGAGACGCGTGCGCAGTTGCGGGCGCGCCAGCCGGTGGGCCGTCTTGGTCAGCCGGAGGAGATTGCGTCGATGGCACGGTATCTCGCTTCGGACGAGGCTGCGTTTATCTCGGGGTCTGTGTTCACCATCGATGGCGGGTGGACGGCGGCGTAATCTGTCTCTTTTCCAAGTTGCCCTGGAGGGCCACATGAAGCTTGTGTCGTTTTCTGCCGCGGATCGCAAGGTTCGTCCCGGCGCCTTGCTGGAGGAGGGCAACCTGATCGCCGATCTGAGCGCCGCGGGATATGCCGATACGCTCGCTGTAATCGCAACCGGCGTTCGTTCGGTGGATCGGCCCGGCGCTTACCCCACATACCGGCTCAACGACGTGCGCATGCATGCGCCGATCTCGAATCCTCCACGGGTCTTTGCCATTGGCCTGAACTATCGCGATCATGCAAAGGAGTCGGGGATGGAAGTTCCCAAGGTTCCTGTGGTCTTCTTCAAGCTGACGAGTTCGATCGTCGGACCGGGCGAGCACATCGTGTTGCCGAAGAACTCAACGCAGCCCGACTACGAGGCCGAGTTCGCGTTCGTCATCGGCAAGGGCGGCTACAGAATTCCGGCGGCGGCGTGGCAGGACCACGTCTACGGCTACACGATCGTGAACGATGTGAGCGCGCGCGATGTGCAGTTCGCGACATCGCAGTGGTCGATGAGCAAGAGCTTTCCCACATTCTGCCCGATGGGACCGGCCATCGTGACCGCGGATGCGATCGACGATCCGCATCAGCTGGCGATCGGTCTTTCGATTGATGGTGAGGTTTTGCAGAATTCGAACACGCGCGAACTGGTCTTTGGGATTCCGGAGCTGATCGAACATCTGTCCTCGATCACCCCGTTGCTGCCGGGCGATGTGATCTCGACCGGAACCCCGCCGGGAGTAGGCCTTGGCCGGACGCCAAAGCGCTGGCTCAAGCCGGGCGAAGCGGTGACGGTGACTGTGGAGGGGATCGGATCACTGACAAATCCAGTTGTCGCCGAGTAGTTCGACACGGCTGTGAACGACAATTGGCCGAATCGACGCGAAACATCGGGCGCAACGGGGTGCGGCATAATTCAGATTGACTATGGAACTTTTAGGCAAATCACTTCTGGGTGACAAGCGAAGCACAGGAGACGGCGGGTGCTTCCAGGCAATCGACCCTTCGGACAGCTCGAAACTGGCCCCGATCTTCTGCTCGGCCACGCCTTCTGAAGTCGAGACGGCCCTCGAACTTGCGTCCGAAGCGTTTGCGAGTTACGCGCAAGCCAGCGGGAAAGCCAAGGCGGCATTCCTGCGCAGGATCGCCGATGGGCTTGATGCGGCCAAAGACGAGCTGGCGGAGCGAGCTCATCTGGAAACGGCACTGCCTATTCCTCGACTGGCAGGTGAGGTGGGACGGACATCAGGCCAGCTGCGGTTGTTTGCAGGAGTAGTGGAAGAGGGTTCGTGGGTGAATGCACGGATCGACAAGCCATTACCGGATCGACAGCCGCTGGCGAGACCCGATCTGCGTTCCATGTTGCGGCCGCTGGGCCCCGTAGTCGTTTTCGGGGCAAGTAATTTCCCTCTGGCGTTCTCAGTGGCCGGCGGCGATTCGGCATCGGCGCTGGCCGCGGGATGTCCGGTCATCGTGAAAGCACATCCAGCACATCCCGGGACGAGCGAAATCGTGGGCACGATCATCGCTGACGCGATCGCGGCTGAGGGACTGAGCCCGGGTGTCTTCTCGCTGGTCTTCGACGCTGGAATTGAGGCTGGGACGGCATTGGTGAAGAATCCGCTTGTAAAGGCGGTTGCGTTTACGGGCTCGTTGCGCGCCGGGCGTGCGCTGATGGATCTGGCCGCGACACGGCCCGATCCCATCCCCTGCTTCACCGAGATGTCCAGCGGCAACCCGGTATTCGTGCTGCCGGGCGCCCTGCGCAAGGGGCCCGGAGCGTTGGCGGCTGGACTGTTTGGTTCGTTCACCCTGGGCGCCGGGCAATTCTGCACCAAGCCGGGTGTAGTTCTGTATCCGAAGTCCGCGGAGGCAACAGCTTTTGTGGAGGAGCTCGGCAAACTGGTCGATGAAGCCCAGCCCTACACAATGCTGACTCCGGGAATCGCACGCGAGTACGGTCGGGCGACGCAGGAGCGAGCGACCAAGGTGGAGGTCGAGGCGACAGCGGCTCGATCGAATCCCGAGCATTGTTGCCGCGTTAATGCGCAGTTGTTTACCGCGAAGCTCGATGAGTTCGTGGCCGAGCCTGAGCTAGCAGACGAGATCTTTGGACCGGATACCCTGCTGGTGCGCTGCGACGGAACACAGGACTACCTCAAAGCCGCACGGGCGCTTGATGGGCATCTGACGGCCACCATCTTCGGCGATGAGGACGACCTTGCGACCAACCGCGAGCTGGTTCAAATCCTCGAGCAGAAGGCCGGGCGGCTGATCTTCAACGGCTTCCCTACCGGCGTCGAAGTGTGCCACGCGATGGTGCACGGCGGACCATACCCTTCGTCTTCGGATTCTCGATTCACGTCTGTGGGAAGCCTGGCAATTTACAGATTTGCCCGGCCAGTGTGCTTTCAGGGATTCCCGCAGGCGCTGTTGCCAGCAGAGCTGCAGGATGGCAATCCGCTAGGGATCCGACGCCTGGTGGACGGGAAGCCGGAGACGCTATAGGACCCTGGCCAGCCAATGGCCGGTGTGCGAGTGCAGGTTGCCGGCAATTTCTTCAGGTGTTCCTTCAGCAACGATTTTGCCGCCACCCTCGCCGCCCTCGGGCCCAAGATCGATAACCCAATCGGCGCTCTTGATCACGTCGAGGTTGTGTTCGATGACGACGAGCGACCCGCCCCCATCGATCAGCTTCCGAAATGCCGTGAGGAGCTTCGAAACATCGTCAAAGTGGAGACCGGTTGTTGGCTCATCCAGGATGTAGAGCACGCGGCTGGCCTGCGAAGGCTTGGCGCTTGCATTGGCCGTGCGCACCTGTGCCAGATGCGCCGCGAGTTTGACGCGTTGCGCTTCGCCCCCGGAGAGGGTCGTCGCCGACTGGCCGAGGCGCAAATAGCCGAGACCCACCTCGTCGAGGACGGCTAGTTTCTCGAGCAGGCGCATCTGCCCGGCAAAGAAACGCAACGCCTCCTTCACGGTCATTTGCAGCACTTCGTGGATGTTCTTGCCCTTGTAGTGCACCTCAAGGATCTTGGTCTGGTAGCGGGTGCCATTGCAGTCTTCGCAAAGCAACTCAACATCGGCCAGAAACTGCATCTCGACAGTGACTGTGCCGTCTCCTTCGCAGGTATTACAGCGACCGCCAGGCACGTTGAATGAGAAGTGGCCAGGCGTGAGGGAAAGACGTTTCGCATCGGGCTGCGCTGCGAAGAGCTCGCGGATGAGATCGAAGCCCTTGATATAAGTAATGGGATTCGAGCGCGGAGTACGGCCGATGGGCGTCTGATCGACGAGAACAACGTCGTTGAGACGCTCCACGCCGGAAAGAGACTTGAACACGCCGGAGGGGTCGCTCCCGTCGGTTTGGCCCAAGGCTCGAGCAACGGCGCGGAAGAGAACCTGGTGAACGAGGGTTGACTTGCCGGAGCCGGAAACCCCGGTGACAGCGACCAACATGCCCAGGGGAATCTCGACGTTGAGTCCGTGAAGATTGTTGGCCTCGGCACCCTTGAGCACGAGACGTTCACGGCCCGGGGACCGTCGGCGCGTGGGCACCGGAATGTTGATCTTGCCAGAGAGATATTTGCCGGTGAGCGAGTTTGGGTTGGCCTCGATCTCGGCAAGCACGCCCTCGGCAAGGACCTTACCGCCGAGCTCGCCAGCCCCTGGTCCCAAATCGAGAAGATGATCTGCAGCACGGAGCACGTCTGGATCGTGCTCGACGACAACGATGGTGTTGCCGAGATCGCGCAGGTCTTTGAGGATGTGGATCAGGCGATCGGTATCGCGCGTGTGCAGGCCGATCGAGGGTTCGTCGAGGACGTAGAGCGCGCCGACCAGCCGCGACCCGAGCGAAGTCGCGAGTTGGATCCGCTGTGCTTCGCCGCCGGAGAGTGTAGAGGCAAGCCGATCGAGGGTCAGGTATTCGAGGCCCACGGCGTCAAGAAACGTAAGACGTTGGCGGACCTCCTCGAGGATCGAACCGGCAATCTCCTCCTGCATCGGCGAGAGCTTGAGTCCCGCGAAGAAGTCTTTCGCTTTGGCGATTGTGAGCGCAGAGGCCTGGCAGATGTTGAGGCTGTCGATACGGACAGCACGGGCTTCGGCGCGGAGACGCTGTCCACGGCAATCGGGACACTCGGCATAGCCACGGTATTTGCTGAGCATCACGCGCACGTGCAGCTTGTACTTCTTGCGTTCCATCTGCGCGAAGAAGCCGTGCACTCCGACGAAGCTTCCCTTTCCGCGCAGCACGATTTCGCGGGCTTCGTTGGAAAGCTCGCGCCAGGGCTTGTCGAGGGGAATACGCAGCTCGGCAGCCTGCTTCTTCAGATCCGTAAACCAGGAGCGATACTTTGGGCGGTTCCAGGGATCGATTGCGCCGTCATTCAAGCTCAGGCTCTTGTCCGGAATGACAAGGTTCAAGTCGTAGTCGACGGTGTTGCCGAAGCCCTGGCAGCGCGGGCATGCGCCAAAGGGGTTGTTGAAACTAAAGAGGCGTGGTTCGGGCTCACGGCCGGGGCGATGGCAGCTGGTACAACGATACTCGCCTGAGAAACGATGCTGCTTGCGTGCGGAGTCGTCGCGGGGAACCTCTTCGAAGAAGACTTCGCCCGATTCGCGATACGCGGTCTCGGCGGCGTCGACGATGCGGGAGCGATTCTCACTACTGACTACGATACGATCGACGAGTACGAAGACGGGCTCATCGAAGTCGATGTCGAGCAGCGACTCCGGAGTAGAAAACTCGAAGATCTGACCGTTCTGGTAGAGACGATTGAACCCGGCACTGCGCAGCTGGGTAAGGCGGGCTTTCATGGCTTCGCCGATCTGCTCGACGGGGGTCTTCGCCGCCGCCTTTCCGCTCGACTTCGATGTGGACTTCGCGGTCCGCTTCCCCGGTTTTCTGGGTTCGGCGGAAGGCTCTTCATGCCGGACCGGGAACAGCGCGTTGAGGCGCGTGCCTTCGCCCAACGCGAGGATTGCGGCAGCGACCTCGTCCATGGAATCGCGCTTCACGACGCCGTCGCAGTGGACGCAGTGGACTTCGCCGCAGCGCGCGTAGAGCAGGCGGAGGTAATCGTAGATCTCTGTTGCTGTGGCGACGGTGGAACGAGGATTGCGCGTTGTGTTCTTCTGTTTGATGGCAATAGCAGGGGCGAGACCCTCAATCTCATCGACATCCGGCTTCTCAATGCGTTCCAGGAATTGGCGAGCGTAGGCCGAGAGGGACTCGACGTAGCGCCGTTGCCCCTCGGCGTAGATCGTGTCGAAGGCGAGCGAGGACTTGCCCGATCCCGACACGCCGCTGACAACGGTCAACTTTCCATGGGGGATTTCGCAGGAGATGTTCTTCAGATTGTGGGTCCGCGCACCGCGGATGACGATCGCATCGTTCAAAGTCAACGGGAAAACACCGAAAGAAAGTAGGACCGCCGTGCTACTGGTGTCTCAGGGAGACACAGAGCACAGTCCTCCACTGTTCATTATAGGCGGGAGACATTACAGGCAAGCCAGCGGGTCGGGCACTCGGATTCCGCGAGGTCAGGGATCCGACCTCGGACGCTGGCGGAGGACGCACACGTCCTCGCGGACGCGCAAAGCCCGCGTGCCGGAACCTATGAGTTGAGTTCTTGACCGCTCTAAGCTGCGAGTGCCGCTGTCGTTCGAGGAACCGCAAACGCGAAGCTGTTCATCGCGACTTCCGCTTCGACTTCGTTACGGTTCAGTACCGCAGCCAGATTCATCAATGCATTCGATGCGCAGGCCGGGCAGCGTGTCGCCGAATTTCCAACGCAATCACAATCCTGGCAAAGGAAAGCCGATTTGAGGGGAATATGCTGCAGCATTGGGGAGTTCATGGTTTCACCTGTCTCATCAAAACTGGATTGGCAACCAAAGAGCGGGACGATGCCGCGCTCGATAAAAGTCCCTCTCATGGTTGATGGGCCCAGAAGGGAAAGAGTTGTGTGCGGCGCTGCACGGATGTTTGACGAGCGAGCCGCAGTTCTGAGTTCTCTCTTCGGGCAGAAGCACTCACGCCGCTCGCCCCTTATCTGACAATTAGGTTAACGAAAAGCGATGTGCATTTCCATTCCCCAATTCGTTAAAAAAAGAAGTTACTTTGCGCCAAAGTCTCTGCCCGTTTAGTCACCATTAAATTCGTTACTGTTCGGTCGAGGTCCCAAAACATCTCTGAAATCATCGGCTTTCAGGGAGACCCAATACTCCGCTCTCTTGCGTGCTCGCTGGTTCGCGACCCCACAGGTTCTGAGCTGATTCGCCGGAGCGATTTGAAATTGACTCAGCCACACCGGCCCCATTCGTTAGATGAGCACGCATTGCGCCAGGTTTCGCGAACCCACGAACGCAGTACCGAGCAGATACGTCAAAGAATAGAATGGAGATGAGGTTGTTTGTGGTTCGATCTGCTGTTTCGCTTGTGTTTGGATTTGCCTTCGCTGTGGGTCTGAGCTGTTTCGCGCAGAGCACGAGCTCGTCGGCTGGAGAGACTGTCCCGTCGGCGCACGCACCGGTGGGAGATGCAGCCGGCCAAGGGCCGTCAACGCAGGTTGCCGACGCCGAGTCAGCCATCGTGAAAGCGGAATGGAAGACAGCAGAGACCAAACTGGACACATGGCTGGCGACGCATCCGGGGGATGCACGCGCGCTATTCGATGCGGGTTACGTGGCGGACGCACAGAACCGCCTGGACGATGCGGTCGGACTTTATCGGCGGGCCACAGAGGCGAATCCACAATCCTGTGAGGCGCACCTATCGCTGGGACTGTTACTCGCTCGACAAGACAAGTTGGAGCAAGCCCGGCCCGAGCTGGAGACGGCGACAAAACTCGACCCTGGCGCAGCCGGGCCCGCACTGAAGGCGCGCGCCTGGCGGGCACTCGCGAGAATCGACAAGCCAGGGCCGGGACAGGCGGGAGATGCACTTCGGAGTTCCGAGGAATTGTTGGAGGCGCTCAAGCTGAGCCCTGAAACGCCGGCCGACACATTGCTTGCGGCTCAGCTTGCCGAAGTCTCAGGTCAGAACGATGCCGCGGAGGCGGCGTACCGGCGGGTGCTGGCGAAGGACCCGACATCCGCAGAGGCCAACGCCGGCCTGGCTCACCTGCTGATCGCAGACAAGCAGTATGCAGAAGCGGAGACATTCCTTCGTGCCGCGCTGTTGAAGTCGCCCAACGATCCGGTGCTGAGCGCCCAGTTGGCCATGGTGTTGGCCGCGCAGGACAAGGCCGAAGCGCTGCCGCTGCTCGAAAACCTGCACAGCGCGCACCCCGAGGATGCGACGATCACGAGGATGCTTGCCGAGGTGGACGCAGATGCCGGCGATCCGGCGAGCTCGGACAAGCTGTACGTGAGCCTTCTCAGCAAAAATCCGGAAGATCCCGAGTTGCTCATCGCGCATGGCCAAAACCTGATCCGGCAACTCAAGTATCCTGGAGCCTTTGCGGTCTTCGACAAGGCCACCCGGCTCGATCCCGCGGGGGGCGATGGGTGGAGCGGCCTGGCGTTTGCGGCCTCAAAGACCGGACAACCCGCTGTCGCGCTGCACGCGCTTACGATGCGGTCAAAGTTTCTTCCCGAAGTGCCATCGACTTACTTCCTTTGGGCGACATCGTACGATACGATTCACGACAAAGAACGAGCCGCTGAGTACTATCACCACTTTCTGGAATCGTCGGCGGGGAAGTTCCCAGATCAGGAATGGCAAGCGAGGCAGCGATTGCTCTTGCTTGAAAAGAAGAAGTGATTGGGTCCAGTATTTCAGGAAGGATATCCACAAGTTTCTCTTAAATAGAACGTCGCGGCGACCAGGTAGTAACGGGATGTGAGCACATTTGCACTTGCAAGTCCTCCCGAATTGCTCCTATTGTTACGGCGTGGGGAAGGGCGGCCGAGGCCAAGCCGTCCGGTTGTGAACCAATGGAGGTTCCCTCATGCGCGTCCGGGTTTCGTTAGCGGTCCTCGTACTTCTACCAGCATTGACACTGCAGGCACGCGCCTATACTCCTGACGACAAAGTGGCCGATCAGGACAGCATTGCTGCGCTTGAAGCCAGGATTCCCGACGCACAGCCCAGAGATCAGTGCTTCCTCTATGCCGAGCTGATTCACCAGATGACGGAGTTCAGCTTGCGTCAATACGCTGCCGGGAACGTCGACAAGGCAAGCGATCTCCTCAAGCGGGTTCAACAGCTGGCGCACCACGTGCATCTATCCGTATCCGATGACAACAAGCGTTTGAAGAACGCTGAGATCCTGCTGCGGCACACGGCGTTTCGTCTGACCGAGATGCTGCATTCGAGCAGCTATGAAGACCGGCCCCTGGTGGAACAGACCCTCGCACAGGTTAATCAGGCCGAGAACGAGGCGATGTTGCAGGTCTTCAAGAAGTAACCCCATCGCATCGTCCGAACCCCCTTCCCTTTCAAAACAGGCGGTTTCTGCACGCGTAAGATGTGCTTCAGGGAGAAGCCATGGGTAAACAAAGCCTGTTGCTGGAGGGATGCGTGTTGCTGGCGCTGGCCGCGCCGGCGATTGCGCAAAAGGAGCATCGCCAGCCGCTGACCGAGGCGCAAGTCGACAAGATTCGCGAAGCGGGGATCGATCCGGATGCACGCATCAAGCTCTACGCACAATTTGTCGGCGCACATGTTGAGACGATCAAGGGTCTGACGCCGCGCATTCATTCAGGCGCTCGGTCCAAGCGGATAGACGATGAGCTGCAGGACCTGACCGCCCTGATGGATGAGTTGGGGGCGAACCTGGACCAGTATGGCGAACGCAAGGCCGACATGCGCAAGTCGCTGAAAGAGCTGACCGACGCGACCAAGCAGTGGCTCGATGTGTTGAACGCTCTCCCGACGGAGCCAGGGTTCGATCTGTCGCGCAAAGAGGCGATCGAGAGCGAGAAGGATCTCGCCGATCAGGCGGCGCAGATGTTGAAGGAGCAGACGGAGTATTTCGACCTGCACAAGGACGAGCGGGGCCAGGACCGGGCGGAGCCGAAGCCGCAGTGAGACTGGGACTGAGGGACTAGGGACCGAGGGGCGGTCGCGGTGAAAACCGTGTGCCTTTAGGTTCACCTTATTTTGGGGAGTTTTATGCAGGGCGTGGCCTGGCGCCAAGCTCTGAGGACAAGTGAACAATCCCTCCGTGGGCATTTTGAGCTCAGTAATGCTTCACGACCGCTGCGGGCGCTGCGCCACTCATTCCGCCGAGGAGCCAGTCCAGAGACTTGCGGATGTCTTCTCGGTGCGCTTCTCCAAGCACGCGCGCCACTACCGAGGTCGTTACGAAACTCGGATCAGGAGATCGTAAAGCAGGCACGCGATTGGTT
>CAZPEZ010000035.1:0-41758 GCA_964585715.1 uncultured Occallatibacter sp.
AAGTCGAATTGGACGTGGGACGAGACCGCGAAAGCGTACTACTGGCACCGGTTCTTCTCGCATCAGCCCGACCTCAACTTCGATAATCCCCTGGTCATCGAGGAAGTGCTGAAGGCGATGCGCTTTTGGCTCGATATGGGTGTCGACGCGTTGCGTATGGACGCGATCCCGTATCTGTGCGAACGCGACGGGACCAACTGCGAGAACCTGCCGGAGACGCACGCGATCATCAAGGAGATTCGCGCGGCCATCGACGAGGGCTATGCCAACCGGCTTGTGCTGGCCGAAGCAAATCAGTGGCCGGCCGACGTGCGCCCCTATTTTGGCGATGGCGACGAATGCCACATGGCGTTCCATTTTCCACTGATGCCACGCATTTACATGGCGCTCCGGCAGGAGGATCGGCTGCCGATTACCGACATCATGGCGCAGACGCCCCCGATTCCCGACAGCTGCCAGTGGGGATTGTTCTTACGCAACCACGACGAGCTCACTCTCGAGATGGTGACTGCAGACGAACGCGATTACATGTATTTCGCGTATTCGTCTGACCCGCGGATGCGTGTCAACGTGGGCATCCGGCGCAGGCTCGCGCCCCTGGTGGACAACAATCGGCGCAGAATCGAGTTGCTGAATTCGATCCTGCTCAGCTTCCCCGGTACGCCAATTCTCTACTACGGCGATGAGATTGGCATGGGCGACAACATCTATCTTGGTGACCGCAACGGCGTGCGCACGCCCATGCAATGGACCTCGGATCGCAATGCAGGCTTCTCACGCTGCGACCCCGCGCGGCTTTACTTCCCGGTCATCATGGATCCGATCTACGGATACCAGGTGGTAAATGTGGAAGCGCAGCAAAGCGACCCCTCGAGCCTGCTGCACTGGACGCGCAACATGATTGCGCTGCGCAAACTCTTCCAGGTGTTCGGGCGTGGGTCTTTGACATTCCTGAATCCTGCGAATCGCAAGGTGCTGGCGTATCTCCGCGACATGGAGCGGCCCGACGGCTCGCACGAAACGGTGCTATGCGTCGCGAACCTCAGCCGGTTCGCTCAGCCTGTTTCACTCGATCTTGCCCTGTTCTCCGGCATGGAGCCGGTGGAGATGCTTGGCTACGTACCGTTCCCGACGATCACCGAAGAGCCCTACTCGCTGACGCTCGCGCCGTATTCGTTCCTCTGGCTGGAACTGCAGCCGACCAAGGAAGTTTTTGAAGTTCTTTCGGAGCCAATCGTCGAGCCACTCGACGCCATCGTGCAAGAAAGCGTCGAGGATTTGGATCTCTTGACGCACGGCTGGTCGGGTTGGCTCGCCAGCCATGGTTTCGCACTGTTGGCAACGGCACTGCCGGAGTGGATTCAGCGGCAGCGATGGTACGGCGCTAAGACGCGCACGATTCAATCTGCAGAGGTTCTCGACTGGGTCGAACTCGCCGACTCACGATCCAATGACTCGGCACAGGCTGCCCCGGGCATTCCTCATGCACTTCCGGTAGCGTTGCTGTTTGTGGAGATTCATTATGATTCCGGCCCGAGCGATCTTTATCAATTACCAGTAGCAATCAGCGTAGGCAACGAGGGAGCCGAGGTCGCCACGTATCATCCCCCAAGCGTGATCGCAACTTTCAACGCATCTTCCGGCGCTGCGGTCATCCACGATGCGACGATTCTCGAGGATACTCGCCAAAGATTGCTGGCCCTCATCGAGCGAAACGCCACACTGCCATTGTCCGCGAACCGCGTTCCTGCGGGCTCGACGGCCATGCTCGCAACCGACTTGCTTCCTTCCGTGGCAGGCGCGCCCGTCGCACCTGTCCCCATCAGCGCGCAACCGGGCGAAGCGGCAGCGCCACCGAGGTCCACGGCACCGGCCCCATCCGCAGCGCAACGCATCCAGCCTCGCGAGTCTCCATCGGCGGGCAATCCGGTTCCAAGTGCTGGCCGACTGGACGCGCATGCTTCGTCGCTCTTACAAGGGCTGCATCCGCTGCATCACGAAGCCTCGCGTATCGGAACCGCCGAGCAGTCGAACACCTCGATCCTCTACGGGCACCAACTCATCCTGAAGTTGTTCCGGCGTTTGCAGCCCGGCGAGAATCCGGATGTTGAGATCGGCCGATTCCTCACGGAGGTGGCACGATTCCAGCATATCGCCCATTTCATGGGAGAGATCGCGATTGCGCCAGCTGCCGGTGAGGCGACAACAACCGCGATGCTCCAGGGCTTTGTGCCCAACGAGGGAGATGGCTGGGAGTGGAATCTTGATCAGCTTGGCGGGTTCCTGAAGGCTGTCGAACACGCTGCACCGCCTGAGTCAATATCGGGTCCGCCGTCTCTCGAGGTCGAATCGCTGAACACAGAGGCTCGAGAACCCGCCGAAATTGCGATTGGGGCTGCGTCGCTCCTGGGCCGGCGCACCGCCGAGATGCATCTGGCCCTGGGCACACCGACACAAGACCAGGCGTTCCGCGCGGAGACTTTCGGCCCCGCGGAACTGGAACAGGATGTCCGCCGCATCGAGACTCAGCTGCTCCAAGTCGTGGATATGCTCAAGTCAAAGCTGGCCACGTTGGACGACGCCGTGGCGGACCTAGCCGTGGAGTTTCTTTCCAGGCGCCGCGAATTCTTCGGATGGATTCGTGAGATGAGTGCTCTGAAGACTGCCGGCCAGCGTATCCGCACCCATGGCGACTACCATCTCGGGCAAATCTTGCGCACTCCAGCCGGATTGAGCTCCGCGAAATCGAAGAACGGTGACTTCGTGATTCTCGATTTTGAGGGTGAGCCAGCACGCGCGCTCGCCGAACGCCGCCTGAAGCAATCACCGCTCAAGGATGTTGCCGGGATGGCACGTTCCTTTTCGTATGCTGCGCAGGCGGGTCTTGAAAGAGCGACGAGCACAGCGGTAAGAAGCGCTTCGGAGGACACTGCGCGGCTGACCACGTGGGCTCGGTGCTGGGAGCACTCTGTGGTGAGTACGTTCCTGCGATCGTATAACGAACACATGGCCACAAGGCGGGAGCTGCTGCCGCCGCAGGAGCAATCCCAGATTCTGCTGAGGGCCTATATGCTCGAGAAAGCACTGTACGAAGTGATGTACGAGTTGAACAATCGTCCCAGGTGGGTCAGCATTCCCTTAGCTGGGATCCTGGCGCTATAGCAATTCAGGGAGAGAACAGACGCAGGAATGGCCACAACGAATCCCATGATCGACGCTAGTTCCGCTGCGCTGAGGCCGAGCAGCAGTTTGCTGGTATTGCTGCCGAGCGCACAGCAGGCGCAGATCGAGTCGATTGTGGCGGCTTTAGCGGCCTCGTTCCCGAATGACGGTTTGCTGATCGCCACCCCGGAAGGAACGTCGGCCGATTCCAATGCAAATATCCAATTCGTCGAGCTCCCCGGCGGCAAGCCTTCGTGGACTCTGACCGCTGTGGAATTCGCGAGCGCGCACCAGGTGGCGCAAAAGTACAGCACCCGCGCGATTCTGGTACTGGGTCCGGAGGCTGCCTCACTCTCCACGACTGGGCTCACATCGCTTGCCCATGCAGCGATGAACGATTCTACGGACCTTGCGGTTCCCTGCTACGACTTGCCGGCCCGTGCAGGTCTTGTCAATTCGTCAATCTTGTATCCCTTGAGCCGCGCGCTCTTCGCCAATCGGGCGCGCTTTCCTCTCGCGGTAGACCTTGGACTCTCGGTTCGAATGGCGGAGCGCCTCGGCGTTGCCGCGCAGCGATTCGTCGCACTCCATCAAAGTGACGTGCCGCTGTGGGTGGTCAACGAGGCGATGGTTGCTGGGATGCGAGTCGAAGAGGTCGATGCAGGTCCGCGAGCTCTACCGCAACCAGCTGATCCCGATCTGAACACCGTTCTTCCTTTCGTCACCGGTTCGCTGTTCTCCGATATCGAAGCGAAGGCGGCGTTCTGGCAACGCGCGCGGGTTTCCCCTCCGGTACACCGGGGTTCCGCGCCTGGCGCGATGGCTGCAGATGCTGCGGGAGAAGTGGCATCGATGCTGGAAGGGTTTCGGCTGGCCTACAACAATCTGCGCGAGATCTGGGGATTGGTGTTGCCGCCCAACACGATGCTCGGACTCAAGCGTCTGTCATTGATCGACGGAGCAGCGTTCCGGATGCCGGAGACTCTATGGGCCCGGATCGTTTTCGACTTCCTGATTGCGTATCGAACGCGCACGATGAACCGCGGACATCTGCTTGGCGCGTTGATCCCGCTTTATCTTGCTTGGGTGGCAAGCCACGTCAACGCCATTGCCGCCGGCGAAGATCCGGAACGGCATATCGAACTGCACGCAGCGGCATTCGAGACCGAGAAACCATACCTCGTTGCCCGCTGGCGCTGGCCCGATCGCTTCAATCCGTGACGGCTGCAATTGAATTCCTGGGAACGAACACGATGAGCTGTTCAAGGAGTGAATCTTATGTTCAACGTCCTTGCAATAATGATTCTGGGGCAGACTGAGCCCAATCAGCCGGTTTATGCCGACAACGCATCCATCCTGCACCACATGTCGGATGCGCTCCATCAGTCACTCTATCGAGTGCTTTCTCTGCTGATCGCGGTCCTGCCGGGGCTGCTCGCTTTCTTTGTCGCGCTCGCCGTGTTTACGCTCGTCGGCATGGCAATCTCTGCGGCTCTGCGGCACGGACTCACATGGGTCAAATTCGATGAGCGATTGACGCACTACCGCGGGAGCGGCGTGGATTGGACACCGACGAACTCGCCTACAGCGATCGTCGCGCGGGTTTCCTTCTGGGGCTGTGTACTGCTGGGATTAGTCATCGGCGTCTCTGCGTTCGACGCCTCGTATGCAACCGCCGCCTCGCTGCCCATTTCGCTGCTGCCTTACCTCACACATGCGGTCGGAGCCATTCTTCTTTTGATCGCCGGAACTCTCATCGCGCGATTTCTGGCACGGTCGGTTCTCATCGGCGCAGTCAATGCGCAGCTGCAATACGCACGGTTTCTCTCGCTCGGCGTAAAATGGCTGGTTCTTGTGCTGACCGCGGCAATGGTTCTCGATCATCTCGAGATCGGGGGAGTGGTTGTCGAACTGGCGTTCGGCATCCTCTTTGGCGGAATCGTACTCACTCTGTCGCTGGCGATTGGTCTTGGCTCACGGGACCTTGTCAGCCGCTCACTCGAGAGTCACGTGGAACGTTCGGAGCGGGCTCCCGAGATCCGGCCTCCAGGGACTAGCGCGGCCGGGGAGGCCCTTCGTCATTTTTGAGGACTGCTCTTTGAGACCCGTCGAAGCTTTCTCAATTCAACCAGGTTCAGGCGCATTGCGGACCCTGCCACGGATGGCAAAGAACTGTCGGCCAGGCTTGATTAACCTCTTGGCAACCGATTCAAATGCGTGCGACTATGTAGGTCTGCGTATTGCTTCCCTTCCCGGAATTTTGCGCGGGTTCGTCTCCCCCATTGGTTAGTTACTGAGTTTTCCGAGAAGCGCAGGTGCCTTCTGCGTGATGAGAGATTAGTTAGTCCCGCAAGGGCTAATGGCCGAGCCTATTCTGGGGTCGGCCAGGGGGTTGGATGAGTCTATTCATAAGTTCGATGGTTATAGCCGCAGTAGGAATGGGGTTGCCCAATATCATTCCGGAGGGTCCCGGTTTTGGAACGCCAAAGACGAAAGTCTATTTGCAGCGTAAGCTTCCGGCGCTGGTTCATCTGACTGGAAGCACATTCAGGGTAAAGGTCACAGGCCGCGAGAGTCAGATTGACCTATCGCGCGATCTAAACGCACAGCTGGAAACGGAGCTGATGAAAGATGACTCGCATCTCCGCGCCGACCAGGCCAATCCCTCCATCGTTATTTCGTGCCAGATTACCGATTACTCCCATCCGCAACCTACGGTAACTCAGCGGCCCAATCTTGCAGCAGGAAAGAATGGGCCAAAGACGCTACCCTATATGCGCATCACCGGAGCACTTAGCGTGGCGTTTCAGGCGCGGACGCCCAGTGGCCAATCCCAAGCCTCGAACAATATCACAGCAAAGTACGACGAGGAGTTCGATAGCGCCGGCAACGATGCTTCCCATGGCGTCATGGGAACAATGTCGAGTGCGTGGCATCGGATCACCGGCGGCGCGAGCAGCGAGGACCTGAATCCGCCGACCGAGCCCGAGTTGCGTGCGAAGCTGCTGAGCCAGGCTGTGCGTCAGATGGCCCAGCACCTGGTGAACACCAGCGAGACCGTCGAAGTGTACCTTGCCAAAGGCAAGAAGCAACTCGACGCGGGCAACAAGCAGGCCGAGGCTGGCCTTTGGCAACGCGCTCTGGAGACCTATGAGACAACGCCGCAGTTGACGAAGCCCACCGACGATGCCTATCGGCTCTACGACATCGGCGTGGCCTATGAGGCGCTGGCGTACGCAGCGGAGGACGAGAAGTCGGCCATGAAGTTCCTCGACGAGGCAGCCATCAACTACGGCAAGGCCACAGATGCAAAGCCAGCCGAGAAGTACTTCCTCGAGCCGCAGAAACGGATCGAAACGGCCATCGCTCACTACAAGGAGCTCGAAGAACAGAAGCGGCCGTACGTTGTAGCAGCCGAAGCAGTCTCGGAATCCAAACCAGTCGCCAGCGCCGTGCAGCCGAAGGGCCTGACAAACGCGCAAGTTGTTGCCATGGTCAAGTCCGGTATGGAGGACGACACGATTATTCAGGCGGTGCGCGCAGCCAAGGCCGCAAGTTTCGACTTGAGCGCAGGCGCGCAGGAGGAACTGGCGAGCAATGGAGTGAGCACGCCGGTCATCGCGGCGATGAAGGCGCGGTCGACACGCAGGTCGGTGAATTCCAAATGATATTTGGGGCAATGCGCCGGCTGCTGGTCGCACTTCTCTTGTTGAGCGGCTTGCCGGTCGCGGCCCAGGAGACGCGCTGCGGTGCAGGCAAAGATCTTATTGTTCAGGCCCTCGAGCGAATCTCTCCGCAAAGCGATCAAAATGCGTTTGAAGACGCACTTCAACTTCTGAAACATGCGGTTTCAGAGTGCGGAGAACTTGGCGACGCGTGGTACTACCGCAGTCTCGTCGAGCAAAAGCTGGGCCACGACCAGTTGGCGCACTACACGATGGACAAGGCCAGCTTCCTTGGTTCTGAAGCGCTGCGGCAGGGGCTCAATCCGCTCGTTCTGGCAACACCGTCATCGCGGGGCATCGCGGTCGAAGCAAATCCGGAACGCCCTACTCAGCCCAGCCCCGTCCAGGCTGGACCGGTGCAACAGAAGTGGGCGCTTGTGATCGGCATCAGCCGGTTCACAGACGGAAAGGTCCCACCGTTGAGGTACACGACTGCCGATGCGAACGCATTTGCGGCCGAACTGGAAGATCCAATGATTGGTCGATTTCCCGCGCCGCATGTGCATGTGCTGACGGACCAGCAGGCGACGACCAGGAACATCAAGGAAGCACTGAACTGGATTGCGCGCCGAGCGAAGCCCAACGATCTGGTAGTGATCTATGTGGCGACTCATGGAACGCCGCGCACGCTGGACTCTGCTGGCGGAGCGAACTATCTCGTCACTTACGATACTGCGATCTCGAACGCGGGCCAATTCGACGAAGACGCCATGTACGCAACGGCATATCCGATGGTGGAACTTGCAGACGCCGTTGCAACGCGTATGCGAGCGTTGCGCACGGCCGTCATTCTCGACACTTGCTATAGCGGCGGATCGGTAAACGCGCTGAATGCTCTGCAAGGGGCCCTGCCAGATAAGCCGCCCTCGGCGGAGATGTTGGCGCGCATGAGCCAGGGAACGGGAAGGATCGTCTTAACTGCCAGTCAGGCCAATGAGGAGTCCCTCGAGAGCGGCGAGCTCCAGCACGGTTACTTTACCTACTATCTGCTCGAAGCTCTGAAAAGCGGAAAGGGCGTAACTCCGCTGAGCCAGGTCTTTGCAACGGTGGCTCAGCGTGTCTCGCAGCGTGTGGCCGCAGGTGGAATGCGCCAGCATCCCGTGATGAGCAGAAGTTCGGAGGATGCGGATTTTGCGCTTGGCGTTCTCGCGGCTGAGCCTCCGGATTCGCAACCCTAGGGCCCCGTCCCCAACTACTCGCTGCGCAAGGCTTCTACGGCATTGACCCGCGCTGCGCGCGCAGCCGGTACGGCCGAGGCGATGACTGCGGCTCCCAGAATCACTCCTGCCGATGCGACGAAAGCGAGAACACCCGGCTGCTGCAGTGCGGCCAGATAGCTATTCACCACACGCGCAACAACAAATCCGACAAGGATGCCGCTGCCGACACCAATGCCGGCCATGACAAGCCCCTCAACCAGAACATTGGTGAGGATGTCGCGCGGCTGTGCGCCTAGAGCCATGCGGATTCCAAACTCCCTCGTCCTGCCGCTGACGGAGAAGGCAAGAACACCGGCAACGCCAACGACGGATATCAAAAGCGCCACGGCAGCGAAGCCACCGAAGACAATCGCATTCAGCCGGTCTGGCGTCAAAACTTCCGCCCGAACGTCATTGAGCGTGCTGGCATGCTCTACGGGCTGGTCGGTGGACATCTCGTGAATGGTGCGGGTGATCGCCGGAACGAGTGCATATGCGTCCTGGTGCGCGCGTACGAAGAGACGGCCGCTCCATCCCTCCTGGTCGATCGGCTGATAGATGGTCATGGCCGGAGCAGGAATAATGTTCTCATCGTCGAAATCGGGGACGACGGCGATGATGCGGCGGGGTTCCGTACTGATCCCGATGAACTTCATTACGCCGTCCGTCCACCACATCTTGCGATTGACGGCATCCTGGCCCGGATAGAGCTGCTGGGCGAGACTCTGGCTGATGATGACAACGCGCTCCGAGCCTTCTCTGTCGCCGTCGTTGAAGTCGCGGCCTTCCAGAAGAGGCACACCGAGCGTCCCAAAGAATCCCGGCGAGACAGAGCGGAAGTTGGCTCGAAAGTCATCTTTGCCATTGTCTCCGCGATGGGCTCCTTGCGCGGCGAAGGAGAAGCTGAGGGTGCTTGCCTGCTCACTGCGCCAGGGGACACTGAAGCCCTCTGAGACCTGCTCGACACCGGGCATCGAGGCGATACGGTTCTTGATGTCACGATAAAACTGGCTCACCTGCTCCGGCGTCCTTCCGTAGGACATCACGGGAAGATTCACGGCGAGGACATTGGCCGAGCTGAAGGGCGGGCGGGTTTGTTCAAGAACGAACAGCGTCTTCATCAGCACGCAAGCGCCGGCCAGCAACAGGAAGGATGCGGCAATTTGTGTGACGGCGAAGATGCGCAACTTGCGCGTGCTTCCGCCTGCCACGCGCGTACCCCGGCCACTGAGGCCGCCATGGGGCGAATCAGGCGAGGGCAGTTTCGGGATATAGGCAAGGAAGACTGCGGCAGCGAGCGCAAGACCGGCTCCAAACCACACCAGGCTGAAGTCGAGGGTGATGTCGTTGGCGCGCACCGAGAAGCGCGCTGCATAACGGCCCAATATCGACACCATGGGCACTGCAAGAAGAATGGCCGCGATCGCTCCACTTAGACAAAGCACGACGCCCTCAGCCAGCAAAGAGCGACGCAAGACCGACGTGCTTGCGCCCAGTGCCGAGCGGACCGCCAGCTCCGATTCACGACGAACGGTACGAGCGAGTACGAGGTTCGCGACGTTCGAGCAGGCGATAACAAACAGCAAGCCGGACGCAGCGAACAGCAGCCACAGAATAGTATTGGCGCGCGAATTGATCTGATCGTGCATGCGCGTCGCGGCGATGGTGAAGTGATCTTCGAGCTTGTAGATATCGGGGTGCTGGCCGAGCATCGCCGAGTATACGGTCCGCAGCTCGGCCTGAGCAGCCTCGAGTGTCGCTCCAGGAGCCAGCCGCGCGAAGACCTCGGTCATGCGGTGCTCGCGGCCGGTGACCATGGTTGCCGAGAGATGATGGGGGCTCGTGACCACGTTGGCGATGATTTCTGTCGCGACTGGATAAGGCACCGAGGGCTCGAGAACGCCGACAATCGTGGCGGAGCGCGCGCCGCTGATACTTTCGAGGCGGACTGTCTTTCCAATCACGCTCGGATCGGAATGCAGCTCATTGCGCCAGAATTTGTAGGTCAGGACAACCGCTCCAGCCGCATTGCGCCCATCGTCGGAAGGACCAAGCAACCGCCCGAGCACCGGATGGAGTCCCATGACTTCGAAGTAGTGCCCGTCAACCACGCCGGCGGGCACCTCACGCGGTGTGCCAAGACCAACGATCGTGAAGTCAATCTCCGAGAAGGTGCCGAGTTCGGAGATCGTCTTCAACCCGCTGCCGATGTCCTGAATCTCAGGAACGGAGAAAGTTGCATTCGGTACGCCGATACCCGGCGCGCTCTGGCGCACGTAGAGCAGCCTGTCTTCGTCTCGATTGGCAAGGGGACGCAGGAGCACCGCACGCACCACGCTGAAGATTGCCGCGTTCGCGCCGATGCCCAATGCCAAGGTCAGACCAACTGTGATCCACAGAGACGGAACCCGCGACAGCGAGCGCACAGCGAGTTTTAAATCGCGAAGAAAGGACATGAAGCGGACCTCCAGGATTGTTTGCTCACTGCATGAAACGAAGGGGAATCTTGCTACGACCAAGTCTTACATCCGAGGAATTCGAGGCCTCCGATGAGGAGAAGTGTAACCATCTGGTTTCCAATCGTCAACGCAATTCGTCACAATTAGGCGGCGAGCTTGAAGTGCCGCGATCGGGTCAAGCTGCGCCAGAACACGATTGACGAATACGTTGATATCAACTATTCTTGCCCCATGTCAAGTCCAAAAGTGTTTCCGTACGAAACGACGCTTTTGGTGCGGGACTGTTGTCTTTGTTTGCATGTCCAGCGGGCGGCGCGTTCGTTGGCCCGGCGTTTCGATGAAGCCCTGCGCCCTTTTGGCCTTACGAACGGGCAATTCTCTTTGCTGATGTCGCTCAACCGTCCTGAGCCGCCGCCTATGGGGCCTGTTGCAGGACTTCTGGCGATGGATCGGACTACGTTGACGGCGGCACTCAAGCCCCTGGAGCGCCGGGGACTGGTCCGGATTGTACCCGATTCGGCAGACCGGCGGAGCCGCGTTCTTGTCCTCACAACCAAGGGGCGTCAGTTGATGGCCCGCGCCGTTCCTGTTTGGCAGACAACGCACGACGAAGTCGAGCGCCGGCTTCCGGACGGCGATCCCGAGCGTTTGCGAAAGGGCCTGCGCACCCTCGCTTAGCGGAATAGTAGCCGTTCACGCGCTATCTTCGCCGCGAAGGATCAGCCCGTTGCAGCATCAGCCGGGAACTCCAAGTTGGACCTTTACTCCGTTCGCAGTGCATCGGTCGGATTCAGGCTTGCGGCGCGTCGAACCGGCACTGTAACCGCAAGCGCAAACGTAGCCAGCAACACAACAAGAGTCTCGAGCGTTGAGATGGCATCGACGGTGCTCGTTCTGAACAGCAAGCCATTCATCGCGCGGGCCGAGAGCATCGCAACGATCAGGCCGAAGATCGCGCCAACAGAAGCATATCCGAACAAACGGGAAAGGAATAGCGTCACGATATCCCCGCGCTGCGCGCCCACTGCCATGCGAACGCCAATCTCGCGCGTCCTCTGCGCGACCGAATAGGCAAGAACTCCGTAGATTCCGATCGTTGCGAGAACCAGTGCGAGCAGAGCAAACGAGCTGAGCAGAATGGTTGTGATTCTCTGCAGCGCGATGGAGTCCGATAACACTTCATCCATAGACCGAATGTTGTAGATCGGCTGCCCCGGATCGATTTGCCTGACGAGGCTCTGAATCGACGGAACGAGCGCAGGCGGATCTGAATCGGTGCGCACGAGAATGACTTCGTGCACCCCAAAGCCTGGAAGGAACAGCTCCGGCGGCGCTTCGGATTCGATCCCGACCTCATGGGCATCGGCAACAACTCCTATGACGGGAATGCTGGTCGGTTGGGGACTCAACACGCCAAGAACGACCTTCGCACCGATTGGGTCGCTTCCCGACAGAAACCGCCTGGCAAAGGTGTGGTTCACGATAGAAACAGACGAATTGCTGTTGAGCTCATTCTGTGTGAAGGGACGCCCGCTCTCGAAGCCGAGACCCATCGTGCTGAAAAAGTCGGGCGTGACGAAACGAATCTGGGCCAGCGGATAGCTTCCCGGCGTGACGGGCGGTTGTCCCTGGATCAGGAATCGCGTCATGACCAGTGATGGATGCATCGGGACTTGTGTCGTGCTCGCCGCAGCTCGTACCCCCGGAGAGGCCTTGATCTTCGCGAGCAGCTGCTCGAAAAACTGCAGTGTCCGCGGGCTGGAATCGTCGTAGCGCGGCTGCGGCAGCGTGATTTCGAAGCTAAGCAGGTGATCGGTGCGGTAGCCGGGGTCGACGGCGATGATCTTCTGAAAGCTGCTGATCATGAGAAGGCTCAGAAACGAAACGACCACCGCAATTCCGATCTCTGTGACGAGGAGCGCGCTTTGGCCGAAGGTGTGGCGCGCTGTGTGCCCCCTGTCGCCCCATGTCCGCCCCGCAAATGAGAACCGCCGGCCGGCTGCCGGCAACAGACCGAAGAGAGCTGCAGTGAGTGCACACACCGCAAGGGCTGCACTCAAGACCGGGAGGCTGAGCCGAACTGCCGGCACCATGGAAGCATCGATTTCCGCCGCGTCGGAGAGTCCGATTCGCATGAGAGGCAACGACGCGAAGGCGATCAGAATCCCGAGCAATCCGCCAATCAGGCAGATCAATGCAGTCTGAGCCAGATACTGCGCAAACAATCGGCCACGCGTGGCACCCAGCGCCTCGCGAACCATTGTGTCCTGCTGCAATGCGGACGCCCGGACGAGCAACAGATTGGCAACGTTGGCACACGCGATCACCAGCACCAGTACGACGCAACCCATGACGCATAACAGCGCCGGGCGCAGAGCCCCGATCAGCTGGTCGCGCAGCGGACTCAATGCCACGCTCTCGTCGCGATTCGTTGCAGGATTCGCCTTGGCCATCCGGTCGGCGATGGTCTGCATCTCGGTTCGCGCAGCTGCCAGAGTCACCCCAGCGCGGAGGCGGCCAAGTACGCGCACAGAGTGCCATACGTGCGAAGCTTGCGTCGGTTTGTCCAGCAGCGCAAGAGGGAGCCACACTTCCCCGGTTGCCGGGAACTCCGCCCGTGCCGGAAGCACACCCACAACGGCGTAGGCGATCCCGTTCAGTTCGATGCTGCGTCCCACCACGCCTCGATCTCCACCAAAGTAGCGCCGCCACGCCAGATTGCTCAGCACAGCAATGTGGTTCCCATCCCCGAGATCGTCGTGCTCGTTCAGAGTTCTCCCCAGCATCGGCGAAACGTCGAGCACAGAGAAGAAGTTGCCCGAGGCCAGGACGCGATGCACCTGTTCGGCTCGATCGCCGAGTTGGAGCGAAACCGTATCCGGGCTTACAACGGAGTAAGCAGCCAGTTGCTCGAAGCTTGTCTGCTTTGTCCGCCAATCCTGAAAGTCTGGATACGTTGCTTCCAACGACCCGGGAACTCGGGGATGCGTTTCCAGAAGGCTGACGATCCGCCCCGCATCGCGGAAGGGCAGCGACTCCAGAAGCAGTCCATAGACGACGCTGAAGATGGCCGCATTCGCGCCAATGCCCAAAGCCATGGTGACGATTGCAGCCAGTGCGAAGCCGGGCGACCTTCGCAACTGTCTCGCCGCGTATGCAATGTCACGCAAGATCGTCTCCATGCCGCCTCCTTTGATGGCGCACTCCCCGATGGGGCTGTTCAGACATTATCGCCAAGCGCGTCGGCTATCTGCTCCGCCATCGCACCTTGTCCCTTTTGGCTGCGACGTTTGAAGGCTTTCGTCCCTGTCGGTCACCCTTTCACCACTTTCAGGCAACGCGGTACAGAAGACGCAGTTTTGTGACGAGGCTTCACATCCGAAGGACGAAACGCTGAGAACGCGGGCCAACGGAGCGACCCTGCATGGGAGCATGGCCAAGCCTGCTATGACGCACTGATAACTTGCTGCGAGGGCTCCTGGTCTATCTGCCTTGTAAGTCCCCCGTCAGCGTCCTCCGGGACAATTACATGCCCGTCCTTTCAACACCGAAAGGGAGTCGTCATGCCCACTTTTCCGCAACGTTGCGGCGTCAAGGCTGCTGTTTCTCTCGTCTGCATGTGGCTGTTGTTTTTCTCGACGTCGTCCGCCCGCGCCGACATCCCGCGTCTGGAAGCCGGCGCCGAACGGGGATCGGTACAAAAACAAATGCAGCTCGCAGCGGCCTACTTCCTTGGTCGTGGAGTACAACGGAGCGAGGAGATGGCCGCCTTCTGGTACGAAAAAGCCGCGAACTCCGGCGATCCTATCGCACAGGAGGAAATTGGATACTTTTATCAGGCAGGAATCGGCGTTCCTCGGGACCCCGTCCGTGCCGCGCACTGGTTCCAACTCGCCGCAGCGGGAGGTCGGGCAAGCGCAAAAGTAAACCTTGGTGTCGCTTATTTGTGGGGCCTCGGTGTGCCTCGGAATCAGGCCCTCGCGCTGCAGCTCTTTCACGAAGCTTTGGACAAGGGGAGTGCGGTGGCCGCCGACTACATCGGCGAAGCGTATTTTCTCGGAATCGGCGTTGCGAAGGACGTTTCCGCGGCGCAACACTGGTATGCCATCGGAGCAAAGATGCATGATCCACATGCGCAGTTTCGCCTGGCTGGCTTACTGTCGACCGACGCCGCCCGGCCCGAGGACATGTCCCGCGCGGCCACTATCCTGCGCACATCGAGCAAATCCGGCTATGTTCCCGCCAAACATATGCTTGGTTTGCTGATCGCCAATCATCCCGAACTCGCCGCGAAACCGAACGAGGCCATTCAGAATCTCGAGGAGGCCGCGGAGGCAGGCACATGGAAGTCGTCAGCAGTTCTGGGCGCTCTCGCTCGCGACGGCCGAGGCATGACAGCAGACCCGAAGAGTGCCTACCTTCGCTTCAAAGTCGCCGAAATCCAGGGTGGCGATTCTGCGCGTTCGCTTGTGGCTGCAGATATCTCTCGGCTTGCGGCAACGTTGTCCGACGCCGATGTGCAAGCGCTGAATGCTCAGGCTCACGATTGGGTCGAGCGACATAAGACACAGCTTCAATTTGTGTACGGCGCAGTTGCCCCCGCATTCGCGCTCACTTCACCGGACCTGACAATTCATGCCGGGCGCTTGATGCCAAACCCAAACTGAAGCCGGACAGCGGGACCCGAGACGGACCCTCTGACGATTCTGCTTCCTCTCCAGTTTTCTGCAAACGCGTCAGGCCCGAGACGGGAGCTCAAAGTCATGATTCGAGCTGTTATCGCTGACGACGAAGTCCTCGCTCGACAAAAGCTGCGAATGCTGTTGCGGCACGAACCCGAGGTAGAGATCGTTGGGGAGTGTGCCTCTGCTGCGGAGACCATTCAGCTGGTTCGTGCAGCCGGCCCCGATCTGCTCTTTCTCGACATTCGAATGCCCGATATGGACGGATTCGATATTGCCGGATCACTGTCCGTCGACCAGCGTTCTGTGCTACCTCAGATCGTTCTTACAACCGCGTACGATCAATATGCGGTTCGTGCCTTCGAGATTCACGCCGTCGACTACCTGTTGAAGCCATTCACGCTGGAGCGCCTTCGCACCGCGGTCCAGCGGGTCAGCGATCGTGCTGCGCTTGCCGTCACCCGGCCGACCGGCCAGACCTTCGCGCCGAACATCTCGCCCTACACAACGCGCATGGTCTTCAAGTCGAGAGGCCGCATTTTGTTTCTTCCCGTCGAGGAAATCCGCTGGATCACTGCCGAAGAAAACTACGTGCGCATCCATGCCGGCAACGAGGCGCACTTGCTTCGCAACACGATGACCCGGCTGGAGACACGACTCGACCCGGCGATCTTCCTGCGTGTTCATCGTTCATCAATTGTCAATCTGCACTATGTGAAGGAAGTCAAAAACGAGGCGGATGGAGAGTCTCTGGTCCTGCTCACAAGTGGCGAGTCCATTGCGATGAGTCGCAGCTACCGCTCACGCATTTACAAGCTGCTTCATCGTTAGGTCTCGCAGTTTCTGTAGAACCGGATCGCTTCTCAGCCTCAAGTCGACCGAAACTGAGGTACTTCGTCACCAGCAATTGACGTTCAGTCCCGTTTACCTGGTACCGATCCCCGTTTCCATAAATCTGAAGACAGACTAAAGGGAAACTCCGATCTCCAAGAGATCTAGATGGCTCGCGGCTCGGAGAAATTCCCGCCCGGCCTTGCTTTCCCTCGAATGCCCGTCTATTCATCCCCCGGAGCGTCCATACATCACAGAATCCCGCTCTTCTGCAGGCGTGGCCCACGCCATGCATACGAAGAGATGGAGGTCTCTGCCATGTGTGCTGGAGTCTTCGCGGTTCTCGACACGCAGCCAGCCGGTCCAACCCAGTACGCCTTTCCCAGTATCACGACCTCTGTCAGCGTACAGGCCGATCGGCAGCGCCTGTTCCAGACTCTCACGGTCGCCGAGTATATGGAGACATGGCTGTCGATTCCCGGAAGTTCTCCCGACAGCCATCTGGCTGTTGCGAGTTCTCCCGACCGTTTTCGCATCGATCACTTTCGTTCGCGACAAGTCGATTTCTCGATTACCGGCATCTATCGCACGTGCCGCCGGAGCAAGTTGCAGTTCACGTGGGACAAAGAGACCCGGTTCGCCAAGTCGAAGAGCCTCGTTCTGATTCGGCTGCAGGGCAACTTCAGAAAGACGATCGTATCGGTGACGCACACGCAGCTTAGTTCGGATGTCGACCACATCTGGCATCAGGATCTCTGGGAGAGGTCCCTGCTTCGGCTTCGCTCCCTGTTTTGATCGGCGTCCGCTGCGTTGAAAGAACGCACCATCGCAAGAGGACCAACGCCAGACTTGGTTGGAATTCTACAACGCCTGCGACCGCCCGATCGCCGCGCTCAATCAACTCGTCATCACCACCTGATGGCTTAGTTCCTCGGCAGATGTGAGTGGGAGAGTAATGTTGATCTGTGCACCTCCGCTTTCAGCATTAGTCGCCGCAATCGTCCCAGAGTGTGCGCGAACTACGGCACCGACGAAGGCCAGCCCAAGGCCATGCCCGGTCGACTCTTTCCCCTTGATTCTCTCAGTGAATAGACTGGCTTTCACTTCGGGATCAAAGCCTGCGCCGTCGTCGAGCAGGGCGAGACTCGCACCACCGGCACTTTGATCGAGATAGACGGTCACCGTGCACCCAGAGGAAAGATGCCTCAACTCGTTGTCGAAAAGGTTTGCAATCATGCGATGAATGAGGCCTTCATCTCCGAATATCCTGACGGGCCCACGTCTCTCAAATCGGATACGAAGGCCCCTTTCAGACATGGAAGGCTCATAGAGAGCGACCATCGAACCTAGCAGTGCGTCCAGATCGATTGACGTCGGAGTCAGTCGCAATGCGTCGGCTTTCGCCTCGGCAACATCGAGCGACTTATTCAGGAAATCAGTCAGGCGATCCAACTCCTCGATGGCGGAGACGATCGTCTCCAGTTGCTGATCGTCTCGCGTGCCTGCGATGGAGGACTCCAGCTTACCGCGAATCGCAGTCAGCGGGCTCCGCAGATCATGAGCGAGAGAGTCAGTGATCGTATGGAGCTGAATCACAGTGCTCTCAATGCGGTCGAGCATTCGATTCAGTGTTACGGCAAGCTGGGAGATTTCGTCGTTCCGCTGCGTTGTCGGAACCCGCGTTTTGAGATCCATCTGGCCTATGCGAGACGCGGCCTCGTTAATGCCGCGCACATGACTCAGCGTCCGTCGGGTGGTAAAGAAGACGATGGCAAATCCCAGCAGCACCAGTGAGAGCCAGAGGAGGAAAAAGCGGAGTCGCAGGTTTCTCAGCACGCGTTGTTCATCGCGTTCCGAAAGGCCAAGATACACACGGCCGCCGTCCTTCATGGCTATTGCTGCGACGCGAAACGGAATCGCGATCCCTCGGACACGAATGCTGGAAGGCCGCTCGATGATCAAAGTATGCGCTCGAATTGCTTCCAGTTGTGCCTGGCCGTCACCCGAGCCGACCCAGAGCTTGAGAGCTCCGTCCTTGCCGATCTGCAGGAAGAAGACCGAGTCGTTGTCGTCATCCTGCGATGGGGCCTTGTTTGGGACTTCGCGGGACGCAAGCTCGGCGACTTCTCCGACGACGCGGTTATAGAGGGCGTCATCGGGAGTGCGTTCCGCCACGTCTCCTAGAACTTCGACTTCACCCGATAGCCACGCGTCACTGCGACGCTGAATGTCGTTGGCGACGAATCGGTCGATAAAGACGAACACTATCATCGTCCCGCAGGTAAAGGCGAGGGTCGCCCAGAGGGAGATGCGCCAGGCAGCGCTGTGCATTACAGACTTATCGCTCCTTGAGGACATATCCCACCCCTCGCAAGGTTCGGATCAGCGGCGTTTGCTGGTTGCCGTCCACCTTGCCGCGCAGGCGATAAATGTGCACATCCACCACATTGGTATCGGGTTGGATACGCATCCCCCACACCTTATCGAGGATCATCGACCGTGTGACTACGCGCCCTGCATTTCTACAGAGATACTCGAGAAGGACGAACTCCTGGGGTGTCAGTTGGAGGGACTGCCCTCCCCGCGAGGCTTCGCGCTTCAGAAGATCGAGTTCCAGATCCTGAACCCGGAGACGCGTCGTCTCGCTGTTGTGAGGTACATTTCGCTTGAGCAAATTGCGAAGACGGGCCAGCAGTTCTGCCAGAGCAAAAGGCTTCGTCAGATAGTCGTCACCGCCAAGTTCGAGACCCCTCACACGATCATCCACTGAGCGCCGTGCGGAAAGGATCAGCACCGGAGCGCGAACTCCCTCGTGACGCAGGTGCATGATCAGGCTGATACCATCCTGGTCGGGGAGTCCCAGATCAACGATCAGGATGTCGTAGGAATTCGCTTGGGCGAAGCTCTCCGCCGCCTTTCCGTTCGGCGCGACGTCGACTTGATATCCAGCCTCTGTGAGAGCCTGCTCCAGGAACGTCTGAATATCATGCTCGTCCTCTACTAGCAGGAGCCGCATGCAGAGATATTAGTTCATTCCACACGCCTGGAGACCGATTCGGCGCTTCAATGCGTATGCCACCTACTCGCGCAGATGAACAGATTGTCATCTTTCCACGGTCCAGTTTCGTTTTTACGGCGATACCTGGCGCAGACTCGCACGAAGCACTGCACTATCTCTCTCGACCATGCATGAAGATTCGCGTGGCAATGAGTGCTCCTGGTCCAGTGCCGCGCTCGCGTTTATGCTCTTTCCTGTGGAGGCTGCATCCTCTGTGAGCAAGCCCATTGTCGTCGTTGGAAGCATCAACCTGGATTTGGTAGCAGTTACAACCAAAATTCCCGCGGTCGGGGAGACTGTCCTCGGCACCGATTTTCAGACGCACCCCGGCGGCAAGGGCGCAAATCAGGCCGTTGCAGCTGCGCGGCTCGGGTATCCGGTGCAGATGATCGGACGACTGGGAGACGACGCGTTCGGCGCCCAATTGCGCGCCAATCTCGAGAGGGCCGGCGTTGGCACGGAAAGGATCGCGACGAGCGAGGGCTCATCTGGAGTCGCGCTCATCGAGGTTTCCAGCAAAGGGGAGAACAGCATCGTTGTCGTGCCGGGTGCAAACGCCAGGCTGACGCCACAGGATCTCGCCGCAAATCTTCGGTTGATCCGGCAGGCGGGGGTCGTTCTCGTCCAGCTTGAAATTCCGCTTGAGACCGTTGAACAGCTTGCTGAGATTTGTGCGCGAGAGAAGGTGCCCTTAATTCTCGACCCCGCGCCCGCCAATGATCTTCCCAGGAACGTATTGGAACGCACAACCTGGTTCACACCCAACGAGTCGGAAGCTGCATTCTATGCGGGCGACGAATCGGACGATTCCAAGAAGGTTGCCGAAGCGTTGTTCGACAAGGGTTGTAGCGGTGTCCTGCTCAAGATGGGCTCACGTGGAGTCTATTTAGCACACGAGCGCGGAGAGAGTGAGGCCGTACCGGCGTTTTCGGTGACCGCGGTTGATTCGACCGGGGCCGGCGACGCGTTCAATGGGGCGTTCGCCGTTGGGCTCATGCAGGGGAAATCTCCACGCGACAGCGCTCAATTCGCCGCGGCGGTGGCGGCCATATCCGTGACGCGGGAGGGTGCGCAACCCTCCATGCCGACAATGGCGGAGGTTGAGGCGTTTCTGAAAGACCACTCTTAGCCACGATGTGTACCGGCGTAATCGTACGATTCCCCGCGATTGGCTCTTGAATTCGTCTACGTAAAATCATAGGCGCTTTCGTTCGAGCTGATCACAGCGCAAGCAACTCGCGTCGCCTACCGGTTGCTTGAGCGAATCAATTCGTCGATTCATCCCAGATCGGGTGTGATCCGATCCCCACTCAGCGAGTTTCCACTTTTTGGCATAGCAGTCGCTTCGTCTGAACCGCGAGTGGAACGCTTCTCTCGAATTCCTGCACCTCATCTCAACAATCCGTCGCTTCATCACATCGGCACGGACTTGGGACACCGATGGCGTCCTGTGTGCACCCGGCATAGCTACATTCGCTCGCGTTTCCCTGCCACTCTCAGCGAAAAACCGGGAGATCCTTCGATGCGCATTGTCCAAGTTGTACTTGTGTTCTTCCTTGCCGCCGCAGCCACTTCCATTTTCGCTCCAGGGCAGGGCGCCTTCACTTCATTGCGAGGAACGATCGCCGACCCCAATGGTGCGGTGATCCCGGGCGCTACGATCGCGATCTCCAATCAGGCCTCCGGGTATATGGCTCAGCAGACCACGGGATCGAGCGGTGCTTACGTGTTCTCACAGATTCCTCCGGGGCGCTACAACATCGTCGTTTCCAGCACCGGGTTTGGAACGCAAACCAAGGTCGCGACACTTCTGATAAGCCAACCTGCCACTGTCGACTTTGCGCTCACCATCCAACAAATGAGTACAACGGTTGACGTCAGCGGAGAGGCGCAGACTCTTAATGACACAGATGCGACGATCGGCAACTCGGTCAGCAACGTTGTCATTGAGTCGCTACCGATGGAGGGGCGCAACGTACCCGACCTCCTCAGCCTTCAGCCCGGTGTCCTCTATTTAGGGCGCAATATCAACCCCGATCAGGACAGTCGCAGTGGCGCTGTCGCTGGAGCGCGTTCCGATCAGAGCAACGTCACTCTCGACGGCCTCGATGACAACGATCAGCAAGGTGGCTATGCCTTCACCGGCATCCTACGATCCACACTCGACTCCACTGAGGAATTTCGCGTTACAACGACCGTGAGCAATGCGGACGCGGGACGCACTTCAGGCGCGCAGGTTGCGCTGGTCACCAAATCGGGCACCAACAGCTTCCATGGCTCCGCATACGAGTACAACCGCTCTGGAGCCGGCCACGCCAACGACTGGTTCAATAAGTCCGCTGAGCTTCAGTCCGGCTTGCCCAACAAGCCGGGCAAGTTGATTCGCAATACTTTCGGCGCATCTTTCGGCGGACCCATCTTCAAAGACAGACTCTTCTTCTTCGGCAACTTTGAAGGCCAACGCACCTCCGAAAATGTGCAAGTCACGGAAACTGTGCCATCGGTCGCTTATCGCAACGGACTGCTTGGCTATTGCGCGGACGCCGCTTGCAGCAACCCGGTGACGCTCACGACCGGCCAACTTGCTGCCCTTGACACACCGTGTGCGGGGCAAGGGGTATGCCCATGGGGGCCGGGCGCCGATCCCTACGTCCTTCAGATCTTCCGGCAATACCCAGTCCCGAATGGATTCGTAACAGGCGATGGCGTGAATGAACTGTCGTACAGCTTCTCGTCGCCTTATCCGGGAACGCTGAACACAAGCATTCTGAAGCTCGACTATACTCCGAGTCCTCACCACACTCTCTTTGTCCGAGGCAATCTTCAAAAGGACACGCAGGCTGGCGCGCTCGCGTTCCCCGGCCAACCGCCCGCAGATCAGTACATCGACAACACCAAGGGCGTCGCGGCAGGCGAAACCTGGACGGTCTCCTCGAACATTGTGAACGACCTGCGCTATGGCTACATCCGGCAAGGTAACAGCAACCGGGGTACGGGCCAGGGCGACTACGTCCAATTCCGCTTCCTTTCGCAACCAACGCCGGAAACACGCTCGTTGATCGTCAAAATACCCGTCCACAATGTTGTCGACAACCTGAGCCTGACCAAGGGTCAGCACACCCTGCAGTTGGGCGGCAACTGGCGTTTGATCTTCAACAATCGGGGAACGGACTTCAATTCGTACAACGCCGCCACGACCAATCCGTACTGGTATAGCGGATATCCGCCCACACCCGACATGCTTGGCCTTCCAGGAATCGACGCGGGTTTCAGCAACTCCTATCAAATCGACTACGGCAATCTCGTCGGAGGCATTCCCGAGGCGGAAACCTTCTTCAACTACAACCTCGTCAATCATGGTGCTTCGGGAGTGCTGCAAGGCGATGGGGCCTTCATTGAGCGCCACTTCAAGGCCAATGAGTTCGAGTACTACGCGCAGGACTCCTGGAGAGTGCGCAGGAATCTGAATATCACCTTCGGGCTGCGCCACACGATTCTGCAAACGCCTTACGAAACCAGCGGTCAACAGGTCAGCCCGACCGTGGATACACATGAGTGGTTCCTGAAGCGCGGCGAGGCGGCGGCACAGGGACAGGTGTACGAGCCGAATCTAACTTTTTACCCCAACGGTCCCGCGAATCATGCGCCCGGCTACTGGGCCAAACAGAAACTCAACCTCGCGCCTCGCCTGGCGATCGCCTACTCCCCCGAGAGCAAGACTTCGATTCGCGCGGGCTTCGGGATGTACTTCGATCACTATGGTCAGGGCATCGTAAAGTCCTTTGACCAGTACGGATCATTTGGCTTGACGACGCAGATCGACAACCCGGCGGGTGTCTACACCAACGAAGACGCCCCTCGCTTTACTGGCATTCACAACATCACCTACAACACCATCTGTACCCAACCGCAAACCGCCTCGTATCCTTATGCGCCTCCGTCCGGAGCCGGCTGCGGATTCGCGATCACCTGGGGCGCCGACAATCATCTCAAGACACCTTACGCCGAGGCATTCGACCTTTCGGTGCAGCGTGAGATACCGGGTGGATCCACTCTCGAGGCAAGCTATGTCGGAAGATTGGGCAGGCATCTGCTGCAGGCACTCGATATCGCCGAGCCCGTCAACCTCGCCGATCCAAAGTCCGGTATGAACTACTTCGAGGCCGGGTCGCAGCTTTCAGCACAGGTGGATGCCAATGGCGGCGATCCCAGTGCATCGGTCCCTGCGATTCCCTTCTTCGAAGATGTCTTTCCCCAGATGGCCAACCTCGACTACATGGGTGAGAGTGCGACCCAAGCCGCCTACACTCACGAGTGGGCGCCGTATCGTTACACCTACGGCGAGACTACCTCGTTGGCGGATATTGATTTCTATTGCGACTATGGCTGCCCGAATGGCACGCAATTCTGGCAAGGACAGTTCTCTTCTCTCTTTGCCTGGTCGTCCATCGGTACGAGCTATTACAACGCTGGCCAGCTCGTGCTTCGCCACCCGATGAAGAGCGGCTTGCAGCTTGACTTCAGCTACACGTTGTCGAAGTCGATTGACATGGGCTCCGACACCGAGCGCTCCACCGAGATCGGCACAACAGGAGCCTTCAGCAACATCATCAACTCCTGGAATCCGGGGTTGAACCGCGCCGTGTCCGACTTTGACACCAAGCACCTCATTACCGGCGATTGGGTCTACGCGCTCCCCTTCGGGCGATCGAAACGCTTCTTCGGGAGTGCCGGCCGCGTGGCCGATGCCATCATCGGCGGTTGGCAGTGGTCCGGTCTGAATCGCTGGACCAGCGGCCTCCCTTTTAGTCTGATCGCTCCGGGCTGGGCGACTGACTGGCAAGTGCAGGCATTCGGCGTGAAGACCGCGAAAGTGGGAGCTCATACGCACGTCGTCAACGGTGTTCCCGAAGCGCTCGATAACGCAGCAGCAATCAATGACGGCATCGAGGCCGGAGGCACGCCCATTCGCCTTCCCTATCCGGGAGAAGCCGGCGAGCGCAATGCGTTCCGTGGCGACGGCTATTTCGATGTGGACTCCGGCGTCTCCAAACGCTGGAGCTTAGGAGAACAGCGCGGAGTCAAACTGGCAGTAGAAATGTTCAATTTAACGAACTCTGTCCGATTCGATACGGATACCAACGGAACAACAGTCTACAGTTCTTCGTTGACCAACGAGCTCACCGGAGGCTCGCTCGGCGCCTACTCTTCCACGCTCTCTTTGCCTCGCGTCACGCAGTTCTCCTTACGGTTCGACTTCTGAAGCATCTGGGCCTCGTCGGCACAAAGCCGGCGCGGCCAAGTCAAACCCAGAAGATCGGCCTCTCGCTGTGTGTAGTAGCTAACCCGCGCATGCCTATATCGGCGTTGCGCGAAAGCCCTGTTCGTCGATCATGCTCTCGCCAGAAGCTCACGAATCCGCGCGTGATAGCTGCGGCTCATGGGGACTTTCCTTCCGTCCACCATGTGCACAACGAAGTCGCCCTGCGGTTCGGTGCGAACTTCTCGTACATACTTCAGGTTGACAATCGAAGATCGATGCACGCGTAGAAACGCGTGCGGGTCGAGCCGCTGCTCCATGGAGGTCATGGTCTCGCGAAGAAGATGGGTCTCGTTGGCCGCGCAAATCCGAACATAGTTCTCTTCAGCCCCGATCCAGCGGATATCGGTGACGGACAAGAACAGAATCCGGCCACGGGACTTGAACACGAGACGTGTCGTATAGCCGTTTTTCTCCTTCGGCGTCTTCTGCGTCCGCCCGGCCGAGAGCTCGGTCAGCTCGATCTGCTCGCGAACACGCTGGACGGCCATTTGCAGGCGCTCAGCCGTGAAGGGCTTCAGCAGATAGTCTGTCGCCCGAATCTCGAAGGCCTGCAGGGCATACTGATCGTACGCGGTTGTGAAGATGACGTGGGGCACCGGTCGATCGGTGACGCGTGAGAGATGCTCTACGACCTCAAGGCCATTCATTCCCGGCATTTTCACGTCCAGGAACAAGAGTTGCGGGGCGGTTGTGCCGACCAGATCGATGATCTCCGCGGCATTCGAACCCTCCCCGATGACCTCGATATCGGGCTCGCCATCGAGCAGGAAGCGGAGTTTGCGCCGCGCGAGAACTTCGTCGTCTGCAATGAGTGTCTGTATCGCCATTCCAGTTCCGCCTTATCTGTTGAGTTATGAAGGCCGATGGGACGAATACCCGATGGACGCCTGTATGAATGCAGGCCTTATGCCACTCTCGTCGCGCGAAGATTGCCAATTGAATCAACAGCTTCTCGTTGGCCGCGTTCGGAGGCGCACGTAAGCTTTGTCCACTTTCCGCCGTCGAATGTCCGAAACCGAACACCTCACGCGAACAGCGTTCGAGCCGGTCCCGACCCTGTTTCCTTGAAGAATCCTGCGTCCGGGTTCGCATTCCGGCCGAATAAGTGCTCCTTGCACCAAACCCGCCGGCTCCCTAATCGTCTGGCCTTTGCCTGCGCCCTGTTCTAACCTGAGGCTTCCCTCTTGCTGCACGGCCTATTTCCCCTTGCCGGCCGGGAGCGGCGATCGACGAGAAGGTCGAACGAAGTTGGTTCTAAGTGCCTGACAAGGGGTCTCGATGCATCTGCTCTTCCTCAGACGCTGCACCTGCGCGCCGTGTTTGATCGCATTGCTGGTTCTGAGCTGGTTCGCCAGCCCTGCAGCGCTTGCACAGAACGACATTCCCATCGGCGCTACTTACGTCTGCAATGGCGAACACATTTACGTGGAGAACTGCAACATCCGCGACACGTCCGACAACGGCACGTGCATGGTCGCCCATCCCGATCACCTGACACCGACCGGTTTGAACTCCTACACCTACGTCAAGCGTGCCGACCTCAAGAAGCTTCTGCCCACCTGCCAGCAGCCCTCCGCCAGGCAGGTTGCAGCGGCGAAAGCCTTCCAGCAGCGCCAGCAGGATATCTACAACGCCAACGCCAAAAAGGCCGAAGATCAGGTCAGCGCTTCTCAGACACCAGCCACGCAGGCTCCGAGTGCAATGCAGCAGCAGATGACCGCCAAATCGCCTGAGGAACACCAGATGAACCGCTGCATTTCCTCAGGGCGGCTGCCTGCCAGTTGCACAGGCAACGCGCTGCTCGGGGGATTCTCGAAGATGATCACGTCCGTGCTGCCGTCGGTCCCCGACCCGGAGAATGCGGAAGCCGGACCGGTAATGGCGGGCGTCTTCGTCGGAGCGGACAACTGGCGTCTCGATTTCATCGGCGGCGGCGTACTCGTAAACTGTGCCTTCCTCTCTCCCAATCAGGAAACCTACTCGCTCCGATTCGAAGGGGGCCGCACCGAGCTGATCGTCAATACCAAGCCCAAGGCGCTGGTCCTGACACTTCATCCTGATGGAAGCATCACCGGCCCCGGTCCGGTGACGATCAACGGCGTCGTTGCCAGCGGCTACCATTCCGGAGATCCAGTTCGGCCCGCGACCTACAAAGACTCGCTGAACAACTACTACGACTCTCAAGGCAACAAGATCGACAAAACCGCCGGCTACTCCACTTTCTCGCCGCGCACTGCAACCTGTCCCGCACTCAATCTCACCTCGAAGGGCGCCAGTGTCGGCATCCAGACCATGCAAACCGATCTATTGAAGACCATGTTCGGCGGCGATAAAGGCCCTCCCACGCCACCCGGCATCCGCATGCACGGCATCTACGCTGCGTCCACTGCAGCGTCCAGTTCTTCCCGGAGTCGGCCATTCTCGGCTGCGGCCCCGATGCGGCTCGCGCCTATCCCTACACCGTCGTCGCAGGCACTCCCGGCGCAGAGGTCAAAATCGACGCTCCGGATCGTCCTCTCGCTTTATCCATCCGCTCCGATGACACGCTCGATCCGGAACCAGCAGACCCCTATCAGGTGCATGGGCGATTCATCACCGGCCAGGATAACGACGACAACTTTACCTTCGCTCCCAACGAGTTGACCTGCGACCTCGCTCCGCTTGCACCGAGCAAGACGATCCCCGCGACTGGCGGAACCGCGACGCTCATGGCCGCGTCTCATCCCACCTCTCCGAACAATGGCGGCACGCTCTCGGTGCCGAACGCGCCTCTCGGCAATGCTGTGCTGTCCATTGTCTCCGGACTGGCCACGCCTCCAGGCGCCGTCAATCCTCTCGCCGGCCGTCCCCTGATCCTTCTCCGCTTCAGCTATGGCGATTCGCTCGCCCGCGGCGGCGTCAGTGTGCCTGCTGGAATCTCGCCCTGCAAGTACGCGGGCACTGCGTGTGGATCTCACTCGCCTGACTGTCCCAGAATCTCTCAGGCGATCCAGGCAAGCGCGGCCTCAGCCGCCCGCGCCGACGCGACCGGGAAAGCAACCCTTCCAGGCGTACCGCCCGGCACGTACTACCTGATGGTTTCGGCTCTTATCGACAAACAGCCACTCATCTGGGGCAAGCTGTCGAGGTTCATGCAGGACAGAACTCGATCACGCTCGACGAACACAACGCCACACCTCTGAATTGACCGACAGGCAAATTGCGGGCGGGTAGCGGCTTTCGCGAGCACGGCACCTCATTGATAGTTGCCAATCAGTACAAACGGCGCCCAATAGTAGGGCGACGCGTACTTTGTCTCTTGCCCCGTCGTTGTGCTTTCCGTCTCTACCTGAATGCCGCGTGCGGTCTTGTTACCCGCTGTGGCCGATTGGTGCAGAAGGGCAAGCTGGGCCTGACGCAGCGCCTCCGCTTTGCCCGCATCTGGATTCCTGATCCATCGCGCATAGAAGTCGCTCATGATGCGGCTCGTGCTCGCGTCGTTGACGTCCCACAGCGTGGCCAATACAGCCTGAGCCTCCTTCTGTTGTGCCACCATGCCCAGGCTGTCCATCTCGACTCCATCTCGCGACCTGTAGTCCTTCGCCGTGCTGCAGGCAGACAGAGTCAGGAGTTGCGTTCCCCGAAATGCAACCTGCGAATTCTCCAAAGCCGAAAGATTCCACTCAAATCCGCTGGTATCTCCAGCCGTTTCCCCTCCGAGCAGCAGGAACGGCTCCTGCCCGTTGCCTGCCTGTTCGACGAAATGGCTCGCGATGTGGACCACGGAGAAGTCACCTCTGGCGCCGAGCTCTGTGGTCAGCGCAGCAAGCGTGAATTGGTCGTTGGGCAGAAGCCTGCCTTCCATCACGCCATGCGATTCGGGCACCGCCGGATCGTGAACCACTGCCTCCAGTTCCGGCATGACGCCCGGCAATGCGGGCAGGCCACCGAAGCTTTTCGACAGCCCCATTGCGAGCACGCGAGGCTTCTGTCCCTTCGCCATCGGAGCATCCGTCATGTGGCCGTAGCTCTCTGGGGTAAACAGCACATTTCTGAACCGCTCGATCACGTAGTGCTGCCCGTCGTAGAGCGAGCCCATCGGAACATAACGCAGAGCATCGTCCAACGACCAGAGAAGGACTGGGACCCTACTCCCCGCTGCCGCCAATGCATCCAGTTCTAGTCTCATCGGGGCCACAAGCATGTTGTAGAGCTCGCCGAGCTGCGGCCGCGGTTCTCCGGCCCGAGAGGCAAGCAGGTCGCGCACCGCAAGAGCCTTGGCGCGCAGTTCCGCAGGCGCGACGGGCAGTTCGACTTTCTTGCGAGAGTCAGCGCTCACCAGGATCAAATAGACATGCTTTTGACCGAAAAGAACGCGAATACCCATTGCGTTCGGCCCCAGTTTGGAGAGCGTGCTCTGCAGAAAGCTGGAGACCTGCGTCGTTCCATCCGAAGCGCTGCCGGAATCCGTCCTCAGGGCGGAGACGATCGTCCTTCCAAAGCGATCGAGAAACTGCGCGAATTCCGCGCTCTGTTTCTCAATGCTGGCATCCAGAGACTGCATCTGGCGTTCTTCGTCTGCAGTGCGCGATGTTTTCGCCTTTAGCAAGGCGTTCTGCAGGATCAGGCCCTCCAACACGAATGCCTGTTTTTCGGGATCGCCTAGCTCGGCTTCCACGATCTGCTGCGCCTGGGTCAGCTTAACCCCCTCTTGCCGTGCTGCGTTGTCAAGAGTTGTAGTTCGAACAACGCCCTTCAACTCCTGTTCCTTGAGCAAGTCCAGAATCTGCTCTGCTTCGCCCAGCCGATTCTGCTGGATTAGCAACTCCGCAAGGATGCGATAGGTCTCGGCCTTTGACTCCGCGAACGCTGCCTGGAGATCCTTTTCAAGCCCGGCGAGATTCGCACGAATCTGCTGATAGGAGTTGACCGCTTCGTATCCGAAATAGATGGCCGATTGCCGCTGGTTGTGATTGCGAAAGCCCATCATCATCAGGGTCTCGATACCGCCTTCGAGATCGGGGTCGCGTGCATCACGCGCTCGATAGAGTCCCGCCATCGCGGCCGCCAGCGCTCTCTGTGTCTGTCCTTGAGCGCCGTAGATCTTGCTGATGCTGCTCAGCGCCAATGCTTCTCCACGACCGGACTTAACTTCCTGCCAGTGGGGAAGCGACTCGTAATCAGCCTGCAACGCGGCATCGAGTTTGCCCTCGTCGTAGGAAAGCCTTCCGATGTTCATCAGCGTCAGGGCTTCGCCGCGGCGGTTTCCCACTTCGCGCCAGATCGCCAGTGCCTGGTCGTACGAGTCCTCCGCCTTTGCGTTCTCATGCAGTTCGGCGGCGACGCGCCCCATATCGTTCAGTGTCAGCGCCTCTCCGTTGCGATTGCCTACATCGCGCCAGAGCGGCAGCGCTTCCTGCAAATCATCGAGCGCAGTCTGCTTCTGTCCGAGGTCGGCGCTGCCTCTGCCGAGATTGGTGAGCGTGCTGGCTTCACCTTGCCGGTTGCCAATCTCACGCCAAATCTCCAGCGCCTGGTTGTACGACGTCAACATCTCCTTCATCTGTCCAAGATCGGTATATGTGCGGCCCATGTTGTTCAGGGTCAGTGCTTCTCCACCGCGCTCACCCACTTCACGCCAGATGGCTAAAGCCTGAGTCAGATACTTCAGCGCTTCTGTACCCCGGCTCGTGTCGAGATAGACCTTGCCGATGCCGTCCAGCGCGCTGGCCTCGCCGCTGCGCCCGCCCACTTCGCGCCAAATGGTCAGGCCCTGGTCAAAGAGATCCAGAGCCTTGTCCTCGTCGGCCAGGTCCGAGTAGGCACGGCCCATGTTGGTCAGCGTGGACGCTTCGCCTTGCCGACTCCCAATCTCGCGCCACACGGGCAGAATCTGATTGAAGAGATCGAGCGCCTTGTCTTCCTGCCCGAGGTCCGTGTAGATCCGGCCCATCAGATTCAGAGACTGCGCTTCACCGGCGCGGCCATGAAATCTGCGCTCAATCTCCAGCGCATCATTCAAGTCATCAAGCGCCTTCTGGTTCTTCCCTTGCTGCCGATAAAGCGAAGCAAGCGAATTCAGCTCGATCGCTTCGGTCCTGAAATCTGCCACTGGCTGGCGAGCTCGCGCTTCAGAGAGATTCTGTTCATGCTCCGCGATCTGATCGGCGAGGGAGGTGCGCTGCGCGTGGCCGGACATTCCCGCGCTGAGGATCGCGAAGGCCATCCACGCAGTTGCACGGGCAGCGGTCAGGGCCGCACGGCAAGTGCCGAGCGAATTCGATCCAGGTTTCAGCTCAACTCTCCGGCGGGCAGTGGCGGCACCATCATGTTAGGTCAGGCCACGCGGCCAGGCAACTGCGATTTGGCCAACCAACTGTCAAAGCAGAGTCAAAGTGAAATCGCGTCCTGAAGCGACCGGACAATGACAAGCCGTGCCGCGCGATCACCGGAATCGGACTCTCATCGCCGTAGAGACAGTCAATCTCTAGAACCCCATTTTGCATGGATATGCGCCGGAAGAAAGTCGAGATTCGGTGGTAAGTGGGGCTTGATGGATCTCCTCACCGAGGGATTCGTACTGGTGGGAAGCGAGGTAATCGACGTGAGCCCGAATGGCGGCGCGCCAGCGAATACGCGCAGCTTCGATCGAACCGAAGTTGTATCCATGGAACCAGCCGTTGCAACTTAGCTCATGCTCCGTTGCGCCATCGAGCGTGTAAAAGCGAATCCAAAGTCCGTTCGCATGCGCGCGATCGACGAGGGCCCTCAGCCGATCCATTTTTTCCGGTATCCAATCGCCGGCATGAGGCTGACCGCCTGCCTCAACCACTTTCCAGGGATTGTTCCACCAACGGCGATAGTTGGTGGCCCTCTCGGCACCGAGGACTTCAGGAGCGGCCTGAGGGTCTTTTCCCTCCGTATGGATCGCGCCGAAATCAAGGACTCGCTCTTCGGGCCCAAGCTGGTCGTAGAAGACAGCCTGCTGCGCATCCGCCTCTCCTGAGAGAACCAGAATTGGCTTGATGTCCAGCGGCTGCACGGTCCGGATATCGGATCCCTTCGGCGCCGAAGTAATCCACGATTCATATTTACGCAGCAGTGCGAGCACAGCAGCCAGATGCGCCGGCTTGTTGTCTTTGAAATCGAGATTGAGCGTGATGAGGGGCCAGTCGCCATGGTTGCCATCGCGCAATGCCTTCTCCACGATGGGGCGCACGCGCTCGAAGAAATACTGCTCCATCGTCGGTTCACGCCCGCTCACAGGTTCCCCGTGGGTCACGACGGACCAGCTTCGGCCGGTCTTCGGATCGGTGTACCAGGCGAGATCCTGCTCGATGGCAAGCGGCGTTCCGGCAGACAAAGCGCGATCGATGCGATCGCTCCACCATTCAAAATAGGGGTAGCAATTGTGCGCGTCCATGAGCGTGCGTGCGCCCGGTTGCGGCGCCTTCTGCGCAACGCCGGCTATGGAGAGAAGGGCGAGGGAGAGAGAGATGAGAGCGAGAATCCACAGTCGGCGCATGGTTTTTCCCTAGTGAGCTTCAAAGTTGATGTAGATCGGATTGGAGAAACATGAGGCTTCCGTTGGCGTCTCGAACCTCCGCACGGATCCAATGACGGTTGCCGTCACTGATCCAGCTCGAGGCCAGCGTTTCATTGCCGATGCCGGTGGCGAGCGGAGGCAGTACCGGCCTCTCCTGCCCGTCGAGAAAGAGATGGATTGTGGCACGCGGGCATGCCATGACATGGACGCGGACCGTAACCGAATCGCCGGCGGCCACATGGATCGTGTCGCCCATCGATGTCCACTGCTGATCGGCCCCATCGGGTCCCGTGGAATCGCGGGCTTCAAGATCGATGACCTTGTCCTTGGAGCCGGTCAAATCGATAAACACCCGACCACGCCGGATGCCTTCCAGGATGTCAGCCACCGAAAGCTCGCTAGCTTCGATCACCGTGGTGGGCCAGCCGATTGCGCCGGCCGTACCGGCCTGCTCGGGAGCGTTGTGGTTGTCGCTCCCGCCGATCGCTGCAAGATGAAATCCCTTTCCCGTCTCGCGATCCCAAACATCGGCGCTTGAAAGAAATATCCGCCCTCCATTGACGACTTCAACGCCGGTCGAGACTCATATCGACAGGGGTGGGCGGCTCCCATGCGCAGCCCATGCAGAACTCACTCCCGGGCGAATCGGCATGGTTGATCGAGGCGATGCCGCCCTTTGCACGAACCTCGCGCAGGATCTGGTTGATGTCGCGTCCATCGTGCGCGACCGCGCGGTAGTCGATGTACTCCGTGACTCCGAAGATGTTGAAGTGGCCCCAGAACGTCGTCATCTCTCGTCCCGAGATGAGAAGGAGACGATCGAAGTAGGGCTGCAATTCGCGCATCGCATTGTATTGCGACATCGCGTTGTGATCGGTAACCGCAATGAAGTCCAGGCCTCGAGACGCGGCCGTCTGCGCAGTAAAGAATAATGGACAAGGCACGGACACGCCTGACTGGCTGGCACAACCGCCGTCGCTGTGCGCGTCGTGCATGTGCAGATCGCCGCGATACCAGCGCTTTCCGGTTTCGAGCGGAGATGACGTAAAGCTCTGGTCTTCCAGTTTGCTGTTAAAGCGGATTTCCGCTCTGTAGGTTGAATCCTCGCTCGCGCGAATGTTTGGGACCGAAATGAGCAGCTTCCATTTTCCCGCGGGAATCGGGCCGGGAAGATACGACGAAGTTGCGTCCGATTCACTCAGCGTGAAGTGGGTCTTGTTGCCGCCGCTGTTGCCTCGGAACCTTTCCGGGTCGGCAATGCCGAGATCGAGTGCGGTCTTGCGCTCTTTGCCGGAGTAGGAGAAGTCGACGCTGATGCGATGAATGCCGGCCGGAACATCGAAGGAGACCTCGAAATAGGTCTTATTCTGGGTTCCTGCGACCTTGCCTTCGAGGACAATATCCGGACGGGCAGTTTGAGCAGGAAGGGGAGGGCCACCAATGGAGAGAAAGAAGAAAAACGCCAGGACAATTCGGATCTTCAAAGGAGCTTCCTTGAATGAGGTGGACCCGATCGACACGAGCTTGCGCCTTTCGGGTCCGTTGGATCACTAGAAGTTGAGGCGCAATGCAAACTGCATGACACGTGGGTCAGCCGAAAGCGACGTTATGGAGGCCACGCTCCCGCTGCTGGCGTTTCCGGTGGGCTGGCCGAAGACCGGGTGATTGGCCAGGTTGAAGACTTCCCAACGGACTTCGGAATTGACACGCTCCGTGAATGGAATTGTCTTGAAGAGCGCGAAGTCGAACAGCTGGGTTTCCGGACCCACCAGAGTATTGCGCCCCACGTTGCCGATCGTGTAATTCCCTGGATCCGCATAAGGCGTCGCGCCGCTTCTTCCGCAGGCCGTGTTCTTGCTGTCATAGAACCAGCACGTTTGCTTCTTCACGTACTGGATGGGCGCCGTCTGGTTGGGCACCGACGTCGCAAACCCGTACGCATCGAGCAGACTGCTTTCGCTGGACCACGCGGCCTGAAACGGATGTCCGCTGTAGAAGGTGTAGACGCCGGAAGTCGTCCAATTGCCCAGAGCCCAGGCTGCCGGGCCGGTCTGCAGCATCGGTTTGTCGTGGCCGAAGGGAAGCTCATACACATAGCTGGCGGAAACACGGTTGCGCACATCGAAGTCGCTGTTGCCGTACCATCCACCGTAGTTGCGTCCATTGGGAGCATCGCCGGAGTTGGTCTCCAACTCCTCCGGCGAGTTGTCGAGCGAGTGCGAAAAGGTGTAGGCGGCACGCACGCTGAGCCCATTGTGCATCACGCGAGTGAGGCTTGCTTGTAGTCCGTCGTAATTGCCATGTCCGACGGGGTCAGTGAATTCCACTTCCCCAAAATCCGGATACGGAACGGTACCGCTCGGTGCGGTCGAGCTGGTGACCACCTGATTGCCTGAGATTTCAACTTGATTGTAGTTGCGCAGCACATCCAGATTGTCGGAGTGGGTTCCTACGTAGTCCACTTCGCCGAGCCACGCAGGCGTGAACTGCCGTTGCACACCGAAGCTCCATTGCTGGACCATCGGCACGCTGATGTTGGGATTGATGGAACGGATATGGAAATTCTGGAGCTGGTTGAAATTGATGGTGGCGGGGTCGAGGAAATTCGAAGGGAATCCCACAGATGGCTGGATCACCGGCTTAGTATTGCTGGCGATGGTCTTGTTGATGAGGAAAGGCGGGTTCTCCGAAAGCTGATCTTCGCTCCCGATCCGCTCGAGTGACGTGTAGTAGATGCCGAATCCGCCACGCAGAACGGTGCGACTGTCCACGCTGAAGGATGCGCTGATACGGGGCCCGAAGTTTGTTGTGTTGGGATTCACGAGCGCCCGATTGCTGAGAGAGCCCGAAGACGCAAAGACCAGCGAGCCCGGTCCAGCCGGATTGAAATTCGCCAGCCGGTTCTGGCCCTCCACCGCAGGCGCGGCAAAGTCGTACCGCAGGCCGAGATTCAAAGTGAGCTTCGGAGTAATCTTCCAGTCGTCTTCCGCGAAGCCCGAGGCCATCCACAGGCGTTGGTCGATGAAGAATACGTTGGTCAATTGCGTATACTCGGTGGCTCCGAGCAAACCGTCCCCATAGGAGAGCCCGCCAGTAAAGATCCCAGTGAAGGTCAGGTCGCCGCGCGTTCCGGGCTCGTCCTGAAAGATGTTGCGCATGGGCAGAAAGACGGTCGCGCCGAATTTCAGATTGTGGTTGCCCTTCGTCCAGGCCAGCGTGTCGTTGTATTGATACAGCATGGGGATCTGGCGCTTGGGCAAGAAGTCGGGTGAGCCGAGGAATGTCTTGTTGCTGAAAGTGGTCAACGGAACACCGCCGCCGATCGCGGGATTGTTCGGGATGCCAGGAAGAAAACTGCCGGCGTTTTGCGAAAGCCTGAATGGCTGCTGTTGTGCATAGGAGAAATCGCGCACCCAGCCGAAGCGGAAGTCGTTCACCATGGTTGGGCTGAGGATGCGCGTCCAGCCCAACACAAGGCTCGCACCTTTCAGAATCTGATTGCCCCAGGCGGACGTGGAGGTCCCATCGGCGAGACCACCGAAGTAACCGGGGATATCGCGCGTCCGGTTGAAATAGTTAAATCGCCCGAAGACTGTGTCGTTCGCCGTAGGCGTCCAATCTGCGCGCCCATCGTAGCTCGCGTTGAAGTCGGTGAGTGCGCCGGTACGGGAGAAGTTGTTCAACTCCGGATAGTTCGCGCCGCCATTCTTGAAGTTCGGCTCCGGAAAGAGCGCCATCAGCGCGCTGACCGTCGTGTCGATGCGATTGGCGGGAATCTGGTTATTCGCGAACGCGGTGCAGCCGCTCTTCACGTTGTAGGGGGTGGCGCAGGTGAGCGGATCGTACACGGTCGGATACGCTGCGACTCCGTCAGCCGCCGCGGTTGCCGGGCTGAAGTCACCGACGCGCTCGTTGTCGAGCGGCACAGTGGAAATACGCGACACGCCTTGCTTGACGCGCGTGTCTTCGTAGTTGAAGAAGAAGAATGCGTGGTTCTTTATGATCGGTCCGCCGATGCTGCCGCCGAATTGATTCTGGTTATCTTCGGCCTTCTTCGCGAGCGTTTGCTTGGAGAAGTAGTCGAACGCGTCGAAGTATTGGTTGCGGACGAACTCATACGCAGTACCGTGAAAATCATTTGAGCCGCGACGCGTGTTCACCGAGACCACGGCGCCCGGAGCTCGGCCGTACTCCGCCGAATAGGGGTTGGTGATGACGTTGAATTCGGCAATAACGTCGACGGAAGGATGGGCGGCTTCCGTGCTGAGCTCCTGCACATTCTCGGAAAAGGTGTTGTTATCGATGCCGTCAAGAATGAAGTTGTTCTGCAGAGTGTGTACGCCATTCACATTGAAGTCGCCGGTTCGGCCCGCAGATGTTGCGCCGCTCTGATTGGTATAACGATTGATCTGGACACCGGGAACTGTGCGCAGCAGATCGTCCCAGTTACGCAGAAACAGTGGAGTATCCGCGATCGTCTCCGTGGTCACCAGGGTGCTGATGGACGCATCATCCTTCGACAGAGAGTCTGCGGCAGCTGTCACTTCGATCGTCTGGTCGGTGGAACCGACGCGCAGATGGAAGTCGGCGCGCGAATGGAAGCCAACGTTGATCGTCTCGGTCTCTTTTTCAGTCGTGAATCCGCTTGCCTCGACCGTCAGGCTGTACTGTCCGATGGGCAGATCCGGGAAGACATAGTCTCCATCCGCGGCCGTCTTTACCACACGGGTGTAACCCGTGGCTTCTTCCTTCACGGCTAATGTGGCGCCGGGCACCACTGCTCCTGAAGCGTCCGTGACCTGGCCGGAGAGAGTGCCGGTGTTGACCTGGGCTTGAGCGATTGATCCGGAGAGAAGGCAGAGTATCGCGGAGAGGCAGAACAGCGTGCGGAAAGCCTGTGCTCGGCTACTCATTCGATCGGCAAAAAGGCCAAGACACATTCCTATCGTCTTCATGAGGCGCTCCTTTGATAGCTTTTCCTTCGTTTTGGGGAAGAAGCCTGGTTCATGCTAGGAGAGGGTCTTTCGTCATGGAAGCGTGTAAAGGAGACGACACCCGGGTATACACGGGCTCAGAACGGACTCATGCGCCTGATAAATCGAGGATTTCGACCGACATGAAAATCTGACGAATCAACCCCCGTGTGCACAAAACGCGGTGCGCACAATTCATTGCGCATTCACGAGCGGACCGTATTCTCGGGTTGAAAGCGCGACCATTCCAAGCAATTCCCCGAGCACCGGAGTGAAACAATCTGCAACCATACGAGACCGGCAGTCTTCTGCCGCAACATTGGAACCTGAGAGTGAGTCGCTGCACAGCGATCCACGTTGGGTTCTGACACAGAGGATTGTTGCCGGACCGCACTTTGCGCGGTCGCCCCTGCTGTCGCATTTCCTGCTTTATGTCGTGTCGGAGATGTTGGCCGGGAGACCCGATCCGATCAGCGAGCACCGAATTGGCGTCGCGGTCTTCGGGCGGCCTGCCTCTTATCGCACTGACGAAGACAACATCGTCCGCAACTATGCTCGTCAATTGCGCAAGAGGCTGGCCGAGCACTTTGCGGGAACTGGTCGAGGCGAGCCCCTGCGCATCCGTATTCCGGTTGGTGGATATATTCCGTCCTTCGTCAACGCCGTGAGCATCCGGCTGGACGAAAAGACTGCTCTGGATGCGCCAACAGTGGCCGGACCCTCATCCGAGCCTGTCCGGCAAAGAGACGCTGGGCCAGACGGTTCAGAGAACGGCTTCTGGAGAAGCCCGGCTTTGCGCAGCAGGCTCGTGCTCGTATGCGCATGCGCTCTTCTCGTGGGCTTGAGTTACCTGGCAATCTACCGCATCGTTCGGCACAGAGCCGATGGCGATGCGAGTCGCGTGCTGTGGAGAGCGCTCCTTGCCGGATCAGCGAGCACGTATATCGTGCCCCCTGATGCCGGATTCAATCTACTCGAAGATATGTCGCGCCGCTCGGTACCGCTTGCCAGCTACATCAAGGGAAACTTCGCCGATATGCCGCTCGCCAGCGTCAACAACCACACCGACCAGGATCTACGCACCCAACAGTACACCGATTTCGTCAGCATGCAGATCGTCGCGACCGTCGCGCGTCGGCCGGAGTTCGACCCCCACCGCGTTCTGTTGCGATTCCCTCGAGATTTGCGGCTGGACGATTTGAAAGCTGCGAATGCCTTGATCATCGGTTCGGTCAGCGCCAATCCATGGGCGGCACTCGTCGACTCGAACGCCAATTTCAGAATCGTGCCCAGCCAGGACATGGAGAGTGCTGCGATCGTCAACAGCAAGCCTCTGCAGGGAGAAGCCCCCTTCTATGCAAGCCACTGGAACGAGCCAGCTCACGAGACCTACGCGTTGATTCTCTTCTTCCCCAACTTGGATGCGAGCGGCCATCTGCTGGCTGTGGAAGGACTCGATGTCGCCGGCACGGAAGCGGCCGCAGAACTGCTCTTTCTCGGCGATTCCATCGCCCCCATCCTCAAGAGCGCACAGCGCGCCGACGGAACGCTGCGACCTTTTGAGATATTGCTCCGCTCAACAAGCATTCAATCGAATGCCGCAGGCACACAGATCATCGCCAGCCGCTTGCATTAACTCGACACGCGCAGCCACGGGACAGAACGAAACTGACCCACTTGATCCTACCGCGCGATGCGCAACGCTTGCCGCCCTCCGGAGATGGAATGCCTCTTCGGCGCCGAGGAAGGCGATGACCGTCACATCGTCGATTCGCTTTGAACGACTCGCACCAGCGAGACTTGAAATACACCGAGTTCGCTCGCGAAGCTCACCGTTGTGAATTGATGGGTTTCAGACTAAGTCCCTTCATATCAGTACAAACTTTAGTAAGCACCGGTCGAAGCGTGCCGTGTTCCCCGAATTGATCTCATCGAAACCTCATCAACGGGGGCCTTCGCCGCCGACCCAGATGTGGCGAGTCGCAAATGGCCAAATACAGAGACCTCGCTGTAAGGGCCTTGAGAGTACGACCCCTTGCACGCGAGTTCGTCGCAGGTCGGTCTCAATATTGGATGGAAGGAGCCGGGCACAATCTACCGAGCCCCCTAGGCAACGCTTGCCCGAGTGTTGCTGTTTACTCGCTGCTTTCGTTCCGGTTTGTCAGCAGAGTGGATTCTTCATACCCGAGGCGTTGGACAGATGCACCATCAATCGAGTGCATGAACTTCTCAGGCGCAACTGGATTCTGCCCTCCGTGTAGCCGATATCGAGATCAGAATGCGTGAAGATGACTTAAAGCATGCCCAAGGCCCTGGATTCTTGCTCGCTGCATTGCCTCAATGAACTAACATCCGTAATGAAAAGTGAATCGAACTACAGCGGGACCGGGGCCAGATGGATGACAGGTGAGAGAGTTCCTGTCGGAGATTGACGTATGGATTCTGATTCTTTCGGGGCCACAGAGCAGAATATTGCAAGCGATGATATGGGTACGCTGCGCTACATGGCTCGGCAGCCCATCCTCGATCTCCACGGAAATGTGCACGCATATGAATTGCTTTTCCGCAACGGCTTGACCAACGCGTTTCAAGGCGACATAGAAACAGCAACCTACACGACAGTGGACAATGCCGTGATGTTCGGGCTCGAGTATCTGACCGCCGGACATACCGCGTTTGTCAATTGCACCGGCAAGATCCTGCTCGAAGAGATTCCGAAGGTTCTCCCCCCTGCGATGACGGTGATCGAATTACTCGAAACAGTCGAGCCAACGCCCGAGCTTATTGAGGTTTGCAGACAGCTCAAGTCTCTCGGATTCCGAATAGCTTTGGACGACTTCATCTGGGAGCCGCGGCTTGCGCCTCTCGTCCAGTTGGCAAACTACATTAAGGTGGACCTGTTCCAGGTCGACCACGAACAACGGCTCAAGCTCATGCAAGATCTCCCTCGGAATTCGGCGACGATGGTCGCCGAAAAGGTGGAGACACAGGAAGAGTATCGCCTGGCGCGCGAGGAAGGTTTCAAGCTTTTCCAGGGATACTATTTCTGCCGGCCCGAGATGATGGCCAAACGCAGCATCCCTGCGAATACCCGGTTTCATCTGGAGATTCTGCAGCAACTGCTCAATGACCCGCTGGATCTGAAGCGCCTGGTCCCGCTTGTCGAGAGCGATACGTCTCTTGCCTATCGTCTCCTGCGATTGGTCAACTCGGCAGGCTTCGGAATCCGTCGTGAAGTGCAGTCCATTCATTCGGCGCTGGTAATTGTGGGCGACGATGCCTTCCGGCGCATTGCAACTCTGGCCATCGCCAGCCAACTGAATGCGTCTCGGCCTGCGGAAATCCTCCACACCGCACTCGTTCGCGCTCGGTTCTGTGAAATGGCCGCGCCGCTTTGCCAACTCAACTCGACCGAGCAATATCTGCTTGGGATGATGAGCCTGTTTCCCGCCATGTTGCAGGTGCCGATCGATCAGATCGCGCCCATGCTTCCACTGCGTCAACAGATTCGTGAGTCTCTGAGCGGAATGGCCCACCGAGAACGCCTCGCGCTCACCTGGCTCGAGTCCCATGAGCGCGGAGACTGGCCTTCTAGCGACAAAATTGCCAATGACCAAGGCATGGAGAGCGAACCAATGGTTCAGATTTACGGAGAAGCCGCTCGCTGGGCAGACGCAGCGATTCAAGCAGCCGGCTGACTCTCCTCATTTCAGAGGATGCATCCCAAAGGCAAGAAGCCGTTCGGCCGTGCCACGGTCCGTAATCAACACGTTGATCCATTGGCCTCGTAGTGCTGCCAGAATTGCCGGCGTCTTTTCCTTACCTCCAGCGATTCCAACCACCCGCTTGGCGCGCTTGAGTTCCGCAAGTTGGATACCGATCACGCGCTCTGCCAGCGGAGATTCGATGGGCCGACCATTTTGGTCAATGAACTGGAAGCAGATGTCGCCAATTGCCCCCTTCCTCTGAACCTGTTCAACTTCCTTGTCTGAGAAAATGTTGCCGCTGCTTGCCAGCAGGTCGGAAGCACGCAGCGAGCCGATGCCGACGAGTGCAACATCGATGCCGGTAAACCACTTTGCAGCATCCTGAAATGCAGGATCCTTGGAGTACTGATTTCGCCTGCGACGATCCCACAATTGCCGGAGCCTGAAGTAGTACGGGCGACGCTCCAATCAGGCTCGCAAGACGCTGCGCAAGCATTGTCGCTTGATAGGTGCAGTTGCCCAGCGACGATCCGAGACCCGCGACGCGGTCAGCTGATCATAGGCAAACGTGGTCTGCACGTTGTTCGGATGGGTCACCGAGCCTATTGAGTCTGTCGTAGGTATAGGCAACCGGATGCTACTTAACTCGTTGATTGTAGGTGGGAAAGAATGGTCGGGGAGAGAGGATTTGAACCTCCGACCCCCTGGTCCCGAACCAGATCAAAGGAGCTATTGAATTCTATTGAAATCTTGTGCGATTAAGTTATTTGATTGAATGGTTTGCAGTGGCACCTTGGAAAGCTGTGGTTTTGCGTTGTCTTCGGGTGCTTCAACAGCTACGTTTTCGACTACAGATCGCCGAGACTTCCGTAGCTTCTAACATCGCTTCTTCAGTCCCCGCCCGCGGCGCGATCACTGAACACAAGCCGGTCGGGTCGAGGACTGGCGCGGTGTCCCGTAGGTCGGGCCTAGCTGTTTCTCCCCGTTTCCTCTGGGAGTGCCTCAATAGCCAAACCGTGAACCCGTCTCCAGCCCCCGCCACATCGCACCCAGCGTGCGGATTTCCCGCACTGGGCGCACCTGTTTGCTTCGTGTCAAGATTTATGTGACCTAT
>CAZPEZ010000036.1:0-41494 GCA_964585715.1 uncultured Occallatibacter sp.
GCAAAACCGCTATATCTTCGCCTCGTTTCCCGAGGTCACCAAGGTCGTCTCGCAAGCCGGGGCGCCCGACGATGGAACCGACACGGGAGGATTCGGCAACACGGAGTATTTCGTCGACTTGAAGCCCAAGGACCAATGGCGGCCCGTCTTTCATCAAGATAAAGAGGAGCTGATCGCCGCGATGGACCGCGAGCTGGAGAAACACCCTGGGGCTTTCTGGAATTTCTCCCAGCCCATTGAGGACAACGTGGATGAAACGATGACCGGCACGAAAGGCGGACTGTGTGCCAAGCTTTACGGGCCGGAGTTGGACGTTCTCGAGGAAAAGGGCGAAGAGATCAAAGAAGTGATGGCCAAGATTGACGGGGTCAAGGATTTGGGAATTCAACGCGATACGGGCCAGCCGAATATCGATCTCACCGTCGACCGTCTGGCGGCCGCACGCTTCGGCATCAATGTGGCCGATGTACAAGATGCAATTCAGACTGCAGTCGGAGGTAATTCTGTGAGCCAGGTATTGCAGGGAGAAGCAGTCTACAACGTGGTCGTGCGCTATCAGAAACCGTATCGCGATACCAAGGAGGCTATCCAGAATATTCGACTGCTCTCTCCCTCGGGAGAGCGCGTCTCGCTGGCTCAGGTGACCAAAGCCCAGGTTCGCGATGACGCTTACGACATTTACAGAGAAGACGGTTCCCGGTACGTGGCCATCCGCTTTGAGGTTCGCGGGCGCGATCTGGGCACCACGGTCCGGGAATCCATCGACAAGATCGCCAAGAATGTGCAGATACCGCGTGGCTATCACCTTGAATGGTCGGGAGAATACGATAGCGAAAAGCGAGCCGAAGCAAGGCTGCTCTTGATCCTGCCCCTGACGGTCTTTTTTATCTTCATCATTCTCTACGCCATGTTTCGTTCCTTCAAATGGGCGCTGCTGATTCTCGCCAACGTGGCCATGGCTCCCGTTGGAGGCTTGCTCGCTCTTCTTGCGACTGGCACATACTTCAGCGTATCTTCCGGTGTTGGCTTCCTGGCGCTGTTCGGCGTATCCGTGCAAACCGGAATTATCATGCTTGAATACATCAACCAATTAAGGGTGCGAGGATATACCGTTGCAGACGCCGCTGTTGAGGGCGCGGTCTTGCGGCTGCGGCCAATCATGATGACGATGCTGGTAGCCACCCTGGGACTTCTTCCGGCGGCGATGTCTCACGCCATTGGTTCCGACTCGCAGCGCCCATTTGCCATTGTCATTGTGGGAGGACTCATGGGCGCTCTCTCGTTGAGCATCTTTCTGCTGCCCACGTTGTACGTCTGGATTGCTCGGGACGGGGACACGCTGCCGGCACCGGAAACGGGGGCATCCTTTGAACACTAAATCTCTACAAGCGCGAAGCCCGCGTACGTCTCTGCGGCCGTTTGTGACATTTCTGCTCCTGCTTGCGACTTCGCACGCTGTGTCCGCCCAGACTGCGTTGACCTGGGATCAGGTGAAGGCGAAGTTTGAAGCAGTCAATCCAGCGCTGCGGGCCGATGCCGACAACGTAGATGAAATGAAGGCCGAGGAGATTACTGCCTACCTTCGCCCCAATCCGCAATTCACTCTATCTGTCGATGGCAACCAAGCTGCGCCGCACAATGGGGTTTGGACTCCCTTTAAGGGAACTACGGAACAGCCGAACTTCAGTTACCTGCACGAGCGCGAACATAAGCGTGAACTGCGCCTTCAGAGTGCGCAGGAAGGCACGCGCATCACCCAATCGCAGCATGAGGACTTGGAACGAAACATGGTGTTTGCTTTGCGCACGGCGTTTGTGGGGACGCTGCAGGCTAAGTTCGTTCTGGATCTGGCAAAAGCGGACCTCGAGTATTACGACCACATCATTGAGATCAGCCGTGCCCGCTTCAAGGCCGGCGACCTCGCGCAGATCGACCTCGATCGAATCGAGTTGCTACGGGTGCAATACGAGTCGGAGATCGAAACAGCGATTGTCAACCTACGCACCGCGAAAATCCAGCTTCTTCAGTTGCTCAACGACCGCACGCCGGTGGATCAATTCGACGTGACCGGTCCATTCGATTTCAGCGAAGCGTTGCAGCCATTGGAAACCTACCGCGACGCCGCGCTGACGGCGCGGCCCGACCTGCAGGCGGCGCTGCAAACAGTTCAACAGTCCGTAACCAACCACAAGCTGGCGGTGGCCAACGGCTCCACCGACCCGACATTCGCAGGCTGGTTCACAAACAACTCTTCTACAAACAATCCCAACGGCCCTGAGACGATCGGGGCCAGCGTGAGCATTCCGTTGCGCATTTTCGACAAGAATCAGGGAGAGAAGAAGCGCACGCTGATCGATATCGACCGGAGCCAGCAAGCTGAAGAGGCCGCGCGGGCGCAGGTATTCAGCGATGTCGATACGGCATATGAGCTGGTCCACAGCAACATCGAGTTGCTCAAGCCGTACAAAGCGAAGTACAACGACCAGGCTCTGCGCGTACGCGATACGGTCACTTTTGCCTACGAACACGGCGGCGCGTCGCTCATGGATTTCCTCAACGCGCAAAGCGACTATCGCCAGGTGCAACTGGCGTATGCCCAACTGCTCGGGGCTTATTTAACGGCCACTGGGCAACTCAATCTCGCAGTCGGTCGCGAGGTGATCCAGTAACCTAATGGCTAACTAGCACGCGCTCGGCGCAGTCCGGATCAAACTGGGTTTGACTAGAATCGCTGTTGTAGTTGCAAAATGAGGCGAGCGCCCATAACTCGGGCCTTGTGGCAAAGAGGCAAAGCGGTTGAATGCGGTGTTTCGAGGACGGTTCATCGATGGAACGCGACAACGTCAAGGGTCTCATTGAACAGACCGGTTTGTTTCCCGGCATCCGCTTGGATAAGCCGGACCTTGCCCTTTACGCAGCGGAAACGCTCTTCGACGCGGGCATTCCGGTTGCTGAAATCACGATGACAGTGCCAGGAGCCATTGAAGTAATCGGGCAGCTGGTGCGTCGGTTTCCGCGCATGGCGGTCGGTGCCGGAACAGTACTGGACGAGGAAATGGCTCGGCAGTGCATCGATGCGGGCGCCTGTTTTGTCACCAGTACAGGATTGGTGCCAGAAGTCGTGGACGTAGCCTTGAAGGGACGCGTTGTTGCGATTCCCGGCGCCTTGACTCCGACGGAAGTGATTAATGCCTGGAAGACTGGCGCCGATTACGTGAAGTTGTTTCCGACGGCTGCCATGGGAGGCGATCTCTACATTCGATCGCTCAAGCTGCCTCTTCCACAGGTCAAGATCATCGCGGCAGGCGGAGTCAATCAGCAAACGGCTGTCGGGTATCTTCGAGCCGGAGCAACCGCCATCGGAGTCGGCATGGAGCTGCTCCCGCGCGAGGCCGTCGCGAGGCGCCAGAGCCATCGTCTCCACGAACTGGCGCGACGTTTCCTCGGCTATGTCAAGGAAGCCCGCAAAGCCAGCTAGAGCTCCAAAACAATATAGAGATCATCTTTATGGTCGTCTCATCTCAAGCCATGAGTATAATAATGACTAGATACTGCACTATCCTTTATGACTAACACTATATAAGCTTCATGCATCGTTCACGTCTTTCTCCCGATCATCGATGATGAAGGAGAAAGAACCATGAAATGGTGCCATGCCGCAGTCCTAAGTGGAGTTGTTTTAGCTTCGCTCGGGTCCTATGCTGACCCCTCGAGCGCACCTCAGTACTCTAAGACCGAGATCCGCCGCATGATGCGTGAAGCTCGTACGGCCGATCAGTACCGTACGCTGGCAGATTATTTCAGGTCGCAGCAGCAGCACATTGAGCTTCAAGCGCAAGCGGAGAAGGAGGAGTGGCAGAGACGTTCGCAAAACGTTTCTGGACCTGCGGCCAAGTATCCACGGCCAGTGGACTCATCCAGAAACCGATATGAGTATTTTAGTTGCGAAGCTCAGGAGATGCAGCGCCAGGCCGCGCACTACGACGACCTAGCTGCGAGCACAAAGTAAATCGATCTTCCAAAAGCCCTTGGGAGAGCTCACTGGCAGCCTGAACGTGACCCACGCATGTGGGCCTCCCGCTATTACTTCTTTGTGATTCGTTTATGGCTTGTTAATGCCCCGCTCGCTAATCTTTATGTCAGGGAAAAGGTGACAGGGGATCCTGGGAAGCCATGAAGATTCCTAACACTCTTGGACCGGAAAACCGAAACAACCTTCTTCGCTTTCTCGGTGAGAGCCTTGCCGGGTGTTGGGTAGTCGCCCTGCTCTGCTTCACCGGCTATGTGCTGCATTTCAGTTCAGCTCCGGTCGGCTTTTTGTTTCTATTGGTTGTCGTGTCAGAGGCGATCGTATGCGGCTTTTGGCAGGCGACTCTCGTGTCGATACTTGCCAGCGCATGCCTGGACTTCTTCTTTTATCCCCCTACGGGGTCGTTCAACGTCAACGATCCCCAGGACTGGGTGGCTTTGGGTGCCTTCGAGATTAGTGCGCTGGTGGTAAGCCGGGTCTCTTCGCGCGAGCAGCACAGCACGCGGGAAGCTGCCGTGCAACGCTCCGCGATGGAACGCCTTTACGAGTTGAGCCGAAGCACGCTGCTGATCAATCTTCATAAGCAACCAGGACCACAATTGACCGAGCTGATTCAACATATTTTCTCTGTAGAAGCCGTCTCGATTTTCGATGCGAATTCAGGGAAGGCGGATTCGTCGGGCCACTGGACCGAGGAAGATAAGGACGTGGCCAAAGACTGTTACTTCACACTTGCGGATCGCGAAGACACAATCACGCACACGTCGACGCGCGTGCTTCGGGTGGGAAGCAATGTGGTTGGAGCAATCGCCATCCGCGGACATGTCAGTCCGCTGGTAACGAACGCGCTGGCGTCGCTTGCTGCCATTACTTTGGACCGGTGCGTGTCATTCCAGAAGGAAAGCCAGATTGAAGCAGCCCATCAGAGCGAGCGTTTGCGGGCTGCGGTCCTCGATTCTCTCGCCCACGCATTCAAGACGCCGCTCACTGCGATCCAGACTGCTAGCTCGGGACTACGCGAGGTAGGGCGCCTGAACGAGCCCCAAGCGAAGCTGGTGGATCTGGTGGAGGAGGAATCTACACAGCTCAACGAATTGTGTACGCGGTTGCTGCAGACGGCCAAGCTCGAGGCCGAAGAAGTCAATCTTCAAAAGGACGATATCCAGGTAGGAGACCTGCTCACCAGGGTGGTGGAGGAACAAACGGGGCGCATGGCAGGGCATCCAGTCGATGTTTCGGTGTCTGATCCGAAGCTAACAATTCGTGGTGATGCGGAACTGCTCTCGATGGCCCTCATTCAGTTTCTCGACAACGCAGCAAAATATTCATTCGAGGGCGGCCGAGTGAAAGTCTCGGTGTGGGAAAGCCACTCGGAAGTGATGATCTCGGTTCACAATTTCGGTCCGGGGATCCCCATCGCCGACCGAGAGCGGATCTTTCAGCGCTTTTACCGCAGCGAAGAAGCCAAAAAGATGGCTGCGGGCACAGGAATTGGCCTCTCCACTGTGAAGATGGCCGCGGAAGCGCACCGAGGGCATGTCTGGGTCATCAGTGATGGGGATGAGGGAACGACATTCTTTCTTTCGTTGCCTCAATTGGGAAGGAGAGCGCAATGAGCGAAGAACAAAGCACCGTGCTCATCGTCGACGATGAGCGATCGATTCGAGTGTCATTGCGGACCATCCTGTCCGGATTGGGGTACGCAATAGTTGAGGCTGCGCGCGGCGAAGAGGCCCTGTCACTGGTTCGTTCGGCCGAGTTCGACGCTGTTTTGCTGGATATCAATATGCCAGGGATGGGCGGAATCGAGGTGTGCCGCATCATGCGCAGGAGTTCTCCTCGACTTCCCATCGTGATGTTGACTGTACAGAGCAGCGAAGATCGGAAGGTCGAGGCACTGGACGCGGGCGCCGACGACTACATTACGAAACCATTTCAGCTTCGCGAATTGATCGCCCGACTCCGCGCCGCCGTACGACGGAACAACCTTTTCAAAGAGGAGGGGACTTCGGTCATTGTTGTCGGCGATGTTCGTCTCGACTTTGAGCGTCACCTCGTGGAAAAGAAGGGGCGCATGGTCCATCTCACGCCGAAACAATTTGACCTTCTCCATTTTCTGATGGCGAACGTCGGAAGGCCAGTGCCCCATGCGAGACTGCTGCGCACGGTCTGGGGACCGGAATATGGCAATGAGCTTGAGTATCTACGCACCTTTGTTCGGCAGGTCCGGATGAAGATCGAGGACGATCCGGCGAACCCTAGATACCTCCTGACCGAGTCGCATATCGGCTATCGCTTCACCGAGCCGAACGCGAATTAGAACTTTCCCGAACCGCGACTTTCGTCAGCTCCGTCTTCTTCCGACGACGACGAACGACGAACGAGATCTGCTCATCAGATCACTCGACTGTGACTGATTTGGCAAGATTGCGCGGCTGATCGACATCGCAGCCGCGGCGCACAGCAATGTAGTAGGCCAGGAGCTGCAATGGGATGATCTCGATCAGCGGAGCGAGCAGTTCGAACGCTGGCGGCACATGGATCACATGCTCGACCAGACCGCCGATCCTCGTGTCGCCCTCGGTGGCAACGGCAATCACACGTCCCGAGCGCGCTGTCACTTCCTGAATGTTCGAAAGGGTCTTCTCATACCGCAGCTTCGATGCGGGATCGGATTCGTCGCGCGTGACCAGCACAACTACAGGCAGAGTCTCGTCAATCAGCGCATTGGGACCGTGCTTCATCTCGCCCGCCGGGTAGCCCTCGGCGTGAATATAGGAGATTTCTTTCAGCTTGAGCGCGCCTTCGAGTGCGATGGGAAAATGGATGCCACGGCCAAGATAGAGAAAGTCGCGTGCGTTGGCGAAGTCTTTGGCAAGCTGCTCACACTGCTCGGAACGGATACGAAGTACTTCTTCGATCTTCGCGGGAATGCGGTTCAGTTCTTCGATGAGCTCGACGGACTTGACCTCGTCGAGTCGTCCTCGTAGTTGACCGAGCTTGACTGCGAGCAGAAACAGCGCGGTGAGCTGCGCCGTGAATGCCTTCGTTGAAGCTACGCCTATCTCCGGGCCGGCGTGAGTGTAAATCGCGCCGTGGGATTCGCGGGCAACCATGGCTCCGACGACATTGCAGATAGCCACAGTCTTCGAGCCGAGGGTCTTCATTTCACGCTGCGCGGCCAGAGTGTCTGCCGTTTCGCCGGATTGTGTGATGAGCAGGCCCAGGGCATTCCGGTCGGGAATAGGATTGCGATAGCGGTATTCGCTGGCATAGTCGACGTCGACCGGAAGCCGCGCGAGTCGCTCGATCATATATTTGCCCGCGAGGGCGGAGTGCCAGCTCGTACCGCAGGCCGCGATGTTGATACTCGATGCGATCGCCAGCTCCTCGTCGTCGATCTCCATCTCGCCGAGGAATATCTTGCCTGAATCGAGGGAGGCGCGCCCGAGCGTGGTATCGCGGATGGCACGCGGCTGCTCCCAGATTTCCTTGAGCATGAAGTGCTTGTAGCCGCCCTTTTCCGCCTGGATCGGATCCCAGGAGATGCGCGTGAGTTCGCGCTGAATGGGCTTGCCGTTGAAGTCGGTGAGCTCGACTCCGGCCTTTGTCAGGATGGCCATATCGCCGTCGGCGAGAAAGTAGATGTTGCGCGTGTGGTGGAGAATGCCGGGAACATCCGAAGCGACAAAGTACTCTCCTTCTCCAACGCCGATGACGACGGGAGGGCCACTGCGCGCGGCGATGATCTTATCCGGCTCGGCTGAGGAAAGGATGCCCAGGGCAAAGGCTCCGGTGAGGCGCTTTACGGCGCAGCGTACGGCCTGTTCCAGGGGGATAGGCGTGCCTTTGGACTCGGCTTCTTTCTGCAGCTGCTCGATCAGATGCGCGATGATCTCGGTGTCCGTTTCAGTAACGAACGTGTGGCCCTGCGCGATCAGCTCATGCTTGAGCTCGAGATAGTTTTCGACGATGCCGTTGTGCACCACGACAATACGTCCGGTGCAGTCCCGGTGGGGGTGCGCATTCTCTTCCGTCGGACGGCCGTGGGTTGCCCAGCGTGTATGACCGATGCCGAAGGTGCCCTGCAGCGGGTGATCGTCGAGAATATCTTCGAGATTCGACAGCTTCCCGGGCGCGCGGCAAACCTGCAGAAGCGCGGAGCTGGGGCTGCCCACAGCGATACCTGCCGAGTCATAGCCGCGATACTCCAAGCGGCGCAGTCCGCCGATAATGACAGGAACAACCTTCTTCGGTCCGATGTATCCCACAATTCCGCACATAGTGAGATTCTATGCGACGGAATTTGGAGAAGTGTGGCGGAAAGGCATCTTCGGCATCGAAGAAGACAGAAGTCGCGAGCCGGAGCTAGTCCTCGAGGCGGTAGGTGAATTCCTCGATGACCGGGTTGGTCAGAACCTCGCGGGCAATGCGCTCTACCTGGGTCTTGGCCGCCTCGGAAGGGAGCCCGTCGGCCAGAGAGAGGGCAAAATACTTGCCCTCACGCACCGCGGAGACATCCGCAAATCCAATCTTCCGCAGGGCATTGAGGATGGTCTGACCCTGAGGATCGAGGACCGATGCCTTTAAAGTGACATAGACATGCGCCTTCATCATCGATGATTATAGTAGCTCCGACACCCACGCCGGGCTTTCCAAAGGATTTGATTTCAGGCCGGAAGCGGCGGGCCGGAAGACTTCCCCCAACTCTTAGAGGAGAACTGAGCACGATGGTCAATTATCTTGAACTGCCGGTCGGCGACCGCTGTCCCGAAGTGTTTCGGGCGGTGATTGAGATCCCCAAGGACGCCACCAACAAATTCGAATACGACAAGCAACTCCATGTCTTCAAGCTTGACCGCAACCTGCACTCGCCTGTGCACTATCCAGGCGATTATGGGTTTATTCCTTCCACGTTAAGCGACGATGGCGATCCACTCGACGTTCTGGTGCTCGTCCCCGCCTCGACCTTTTCTGGATGCGTACAGGAGGTGCGTCCGATCGGCTTGCTCGAGATGCTCGATCAGGGCGTGCTCGACGAAAAGGTGCTTGCGGTCGGCAAGAACAATCCGCGCTACGCGAATGTTTGGAATTACACAGACATATACCCGCACATGTTGAAGGAGATTACCCACTTCTTCTCAATCTATAAGGACCTGGAAGGCAAGCGTGTCGAGGTGAAGGGCTGGCACGACGCCGCCTATGCGCGCGATCGCGTCGTGCGTGCCGTGAAGATGTTCGACGACAGCAAGGCGAAGCTGCACGCGGGACCCAGACCGAAACATGCCAAGCAGGCATGAAGTGGTGGCGGCCGCGTCTGGAACGGGCTGGCTTTTGCTGTCGAGCTGAATTACGCAAACGCTTCGATCGGCGTCGATCAATCCGCAGGCGCAGACGCCAGCTTGCGGCGAGTCCACGGAGCTGCGGTGAGCCAATAGAGCACCGGGCCGAGCAAAGCCACTCCCAGCGCGAAAACGAGAGCTGAGACCGAACCCATCAGCTTCTCATCCCGCGAAACATAGATCGCGTATCCAATCAGGGCTGTCGGTCCCAGGGTCAGCGCGCAGGCGAAGGCAAGGTTGCCAGCTTTGAAGGGCCGCTCCAGCTGGGGTTCGCGGATGCGCAGCACGATCAGTGCAACGAACTCAAGCAGCAGACTCGATCCGTAGAGAACCAGGTCGATCGAGATGAGCCGTTCGAAGGGCAGCTTGAGTGCGAGCGCCCAGGCGAATCCGCACAAAAGCACGCTGACCCAGGGAACACCACGCGCATTGCGCCGTGCCAGTACTTGCGGCAGCATGCGGTCTTCGGCCATGGCCATGGGCAACCGGGAATAGCTCATCACGAGTGCATTGAACATGCCGATCCCCGAAATTGCTCCTCCCACCACAACCCCCAGACCCAGCATCGGGCCGCCCAGGCGCGATGCGGCCACCATCCAGTCGCCGGTCGAAAAATTGTTGATCGAGAGACCTGTCAGCGCCATCGCCAGCAGGGGCACTACGTAGGTCACCGCAACCAGCAGCGTCGCTCCGATCATCGCACGGGGGTAATTGCGCTGCGGATTCTCAACCTCCTGCGCAACGGTCGAGGCATTATCCCAGCCCATGTAGTTCCAGAGCGCCACGAGAACCGCTGTCGACAGCGCAGATTCGGTGCCCGACTGGGCCCATTGGATTGCGGGATGAGCCGTGACGCCGTGACGAAATGCCAAAACCGTAAACACCACGAATGGCGCGAGCAGCAGCACGAACATCCCGACCGATCCTTCACCCACCGCTGGTGCTCCGCGCAGATTCCATGCGCAACACAGAGCCACGACGGCGAGCGACCACGCATACCCATGCCAACCGACAGTGAGGGCCGGGTCGAACTTGCCGAGGTAGAGAACAAAGATGGCCGGATAGATGGCCATGTCGAAGATGCTGGCGGAAAGCGAAAGCCAGCCTTCCTGGTAGCCCCAGAAGGGTCCCAGCGCGCGGCGCACCCAGACGTAAAAGCCGCCATCGGCAGGAATGGCGCTGGCCAGTTCTCCGATCATCAGAGCCGTAGGCAACGACCAGAGAATCGGCAGAACCAAGAGGATGAGAATTCCCCGTGCAAAACCGGCTCCGCCGAGAATGTCCTCAATGCCGTAAGGTCCGCCCGACACCATGAAATAGGTGGCGGCCACAAGCGGCAGAACCCGAAGCCCGCGCCGCCCCGGTTTGTGGCCGAAGACCATACCGTGAATCTAGCAACATTCAAAGCACAGAGAAAGCGAAAATTGAGTCGCTCTTCCCTGCGGTGGCTATTTGCTCTTGGCCAGCCAGATCGCTTCCATCTGCTCCAGCGAGCGGCCGTTGGTCTCGGGCACCATCTTTGCCATAAAGAGGGCGGCGAAGATGCCCATCACCCCGTAGATCCAGTAGGCGAAACCGTGCTTGAAGTGCTCCACCAGATAGGGATTCTTATCGAGTATGGGGAAGGTCCAACTGACGAGATAGTTGGCGATCCACTGCATCGCCACCGCAAGCGCCATGGCTTTGCCGCGAATCTGGTTGGGAAAGATCTCACTCAGAAGCACCCAGGTGACCGGGCCCCAGGAGACGGCAAAGCCGGCGGTGTAAACCAACATGGATACGAGAGCGATCATTCCCTGGCCACCGATCCAGAAGGCCGTGCCCAGGGAAATCATGCTCGCGGCCATAATCAGCGCACCGGCGATCTGGAGCGGCCTTCGACCGAATCGATCGACAGTAAAGATGGCAACCGTGGTGAACGCGAGGTTGACCGCGCCCACAATGATGGTTTGGAAGAGCGAGGCGTTAGTGGTGAAGCCCATGCCCTTGAAGATGTCGGTCGCGTAGTAGAGCACGACGTTGATACCAACGAATTGCTGGAAGACCGACAGCATGACTCCAATAAAGATGAGGAGTCCGCCGAAGGAAAGCAGTTTGCCGGAGTGGTGCTCGCTCAGCGAGGCGCGGATTTCGAAGAATTCCTTCTCGGCTTCTTCTTTCGTGACAAGTTTGTCGAGCACCGCGCGCGCGCCGCTCTCATCGCCCTTCAGCATCAGGTAGCGCGGGGTTTCGGGCACCAAAAAGAGCAGCAGCAGAAAGAGACCGGCGGGAATGGCGCCGGAGAGAAACATGTAGCGCCAGCCGATTGAGTTCAGCCAGGCATCGCCGCTGCCAGACTTCGAGATTCCGAAGTTGACAAAGTAAATCACCAGCATGCCGAAGATGATGGCGAACTGATTCCAGGCAACCAGATTTCCACGGACCTTGGGAGGCGCGATCTCCGCGATATACATGGGCGACAGCATCGAGGCCAGCCCGACACCGATGCCGCCCAGGATGCGATAGAAGACGAAGTTCGCCATGTACCCTGAGCCGCCGTGGCCAATAGGAGCAAACGGAAACTCCGGCGCGGATGCTCCCAGCGCGGAGACGAGGAAGAGCAGAGCGGCAACGATCAGTCCGCGCTTGCGGCCAATATTTGTGCTAACCCAGCCGCCAACCAGCCCACCGACGATGCAACCGATCAGGGCACTCGACACCACAAAGCCAAGCAGCGAGTTCGCAGCGTTGGCCTGGGCGGCATTGCCAAGGTCTGTGAATCGCGGATCGACGAAGTAGGCCTTGAGACTGTCGACCGCGCCGTTGATCACGGCGGTGTCATATCCAAAGAGCAATCCGCCGAGCGTGGCGATCAGGGTGAGCAGAACAACATACGGGTTGACTCGAGGCATAGGGTCCTTTTAAGCAAACCGATTTTCTCAATAGCTTCCTGCATTTGTCTATGGGGAGATCACTATTTTGAGTTGCGGGGGCGAAGGATGGCGAACTACGGCCCATCGACGGGTGTCCGGACAGGCGATCGCCAAATCGCGGGCACTTTTTGGCGCCAAAGGTGCGATGAGATCCCGGCTCGGTCTCCCCAACGGCACCGACTTAGGCACGTTCGGTTCGTGGAAAGGCGAACAGGTCCTCAATCAGCTTGTTGAGCGACACAGGACTCTGCTGTGCTCTTTGGCTTCGGAAGCAGCTTCGGCTCGGTCTTCAGATTCAGGAGAATGAGCCCTGCCAGAACGACGACAACCCCAGCGAGCGCCGTCCATCCGATCTCTTCGCCGGCGACGAATCCCCAGAACAGTCCCCAGATCGGCAGCAGATAGGTCACAGCGACCGTCCGTGTGGACGAGATCGTGGCCAGCAACCGAAAGAAGAGCAGGTACGCGAGGCCGCTCCCCAGCACGCCAAGAACTGTGACGGCAGCAACCGACTTCCAGTGCAGTGCGGACGGGTGCGGGCCGAAGGCGGCAAGCGGCAAGAGAACCAAACCGGCAAGCGTCAGCTGAAACGTGGCAATCACCACCGGCTCCACACCCTGCAGCCAGCGCTTGGCGAGCACTGCACCTGCGCCATAGCTGAAGCTGGCCGCGGCGATCAGGATGACGCCCAGCAGATAGCCGCCTGCAGGCGTTCCGCTCGCCCTCCCTGCAGCGTGGCCATAGACGACACCCAGCACACCGAGGAAGCCGAGCGCGACTCCGGCCCCTGTGAGGCGCGTGGCCCGCGCGGCTCCGGTGATCAGGCCCAGTAGCAGTGCCCAGATAGGCGTGGTGGCGTTCAGGATTGCGGCGATGCTCGAAGGAACGGTCTGCTCGCCCCAGGGAAAAAAGCAGAACGGAATCGCATTGTTCAGGATGGCAACAACAAGAAGCGGAGGCAGCAACCGAGGCGGAGGCAGCTTGTGCCGTCCGAGTCGCAGCGCGATCCAAAGGAAGGACGAGCCGAAGGCCAGCCGGCCCACCGCAACCCACACTGGCGGCAGATCGACGCTGGCGAGCTGAATCAGGATGAAGGACGCACCCCAGACAGCGGAGAGCAGGAACATCTCGAGCACGTCACGAGGCCGCATGGCGTTCTGATACTCCGGCTGAAACGTTGAATCTTGTCGCGGTCAAGAGCGCGAATGAATCCCGCCGCCACTCTTTTTCAACCGAGAGCGGACGCGTTCCTTCCTAGATGATCAACCATCCGCATCGGCTCAATAAAAGATTCCGATTTGTTCCATCTGCACGAGAGATCGACTCGGGTAGCAATCTCGTCCGGATTGGCAGCCGATCACGCTCTCTCTGCTCGATCTGAACCGCCATCCTGCAGCCTGTGAAGGCGACACGCGGGATTCAGCCTCACCCCGAAGCCGGGTGCATCGTTCAGCTTCATTCGTCCGCCCACCGGTACCGGCTCATCGAGGAGCAATGGGGCAAACATCGGCGTGACTTCATCGGCTCCGGGCGACATCATCAAGAACTCAGAAAACGGGCTGTTATGACGTGTGAGCGCGAAATGGTAGCTGTACACACTCGATCCGTGCGGTACGGCCAGAACGCCTTGTGCATCGGCGAGTGGCGCGATCTTCAGCAACTCGGTGAGGCCGCCGCACCAGCCGACAGCCGGTTGAAGAATGTCGGCACAGCCCATCTCCAGCAGAAGGCGGAATCCCCAGCGTGTGGACTCGTGCTCGCCGGTGGTCACCAGCATGCCCGGCGGCACCTTCTTCTTCAGCTCCGCGTAGCCCCAATAGTCGTCTGGAGGCAAGGCTTCCTCGATCCATTTCAAGCCGTACTCCTGCGCCGCACCGGCGAGACGGCAGGCATATTCCACGTCGAGGCTCATCCAGCAGTCGTACATGAGCCAGAAGTCGTCTCGTGTGCGCGAACGCATCGAAGCGAGTAGTTCCAGGTTCTGGCGAAAGCCTTCCTCGCCCTCAGCCGGACCATGATGCAGAGGCAGCTTGCCTCCGATGAATCCGAGCTGTGCCGCCAGATCCGGCCGCGCACCTGTCGCGTAGAACACGAGTTTCTCTCGAACGGAGCCTCCGATCAGCTGATACACCGGTTCTTGTCGCAGCTTTCCCAGCAGATCCCAGAGCGCCAGGTCAACGCAGCTGATCGCATTCAAAACCAAGCCTTTGCGTCCATAGAAGAGAGCGGCCAGATACATCTGATCCCAGATGCGCTCGATCTCGCCTGGATCCATGCCGCGGGTTCGCCGCCGGTGCTCACGGCAAATCCTACAGTCCCATCCACGGCTTCGATTTCGACCACCAGCGTGCCCAGCACATTCAGTCCAAACGACTGCCGGCTGGATCGATACTCCGGGTACTTCGCCATCGGAGTCGCGATGTGGTCGTCGATCCAGTGCCCACTGGCCTGATCGTGGTAGTCAGCCCCGCCTCCCTGTGAAAAGAACGCACGCACTGCTCTGATCTTCGGAAGCGTCATGTCATCCCTTCAAACCGCATCGTCTCACGCAAGAACGGCTTGCTCGACCTTAGGCTCCGGCGAGCCAATCGGCAGCGCTCCGAACGCAAGAATCGTATCTCCGTGGTTTCTTGACACGCGCACTCGCGACAACTAGCCTCGCGCTAGAAACATATTACCGATTGAATTATGGAATATCTCGGGAGGGACATGGAAAGACGCGACGTTCTAAAGCTCGGCTTGGGAGCGGCAATGGGCTGGGCTACAGATACGCTCGCCATGCCCCGGACACCTGTCCTCGATACGCATATCCACCTGTTTGATACGAGCCGTCCCGGCGGAGTACCTTGGCCGGAGAAGACCGACGAGATTTATCAGCCTGCCCTGCCCGACCGCTATGCGGCGATCGCGAAGCCCTTCGGCGTGGTGGGCGCCATTGCGGTCGAAGCCTCTCCACTCCGCAGCGATAACGACTGGGTATTGCAACTCATCGTTCAGCATCCGATCATCGTCGGTTTTGTGGGCGACCTCGTTCCGGGCGGTCCCTCTTTTGCTCAAGATCTCGACCGCCTGCACGCCAATTCCCTTTTTCTCGGAATCCGCTGCGGCAATCTATGGAACCGCGACCTATCCGCCGACGCGAAGAACCCGGCGTTCATCGCTGATCTGCGCCGCCTCGCATCGGCTGGCCTTGCAATGGACAGCGCCAACCCCGATCCTAACCTTATCGGCGCGATTCTTCGTGTCTCCCAACAAATCCCTGAACTGCGGATCGTGATCGATCATCTTCCCCGTGCCGCGCTGCCGGACGATTCCAATCAAGTCAAGGAATACTGGGCTGATCTGAAGACGCTCAGCGGGAATCCGCGCGTGTTCGTAAAACTTTCGGAGATCCCCGTGCGCGAGAACGGCGGCCTCCTTACGGCACTTTCGAACTATCGGCAGAAGCTCGACGCCATCTGGGACCTCTTCGGGGAAGGCCGCATCCTCTTCGGCAGTGACTGGCCCAACAGCGACCATGTCGCCAGTTACGCCGAGACCTTTGGCATTGTGAATGGCTACGTGACTCAGAAAGGCCCGACGGCCAGGGAAAAGTTCTTCAACAAGAATTCCATCGAAGCCTATCGCTGGCGTCCCCGCAACCCGGCCCAGCGATTGCTTTGATTTCCAGTGCTCCGCACCCACCTGACCTCAGAACGTGAAACGTGAGCCGAACTGGAACTGCCGAGGACTGTTGACGGTTGCTGTGATCTGGCCAAAGACAGCCGCCTCTGCCGGATTCGAAGTCACCTGCGTAATGTTTGGCGTTCCGGGCATGCCCAACTGCGCACGATTGGCGATGTTGTAGGAAGAGATCTCGAAACGAAGATCACGCTCCTTGCCGAACGAGAAGTGCTTATAAAGCGAGAGATCGAAATCCTGCGCGCCCATCGTGCGCACATGATCGAGATACGCAGGCGCGGTTCCAGCGACGAACGGGCTGGCTGGAATCGCGAAGCAGGTCGGGTTGAACCATGTCGCCGCGCTATGCGGAGCACCGTGACTCGGGTCGCAGGTCAGATCGGCCCTCTGATTGAAATACGACGGCGCGACGCCTGAAGTCGGTGAAGTGATGGGAACGCCTGTGCTCAGGTAAGCGATGGCGTTCGCGGTCCATCCGCCCAAAACGGCATCTCCCACACCCCTCAGATTCACCGCACGGCCCCTACCGACAGGCAGGTCATAGGACAGATCGCCGGTGAACTGATACTTCACGTCTTGCGGGCTGATGGAGTGCTCGAGCTTCAGGTTGCGCCAGTCCTGTGCTAGGCCCAGATGGGATCCGACGAAACCCAGCGGAGGATTGCCATCGTCGGTCATCAGCTTGGCCCAGGTGAAGCTGGCCAGTGCGGTGAAGTGATGCGTCAGGCGTTTTTGCACTTTGGTCTGCAGTGAACTGTACTCCGAATCGCCGCCCGGATACCCGTGAACTACGACGCCGTTGCCCGAACCGTAGTTGCCGTTGCCATACTGGGGGAACTTCTCTAAAGAAACCCAAAGCGGCACGGTCGCGGAGCCCGAGTTCGCATTGGTCGCGGGCTGGATTGGCGCCCATTGGTTCGCAACTGTTGCGCAGGCTGGGTTCGACGGATCGACGCAGAGAGATGCACCATAGCTGGCAATTGTACCAAGATCCAATTCGTTCAGATCGGCTGTGCCCAGCGGTAGAAAGAGCCCACGGCTGCCGACATAGCCGGCACTGAGCACGAATTGATGCGGCAATTCATACTCGAGACCAAAGTTGAAGTTGTATGTCAACGGCGTCCGTTGCGACCGGAGCATGGTGTTGAGGGACTGACCGAGATTGTTCGCCAATCCTTTGGGTGGTGCTAAGAACTGCTGAACGACGCCATTGGGAAACGGATTGCTCAACGAGAAGGGACCAGTCGAGCTGGGGTCTACAGTGCCTGCACCCGTTGCGCAGGCATCGCTGCCGTTGATGACAGTGTTGCCGTCCGCGTTATAACAGGTGGCATTCCACTGTGTGTCCGCCGAGAAGCCGTCGCTGTCGAGCCCAACGCCGCCGACCATGTGCGGGCTTGGACCAAAGTAGAAGCCCCCTCCGCCACGCACGACGAGATGGCTCACCGGCTGCCACGACAAACCAAGCCGCGGTGCAAGATCCTTCAGGTTTGCGGTAAAGGGCGAGCGGCCGCCACTGCCGGCATAGGTCTCTGCTCCGGTATAAGAGACTCCGCTGACCGTGTTGGTTGCCGAAGGATTGAAGTACTCGAGGCGGTCGTGACGCTCCGTCTTGCCGCCGAAGATATCCCAACGCAAGCCGGCCGTGATCGTCAGCTTCTGCGTGAGGTGATACGTATCCTCCACAAAGGCCGCGTAGTAGGGGCTTGCTTCGGCCGCAAACAAATCCTTTGTGAAGTTGGGATAGAAATTCGATTCAGCGCCAGGTACTGTTCCCTGGCCGGCGAGAAACGATGCGAAATCGCTGCCGCCAGTTGCAGAGCTAACAGTCTGGTCGGTTGCCGAGATGTCGAATGCATAGGAGCCCGAGGCAGCGGGAGGCTGGCCGACATTGAGCAAGCGCTTCATATACTCGAAGCCGGTTGAGATCTCATGCTTTCCCTTCAGCTTCGTGATCGCAGCGTTGGCGTCGCTGTTTTCGCTTGCGTATCGAAAGGTATTGTAGTCCGCGGTGCCGCCGATGCCGTCTCCACCGTTGTTGTAATCGGTGAACAGCACGAAGGGCAGAACCTTGTAGACCTCTTGCGCGGCAAGGGACGACGGAAAGCCCAGGGTGGTGATATCGAAGCCTACCTGTCGCGGGTCGCCGCCCTGGCTCTCGAAGTGACGGGTGAAGGAGTAGCGCAGCTGCAGGAAGGTCGTGGCATTGAGCGTCAGATCGTCCCCGAGCAGGATGTTGCGGCCGTTCGTTACGTTTTGCGCGTAGTTCAGGTCCCACATGTTCCCGAATGCGTTGAATGTCGAATTGAAGAGCCGGTCGAACGAGAAGCGCCCGAAGATGCGCTGCTTTTCGCTCTGCGCCCAATCCATGCGAATGTCGAAGCGGCGCGCCGTGGTCGGGTCGAGCCCTGGAAGGTAGAGGTTGTTCTGGGCGCCCGTCGGATCCGAATCGCACGCCGCGCCCACGTTGCACTTGGGAAACTCAGAGAGAAACTTCAGTGCAATGGGATTTGGATTGGAGATGATGTTGTTGGTAAACGCTTGGCGCGTGCCGTCGGCGTTGTCGGGAAGCAGCGGATTGTAGATGGTGAAATTGTCCGCCGAGAAATCGCCCGTGCGCTCAGCCGAAGTGGGCACAGTGAAGGTATTGGATCCGTCGAACTGCTGCTGCTGGGTGTCTTCGTAGTCGCCGAAGATGAACAGCCTGTTGTGAAGGATCGGTCCGCCAATCGCTCCGCCTTCCTGATAGCGGTGGAAGGCAGGCGGTGTGTTGGATTGCCCGTTGCCGACCTGGCTCTGCTTGTTGAACCATTCGTTCGCCGCCAGAACGTTTGGGCGGAAGACGCCAAAGCCATCCCCATGCCATTGGTTGGTGCCCGACTTAGTGACCAGGCTGATGACGCCTGCGCCGCCGCTCTGATACGAGGCAGGGGTGTTCTGAGTTTCGACGCGCGTCTCTTCCACGCCGTCCTCGGGAATATCGAGTGCGGGAATAATCGCGGCTACGTTGTTTTCGGCGATCCCGATGGGGCTTCCGTCAACCATGTAGTAGACCGACCCTACGATGGCTCCATTGATGGTGTAGGACGATACGTCGACACCAGGACGGCCGCTGGAGATGTTTTCTATGGCGAACGAGCTCGAGGAATTGGGTGCGCCATTGGCCGGCGTCACACCCGCGCTCAATTGCACCAGGTCGAACACATTGCGCGTCAACAGCGGCACGCGATCGATGGTCTCGGAGGAGATCAACTGGCCTACTGTGGAGTTGCTGGTATCGACCAGCGACGCAGATTCCGTGACAGTGACAACTTCGTTGACTCCGCCCACAGTCAGCTTCAGGTTCGCAGCGGTTACTTGATCGAGCGTGACCACGACGTTCTTCTCGACCAGAGTCTCAAAGCCCTTCGCACTGGCGGTGATTTGAAACTTGCCGGGAGAAAGGGAAACGAACGAATAGATGCCTGCCGCGGTCGACACGGTCGATATCTTGACCCCTGTCGCCTGCTCCAGCGCGGTGACATTTGCTCCCGGAACGATGGCCCCGGAGGGGTCGGTGACGAGCCCGCTGATCGAGCCTCTACCTGCCTGGGCAAAAGCCGCTGCAACGCTTGCGATGAGCGCTGCGACGACAAGAGAAGTACGCGCAACCACGGCGACTGTCGCTCTGACGTTCATATGCTGTCCCCGGCCAAGAGATTTATTCAAACGTTTGAATCTTAGTGAAAAGACTGTAAAATCGATCCGGCTCCATGTCAAGAAGAAAAATCCGTTGCGGCTTTCTGCTTTCCGGCTCTAGTCTTTAGCAGCGGACGCAGGGTTCTTGGGCTGGCGAATGCGTTAACCTGCGCCGCGCCGCGGCGGATCCGGGAGGAAATAGGAGTGGGTCGACAAAAGACTGGCCACGTCACGCTGCTCGATGTAGCCCAAGCCTGCGGCTACTCCGTCTCCACTGTGTCGATCGTACTGAGCGAAGCGCCTCTCTCGCGCAACGTCGCAGCAGCAACACGCGAGCGTATCCGCAAGATGGCCCTGCAACTCGGCTATCATCCCGATGCACACGCCCGCTCGCTGCGCCGCCGCCGTAGCCAGACAATTGCGGTGCTGGCTTACGATCTGTCCGATCCCTTTTGCATTCCCATCGTGCGTGGAATCCAGGCAGGGCTGCAGCCCCTGAGTTATCTGCCGCTGCTCATGGACGCACAGACGCAGCGCAGACTCTTCGACAACTACCTGAAGATGATTCTCGAGCGCCGCGCCGAGGGCGTGATCGTAGTTGCCAGCTGGATCTTCGAGGAGACAAATCTGCTTGCCGACATCAAGAAGAATCAGGTCCCAATCGTCGTTGTCGGCCGCGATTTGACGAACCGGAGGTTCAGCTCGCTGCTGGTGGACAACGAGGCCGGAGGAGCGCTCGCTATGCGGCACCTTACCGATCTCGGCCATCGGCACATCGCTTTGATCCGCGGTCCCGAACAGCTGTTCGACAGCGAGCCGCGATGGACTGGCATGCGCCGGGCTGCCGAGGATGCGGGCGTACAAATCGATCCCCGCCTGGTGTTTCAGCTACCCAACCTCACCGACCCTGCTTCCGGCTTCGAAGGCGGATTGAGTTTCGCCAAACGCATGCTGGAGACGCGGCTGCCCTTTACGGGCGTGCTGGCCTTCGACGATCTGACGGCGCTGGGCGTTGTCCGGGGACTTGCTGAAGCAGGCCTGCGAGTTCCTGAGGACTGTTCCGTTGTCGGTTTCGACGACGTGCCTCCGGCGATTGTAGCGACGCCTGGAATGACCACGATTCGCCAGCCGCTTCGGGAGATGGGGCTGCTGGCGGCGCAGTGGAACGTGCAGGCAATCGAAGCGAGCCAGGAAGGACACCGGAGTCCCGTGCATTTGCATCGCGCTGTTCCAGAATTGGTGGTACGCCAATCGACCGCGCTTCCGGCGCCTGCACGACAGGCTCAAAGGAGAGCAAAACGTGCTTGACATCGTCAGTCCATTCGGAGATATTTCCCTTATTCAAACGATTGAATAGACTCTCAGACTTTTTCAATCGAATGCCAGACGACGCGCGCAATCGCGAGACACCGGTGTGGTTCAGTCCGGAAATGTGAGAGATCATGAGAAGAGCAGTTTTGGCTTGTTCCCTGAGTATCGCTGCGGGCGCGATGACGCTCGAGGCAGCAACCGTCACTCCCTTGCACGAGGACTGGCGCCTCCAATCTGCCTGCAAGGTGCAGACCACCGGTGAAGCCATTGCGAGCAGAGGGTTCTCCCTCGAAGGCTGGCTGAAGACTTCCATCCCAAGCACGGTCCTGGCAGCACAAGTCGCAGCAGGAGCGATTCCCGATCCCTACTTCGGCGACAATCTTCGCCAGATTGCCGGAACAGGCTATCCCATAGGAACCAATTTCTCGAATCAGCCGATGCCGGCAGACAGCCCGTATCGCTGCGGCTGGTGGTATCGAAAGGAATTCACGCTTCCTGCCTCTGCGACGCCCGATGGCCGCCTCTGGCTCCACTTCGGCGGGATCAATTATCGCGGCGAAATCTGGCTCAATGGAAAAAAGGTAGCCGATTCAACCACCGTCGCGGGAGCTTATCGCACCTACGATTTCGACGTGACCGGTCTGCTCAGCACCGATACACCAAACGTGCTTGCAGTGGAGACGACCGCGCCGACAGAGAAAGATCTGGGCATCAACTGGGTCGACTGGAATCCCTGTCCGCCTGACAAGGATATGGGGTTGTGGGGTGCAGTCGATCTTGTCGCCACTGGGCCGGTCACCCTCCGGTCGCCAATGGCAGTGACGCACTTCAGCGACGGTACCCTTAACACGGCCGACCTCACCATCTACGCCGAACTGGACAACTCGACAGACAAGCCAGTGAAGGGCGTAGTTTCGGGAACCGCCGCTGGAGTCCGCTTCGAACAACCGGTCGAGCTGGCGGCACACGAAGACCGTACAGTCGTCTTCGCCCCCGAACAGTTTCTGCAGCTGAAGATCCGCGATCCGAAGCTCTGGTGGCCCTACCAGATGGGCGAGCCGCATCTCGAATATCTCGCCATGAGCTTCAGCGTGGGCGGGCACGTGTCGGACGAGCGCAGCGTCGATTTCGGCATTCGCGAAATCACGTCGGAGTACACCGCGACCGGTGGCCGTCTGTTTCGTGTGAACGGCAAGCCAATTCTCATTCGAGGCGGAGGTTGGTCGCAGGACATGTTGCTCCGTAGCGATGACCAGCGGCTGCGCGATCAGTTCCGCATGGTGCGTGACATCGGGCTGAACACGATTCGGCTTGAAGGCAAACTCGATACGGAGGAGTTCTTCCAGCTTGCCGATCGACAGGGGATCCTGGTCATGCTTGGCTGGTGCTGCTGCGATCATTGGGAGCACTGGAAGAATTGGACCGGGGACGACCTGCAGATTGCGCGCGCGTCGCTGCGATCCCAATTACTGCGCCTGCGCCAGCATGCGAGCCTGCTGGTGTGGCTGAACGGCAGCGACAATCCTCCACCGGCCGATGTCGAGAAAGCCTATTTGCAAGTCGAAGCTGATACGCACTGGCCGAATCCTGTCCTCTCCTCCGCATCGGGCACGCCGACCACTGTAACTGGCGAGAGCGGCGTCAAGATGAGCGGCCCCTACGACTATGTCGCGCCAAGCTACTGGTATGTGGACCTGCACAACGGCGGCGCTTTCGGCTTCAATACCGAAACCAGTCCCGGCCCAGCGGTTCCATCGCTGGCAAGTCGCCGCAAATTCCTGCCAGATCCTGAAGCGTGGCCGCCCTCGTCGACATGGGATTTGCACAATGGTGGCGGAGAGTTCGTCAACCTCAAGGTGTTCAACGAGGCAATGACGGCGATCTACGCCACGCCGCACTCCTCTGCGGACTACGAACGCATCGCGCAGACCATGGAGTATGACTCGGAGCGCGCGATGTATGAGGCCTACGGCAAGAACAAATATGTGTCCACCGGCGTGATCCAATGGATGCTAAATAACGCGTGGCCGTCGATGATCTGGCATCTCTACGACTACTATCTCGACGCCGGCGCGGGATACTTCGCCGCCAAAAAGGCCTGTGAGCCGCTCCACATTCAGTACTCCTATGACGACCAATCCATCGTCGTGGTCAACAGCACCTATGGGTCGCCGGTCCCGCTCCACGCCAACGTCAAGGTCCACAATCTTGCGTGGCAAGAGCTTTACAGTTCCGAGGCCGACGTGACCTCGCAGCCTGACAGCGCACAGCGCGTGTTGTCGATTCCCGACCGTCTCCTCGTCGGCTCCGATCATCTGTTCTTCATCGGTTTGACTTTGACCGACGCTGACGGACACGTCGTAAGTCGCAACTTCTATTGGGTGCCGGCGATGCTCACCGCCTTCGATTGGCCGAAAACCGACTTCACCCACACCCCGGCGGGGCGCCACGAGGACATGACTGCGCTTGCCATTCTTCCGCCAGCGACAGTCCAGAGTCACGCCGAGATCGAAACAACGAAGCAAGGAAGAGAGATTCACCTTCATCTGCAGAACATGTCCGCATCGCTGGCGTTTCAGGTGCATGCGGCCGTGCGGACCGCGCAAGACGATCTGATTGCGCCCGTCTTCTGGTCCGACAACTGGATCGAGTTGACGCCGGGAGAGTCGACAACCTTGACTGCGCTGCTACCCGACGGCGATTCAAGCGCACCGACGATCCACGTCGAAGGCTGGAATGTCGCGCCTGTCACGCTGACGCCAACCGCTGCTGCAGCGGCGCGCTAAGGGTCAAGCATGTCGACAACCGCGGGACAGAATGCTACAGAAACCATCGGCCTCAAGCGGAGTCTTCGCTTCTGGGATCTGGTTCTTTACGGCATCATTCTGATTCAGCCCACAGCGCCCATGCCCAGCTTCGGCGTCATCTATCAGGAGGCGCGCGGGCACGCGGTCACTGCAATTCTGCTCGCTATGGTGGCCATGCTGTTCACCTCGGTCAGCTATGGGCGGATGGCACGCGCTTATCCGCACGGCGGGTCGGCGTTCCTTTATGTCGGCAAAGAGATCCACACCAGCCTGGGCTACCTGACCGGCTGGTGCCTGGTGATGGATTACGTGCTGAATCCGCTCATCTGCACCATCTGGTGCAGCAGGGCGGCGATCAACTTCTTTCCGGAAATCCCCTATGTCGCGTGGGCGATCCTGTTCGCAGTCCTTTTCACGGCGCTGAATTGCAATGGCGTGGAGACATCGGCACGCATCAACTCCGCGATGGCCGCTGCGCTGGGCGTGGTCATTGTTCTCGTGCTCGGCGCTGCCGTCCAGTGGCTGTTGCATCTCTCCCATCCTGACGCCGCGTTTTTCGTGCGGCCTTTCTACGATCCCGCAACATTCAATACGCCGGGCTTGCTGCGCGGCACTTCGATTGCCGTCCTCACCTACATTGGATTCGACGGCATCTCGACGCTCACGGACGAGGCCAAGGATCCGGCTCAGAGCGTGCCGCGAGCAATTGTGTTGACTTGTTTCATCACCGGCGTTCTCGCGAGCATTGAGGTGTATGTCGCGCAACTCGTATGGCCGCGCGGACTGGCGTTTCCCGATATCGACACCGCGTATGTGCACGTCTCGGGCCGCATGGGTGGACCCATCCTCTTTTTGATCGTGAATGCGGCGCTGCTTCTTGCGAATATCGGCTCAGGTATGGCCTCGCAATTGGGAGCGGCACGGCTACTCTATGCCATGGGGCAGGATGGCGCATTGCCACGGCGCTTTTTCGGCGCGGTACATCCGAAGAATCGGATTCCGCGCAACAATGTTCTGCTCGTCGGCGCGATTTGCCTTGCCGGCGCACTGGTCTTCAGCTACCAGCTCGGCACCGAGCTCCTCAACTATGGGGCCCTGCTGGCCTTCATGGGCGTCAACATCGCGTCGATGCTGCGCGGTTGGCGTCACGGGCGGTTCACTCAGATAGCGCCGATCCTTCTCTCGCTTGGAGGCTTCATCACCTGTGCGTTGCTTTGGTGGAACCTCGGTCCTTTGGCGAAAGCTGTGGGCACAGGCTGGGCGCTCGTTGGGATCCTCTTCTGGATCGTGCGCCGGCAATCGACTGTGTTGCCCGGAGAGAGCGCATGACGCACGGACAGCAGAGTCGTTTGGCGACGGAGCGGCGGTTCGACGTCACTCTCGCAGGCGATACCGCTCTCGATGTGCTGATGTATGGCCTCCCCACCGAACTGCCGCCGGAACGGGAGTTGCTCGCGGAAACGATTGCCATTCGTGTAGGTGGATCTGCCGCGATCACTGCGCACAACTTGGCTGCATTGGGAAACAGGATCGGCTTTATCACGCGGGTTACTGACGATGATTTTGGCCGCATGTGCCGCTCCGAGCTCAGCGAAGCCGGCGTCGATCTCTCGCGCTGTGTCCCTGCACAGCAGGTGCAGTCAGGAGTGACGGTGCACTTGCAACACAAGAAGCTGCGCCACATGTTCACTTATCCCGGACCCGCCTGTGAACTGGCTTATGGCGATCTCGATGTGAGCTACCTCGCCCAGGCGCAGCACTTTCACATGTCCTCTTACTATCTTCAACGCGCCCTCACTCCGCGGATTCCCGAGCTTTTCGTCGAGTTGAAGAAAGCGGGCCTGACGCTTTCGCTCGATCCCAACGACGATCCGTCGCAGCAATGGCATCGCGGAATCCTCGATGCAATACGACAGGTCGATGTCCTGATGCCCAATGAGCGCGAGGCATGCTTGCTCGCCGGAGAGAACGATCTGGATTGCGCGATCTCGATTCTTCGTGGTCTCGTGCCCCTGCTCGTTATCAAGCGCGGATCGGAGGGTGCTATCGCATTCTGTGGTCCGCAATCCTGGCACGTCCCGGCTGAAAGAGCCCATTTTGTCGATGCGGTTGGCGCCGGCGATAGTTTCAATGCAGGCTTTCTGCACGCGTGGATTCGTGGCTGGCCGATGGAGAGAGCGTTGGAACTCGGCAATCGGACCGGCGCCTTATCTGTAGCAGCAAGCGGCGGCACGGCTGCGTTCCGGAACAAGACGACTTTGCTTGCGCAGATCGCCCAAATTTCCGCGGTCACATAAATCCCGTGCAAGGGACATCGATCAGGAGTCAAACAAAGCTCGACGAGCTCAATACGGGCCATTCTGCTGATGCCGCACGTGCCACGCCTCAACCTGCCCATTCGACAGCGGAGCCTAGGGCTGCGGAGTTGCCAGCATCAGATCGTCGGTTCAGGTTGCCTCACTTCGCTTCGCTCGCTCTTTCCTCCAGAAACACCAACTCGGAACTAAGTGGCCGATCGAGGTGCACAGAAAGACCTTGCCGCATCAAGTCGCTCCCGGTTGCTTCTACATCGGGAGAACTTCCATCCTGAAAATGGATCAAATAGCGCGCTGCATCTCGAAGGCTCTTGAGCGCAAATAGGTGCTGTACTTCGTCTGCAACGCTGCCGCGAAAAGCGTAAACCACCCCTTGTCTCCGTGCAGGGTCCCAATATTCAACCGCATCCCAATGCACGCCGTCCGGGCGCGGCGAAATATGAAATAGCTCGGCATCGCGAATGAGCGGTCTCAGCTTCTCTTTGTAGAGCGCGATTTCTTTCGCTGCCACATCATGCTGTTCAGGCGTCCATGCGCGTGTGTCCTGCATGATACTGACCCATCCCATCATTCCGCTGCGCAGCATGTAGAGGAAGTTCTCCAGACTGGGCGCGGGCCACTTCTCGACGTAACTCTCCAGCATTGCTGCCGGCAATACATGACTCGCATCAAAGAATGCCCGGCGGTTCGAGAGCGGATCGTACGTGTCTGTGATTGAGAAGTAGTCTCCGTGTGCCGCCGATCCAAAATCGACCATCCGGCCGCCGTCATTACAGATTTCGAACAGAAGGCCCGGATGCCGCTTCCGCATGTGTTCGTAAATCTCGTAGTAAGCCTTGACCGCCTGATAGCTCACGTCCGTGGAATTTGAGGCCAGGACAAAGTCGGAACCCCAGTCATGAATCACCTTCATCGTGCTGCGATCGGGCGGCGCATGCGGATGGTCTTGACGAACGCATCCCTGGGCAACGAGGTATCCATCATGCTCCAGCATGTCGAGGTGGTTCTCTGAGATGATCCGGCCGACCTCTTTCTCGAAGTAGTCCTTTGCCGCCGGGACTCCAATATCTGCGGTCTGGCCTTTGAAGTCCTCCGGTTTCCAGTTCGGCGCCAGATCGGTCACCAGCCAGTCCTGGACCTTTGGATCGTGCACATTCAGCGACCCAGGCTCCGTATCCAGCCCAGCCTGTGTCCAATCCACCCACAGGCCGAAGCGCAGGCCATGCCGGTGAGCGTCGTCCGCGACTGAAGCGAGGCCGTGAGGAAATTTGGCTGAATCCGGGTACCAATCGCCGACGCCACGGAACCACCCAGCGTCGAGGTGAAACATCTCCAGCCCGAGTTGCTTTGCCTCCTCAATCATGCTCAGAGCAAGCTTCTCGTCAACGCGCATCCCGCTTCCCCAGCTGTTGTTCACGGTCAGGGGGTATTGCGGATCTTTCCACGTCAACGGATTTCCAAGGACAGTTCGTACCCATGGCCGGAGTTGATTGCCGACCCCGTCCGGTCCATCCGAGAACGTACCCAGAAAAACTGCCGGAGTTGAGAATTCGGCGCCAGGCAGCACGCGGGTGCGAAAAGGGCCGGGGTCAGGATTCAGCCCAAGCGCGGTGCGTATGTGGTCTCCTTCGCGGGTGAGCGCGAGCCGAGTTCTTCCGCTGAACTCGATTCCCGCGTACCAGCCAGATTCCTTCTGATCCGCGCTGAAGATCATCTCCACAGGAATGACTTCGCGGGCTTGGACTGGGACAGGAAGCGCATAGGTAGACGATGTACCTGTCCATCGGTAACCGTCGACGATCGTGTCGAGGTGCGTTCCTTCAGCGGATGGGCTATCGGCGCCCTTTTCGACATAGAAGTCCCGCAAATCGACGTTCGACGGATAGTCGATTTGCAACCGCAACGAATCGAGCAATGGCAGCCACACCTCGCGCGCGGAGAGATTTTTCACAGTGATCTCGTGTTCCACGGGGCCAAACTGTGCCCGCAACTCCCACGTCCAAGAGAGGCGCAAGTGTGGATCCTGTGTCTCATACACGAGAACAACTTCGCGAGAAGTGGCGCGGCTCAATTGTGGCTGGAACTGCCACTGGATTGGGACTGACGCCCCATCGGTCTCGACTGAGGCGGGAAGCGGTTCCTCGAGCCCATTCCGCAACAGGCCCGATCGACCATGAATCTCGATGAGTTTCGGAGCACTTGCTCCGGCTTCAACTACCAGCTCTTCGTCGGAGTTCGCTAAGGCAAAGCGAGATGGACGTTTCTCGGCCTCCAGGCACAGGTTCCACGCGAGCGCTAAAAGAAACAATGTGGAACTGAACTTCGGACCCAAGCCGAGCTTCAACATTTGATCCATCTTCTCAAAGCGAAGGGCTCTTCGGTTCAGGCACAGGCCGCCCGTCTCGTGCAGGCGCAGTCTAGCGATTGGCCGACCGGCCCGAAAGGCGGGAACAGCGAGACGGCGCACCAAGGGTACCTGGAAAGCCTGCGGAACCTGTACTCTGCAGGTGCATTTACCGATAGAATGAAGGACGTATTTGAGCTTGCCCTTCCCCTGGGTGAGCAACGTTCCCGTTCGTGCAGCGACGACTGAACGCAAAGAAAAACCGGAGGTCGGCCAGTGAGAGGAAGCCATGGCAGACAAGCACTCCGGCAAGAACAGCAAACACGCAGAGAACGCGACCGGCGTTCTTGAGCAGCAGAAGAACGGCGAAGCGAAGCCCGATCCCTTCATCTCCAATCATCAGGTTCCCATCCGGCTCGGCAAAGACTGCGACTACGAGAAGGAGCTGCGCCGGCTGCAGGTCGAACTGGCCAAACTGCAAGAGTGGATCCGGCACGAAGGCCTGCGCGTCGTGGGGATCTTCGAGGGGCGCGATGCGGCGGGCAAGGGCGGCGCTATCAAGCGCATCACCGACACGCTCAATCCGCGCATCTGCCGGGTGGTCGCGCTGGGCACGCCCACGGAGCGCGAGAAGTCCCAGTGGTACTTCCAACGATATGTCCCCCATCTGCCTGCGGCCGGCGAGATGGTCCTGTTCGACCGCAGCTGGTATAACCGCGCCGGCGTCGAACGCGTGATGGGCTTCTGCACCGAGGCCGAGTATCTCGAATTCATGCGCAGCTGCCCGGAGTTTGAACGCATGCTGGTGCGCTCGGGCATTCTGCTTCTCAAGTATTGGTTCAGCGTGAGCGATGAGGAGCAGGAGCGGCGCTTCCAGGACCGGATGAAGAACCCGACGAAGCGCTGGAAGCTGAGTCCCATGGATCTGGAATCTCGCAAGCACTGGGCCGAGTATTCGCGCGCCAAGGATGAGATGTTTGCGGGCACCGACATCAAGCAGGCGCCGTGGTATGTGGTCAACGCCGACAACAAGAAGGCCGCGCGCCTCAACGTGATCCGCCACCTGCTGTCGATGATCCCCTACAAAGACCTGACAACGAAGCCTCTGCCGCTGCCTCCGATAGCCAAGCAGAACTACACCCGGCCGCCCATCAACGAGCAGACGTTTGTTCCTGAGTTGTACCGCTAGGGCCAATCATGACATGGCACTCCCAGCGCTGGAAAACGCGCCCTCGTGCTCTTGGTCACAGACTCGCAGACCCCTGACCGCAAAGGCTATTGCCGAGCGGCTCTTCGCGTACGCGCGAGGCCCGAAGGAGTGTCTCTACCGTGGAATACCTGAATTTGAAGCGGCTTGAGTCGTTCTCGGCGGAGTCTTTTCAGCACCGGCAGCCCTATCCCTGGGCCAACATTGAAGCGTCCCTCACGCCGGAGGGATATGAGCGGCTGCGTACGACGATGCCCGCCGTCGAGGGATTCGACAGGCATGTCGGTGTGAAGCGCGCCTACGGACAGGCGCCGCACGATCGCTACCTGCTGCACTATCGGCCGGGCGTCGAGATCGCCGAGCCGTGGAAAGAGTTCCTCGCAGAACTACAGGGCCCGGTGTACCAATCGTTCCTGAGCCGCGTGCTCGGCAATCACACCTTCATTCCCACGTTCGAGTGGTACTACGCATGGGAGGGCTGCGCCGTTTCGCCGCACTGCGATGCCGCGCGCAAGCTGGCCACGCACATCTTCTACTTCAACACCGAGGACGACTGGGATGCAGCGTGGGGAGGGCAGATTCTGATTCTCGACAGCGAACGGAAGTTCCCGGTGCACTCGGGGCCAAGCTTCGATCAGCTCAAGGTCGCCGCATCCATCGAGCCGCGCGGCAACGGCAGCCTGCTCTTTCAGAGAACGCATCACTCATGGCACGGCGTGCGACCTCTGCAGTGTCCGCAAGGCCAGCTGCGCAAGCTCTTCCTGATTACCGTGAACATCCCCAGCTTCCAGGTATGGTGGCGGCGCGTGCGCGGCAAAGATCCGGACGGCTACAAATTGCGGGCAGCATAGGCATCGGCCCAAGCGTCCGGCGAAGGCCGTCTGGACGCGAAGTCCTCGCGATTTCTTGATTTCTCTAGGCAGCGCCCACAGGCTCACGCACCGAAGGAATAAGATAGCCCTCGTCGGCGAGATGCTGACCCATCTGCGCGTACATACCGGGATCGGTGGGCTGAAATGTGCCCAGACCATCGACATAGCGGTTGTACATCGAGAACGCCGCGGCGATCAGGACCGTGTCGTGGATCTCCAAGTCGGTCGCCCCTTCCTTGCGCGCAGCTTCCACATCGGCAGCGGTCACGAGCTTCCCATCCTGCTGCACTTTGCCTGCGATGTTCAGCAATGCTTTCAGCTTGGGCTTGACTTCGGCGCTGGCCAGGTCGGTCTTGACCTGCTGCACGACCTTGTCGCCGCCGAGATGGGCTGCCGCGGCCGCGCCGTGACTGAGCGCGCAAAATGTCGTACAGTTGCGCGACGAAACATAGGTTGCGATCAGTTCGCGCTCGCCGGGTGCGAGCGAGTTAGGCTCGTGCAGCAAAATATGCGCAAGCGTCCGCATGGGCACAGCAGTCTCAGGGCGGAAGTTGAATCCGGCCACGATGCCGGGGAAATTGGGAAGGTCGATGTGGGGCATGGGCTCCTCCGGAGCAGTTCGTAGTGGACGGTTCACATATCTTAGTTCGCAGCTCTCACTTCTAAATTCTCAGTCTGTGGTTCGTAGCTTCAGCGTTTCCGCTCCTTCGTGGCAAGCCCTGCTGTGAACTGAGAACTACGAACTCGGATCGTGTTAGCGCGCATGCGCAGCCAGGTACTCCTCGCTGACCATCACGTAGCCGTCTTGCGCTACGCGCTTGCCGCGTTCGCGATAGAACGCCTCGTCGGCGGGGCGCGCAGTGCCGAGGCCGTCGACATAGCGGTTGTACATGCAGAAAGCCGCGGCGATCAGTACGGTGTCATGAATTTCAATGTCGGTCGCACCTTCTTTGCGTGCGGCTTCCACATCGGCGGCAGTCACCAGCTTGCCGTCCTGTTGCACCTTGCCGGCAATGACCAGCAACTTCTTGAGCTTGGGGCTGATTTCCGCCTGGGTAAAGTCGGTCTTGACCTGCTTGACCAGAGCTTCGTTCCCGCCCAGGTGCGCCGCCGCAATCGCACCGTGGATGTTGTGGCAATATTCCGTGCAGTTGCGGCTGGAAACATAAGTAGCGATCAACTCTCGCTCGCCCTTGGTGAGTGTGCTGGGTCCGGTCAGCAGAATTTCAACGAGAGCATTCATCGGACGCGCCGTCTCCGGCCGGAAGGCCATCGCGCCGCGAATGCCGGGAAGATCGGGAAGCGGGATATGAGGCATTGGATTCTCCAGGAATTAAGTTTCAGGCGTCAGGGAGTCGGGCGTCGAGCCCAGCTCAGTGGATCGTGTGTGGTCTCGCGTGAGCAGCCATCGTGCGGGGAGGCCGACGAGCACAATACCTGCACCAAGCAGCGATGGAACCAGGTTATGCAGCAGAAGCATCGCCGCGAGGATACCGCTTCCTGCGATGAAGACGATGGGGGCGACAGGAAACCACCAGCGGCGCACCGGAGTGATCACGCGAAACAGCGTGGCCACCGTCAGAGCGAGAAACGCAACCGCAGAAAAGATGATGAAGGCAAGGATGCGATCGAATGCGCCCAGTACAAGGATTGCCAGGGCCATCGCCGTCTGCAGCAGGACCGCATTCGCCGGCGCGCCGGTGCGCGGATCGATACGTCCCAGGGCAGCCAGAATGCCCTGCGGCCGATCGCCCACTTCTCCGCGCGCTAGCGTGTAAGTCACGCGCGGCACCGCCATGCTGAGCACCATGAGCCCGCCGAGCACGGCAAGAATGACGCATGCCGAAAGAACGCGGCCACCCGCGGCTCCAAAGAGGGCATTGCCGAACTGGGCGACGAACGCGGTGTTGGACTGAATCTGCCGCATCGGAACGACGGCGACAAACGCCAGGCTCAGCAGCAAATAGACCACCGTCACCACCAGCACGCCGCCAGTGAACGCGATGGGCAGAGTTCGCGACGGCTCGCGAACCTGGCCGGCGATCTTGCCTGCCTCCCACCAGCCGCCAAAGCAAAAGAAGGCGCTGATCGCGGCTCCGGCGATCGCTTCGATCAATGGATCGGAACCGGCCCGGCGGAGAGTCAAAGGGGCCAGGTTCGCCATGCTGGCATGGCCGGTGAGAAGCGCCCACCCGACCAGCGCGGCCATCACCGGAACTTTGACCCAGTTGAGTGTCGTCATGACGCCGCTGGAAAGCCGTGCGCCAAGGTATGTCAGGAACCCGAGACCAAGAAGCAGCACCGCAGGCACGAAGGCAACGAGACGAGCGGGAACCGGCACGAGCGTCTGGATGTAGGGCACGATGCCGACGCACAGCGAGGCCGCAACACCGGGGTACATGACTAGAGCCGCCATCCAACCGTAGAGAAAGGCCACCCGCCGGCCGAAGCTTCGACGGAGGTAGACGTATTCGCCGCCATCGTGCGGGTTGCGCACGGCCAGTTCCGTGAAGCAAAGCGCACCGGCCAGGGTGAGGACCGCCATGCCGCACCAGACGGCACCCAATAACGCCGGCGAGCCGAGCGACCGAGCCATCGCGGCTGGGGTGAGAAAGATTCCGAGCGATATCGCTTCGCCTGTGACGACAGCCGTAGCCGCCCACACGCCCATCTGCCGCCCGGATTGGCGCTCGACCTCCATCGTGCGCCGATCGTACGCGGATCCCGGCGTGACGCGCATCGAACTTTGGATGGAGGGCGCTGCGGACCACAGCTTCGCACCGGGGGTCAGGGGCCCAAGGAAGGGATGTTACGCTGTGGCTACTTCTCTTCCTCATCGGCCCAATCGGGTTGACCGCGCATATTCCACGCTTCCCAGTTCGGAGGAAAGCATGCAGAGTCAGAAAAAACTCGATGCCCGGCATCGAAACATCCATGCAAGACTTCTAGCTCTTATCGTCGGGCTCCTGGTTTCCCCCGTTCTTAGCACAGCAGAGCCTGTTTATCCCCTGAAGATCTCGACGAACAACAGATACCTTGTCGACCAAAAGAACGAACCGTTTCTCATGCAAGGCGACGCGGCATGGTCGCTCATCGTGGCGGCGAGTGACTCGGACGTCGACGAATACCTCAGCAATCGCCGCCAAAAAGGCTTCAATACCGTCATGGTGAACTTCATCGAGCACAAATACAGTCAGCATCCTCCCCAGGACCTCGACGGCGAAGCACCCTTTACAACTCCGGGCGATTTCACCACTCCCAATGAGAAGTACTTTGCGCATGCGGACTGGGTGATTCGCAAGGCTTCTGAAAACGGCATGCTGGTGCTGCTGTTTCCCATCTATTTGGGGTACAAGGGCACCGATGAGGGATGGATCGAAGAACTGACAAAACTACCCCCCGAAAAGTGCCTTACGTATGGTCAGTACCTGGGCAAACGGTACAAGAACTTCGACAACATCCTTTGGGTGATGGGAGGGGACCGCGATCCGAAGGCCGTTCAGCAAAAGATCGATTTGATTGCCTCTGGAATCCGCAAATTCGACCGGCGCCACCTTTTCACGGCACATGGTAATGCGACACCCTCCACCCCTGAGCAGTTTGCGAGCGGAGGATGGCTCAACGTCAACTCCAGCTACAACTGCGACGCCGTCCACCAGCGTCTTTTGGCGGACTACGACACCCAGCCGGCCCGGCCCACATTCCTGATCGAATCGTGCTATGAAGGCGAACACAATTCCTCTCCAGTCCAGCTCCGTAGGCAGATGTACTGGTCGGTGCTCTGTGGCGGCTTCGGTCACGTCTTTGGTGATAACCCTCTGTGGCACTTTAACGGCCCCACTCTGTACCCATTCGAAGGAACCTGGCAGCAGGCCATGGACCGGCCCGGGTCAGTGGACATGATGAACTGGGGAAAGCTCTTCCGGTCGCGCGCCTGGTTCGACTTGGTTCCCGACCAGAAGCACGTGGTGGTGACCGCGGGCCTCGGCGACCTCGAAGGCGTCGATTATCTGGCTGCCGGGCGAACATCTGATGGCAACACAGTAATCGCGTATATGCCGACAAAGCGATCCATTCGCGTGGACATGGCCAGAATCGAGGGGAGTCAGGTCAAGGCATGGTGGTTCGATCCGAGGAACGGAGAAGCCTCGGACGCCGGAACCTTTCCGGCGAGCGGAGCCCGCGAATTCACGCCACCTGGAGCAGGTGACTGGGTTCTCGTGCTGGACAACGCTGCCAGAAAACTCTCGCCGCCTGGCGGAAACCAGTAGGCATTGTTCGGCCTTTCACTGCGGTGTCGCCGGAGTCGCAGCAGATGAAGAGCTATTTCTCGGCACCGTGCGGCCTTCGGCAGGCTGGTCAGGTGATTGCACGGTGACGTCCGTGACGTGGATGCTCGCCGTGGTTTCCGGTACGGTTCCGTCGTTGACCTGAACCTGTGTGGGCGGGCCCATGACCACGAGGCGTTCCACCGCGGAGCCGCGCGCCGGAACAAGAACCCGTTCTGTGACGAAGGATTTGGCGGTGCGGACGGTGACCGGTACATCAGCGGCCGCATAGCCCGCATTCGTTACGTTGACGGCGACAAGATAAGTGCCGGCCTGTGCGGCGTTGGGAAACACGCTCCCGATCGTTAGGTCAGGGAGGCCTTTATCCGCATCGATCCAGTCGGCGAAAAACCAGGAGAGATCGCGTCGGACCCCGGCCTGCCTGAGGAGAATCTGGAGAGAAGCAGTTGGCATGTTTGCCGGTGTCGCGGGCGCGACGCCTAAGAGTTGGGCGTTGCCGATCAGGCGGCGGAGCGCCGCACTCAGAGCCTCATCGCCGGTGAGATCGCGGAGCATCCATAAGACATAAGCGGCTTTGGTCCGGTAGTAAACCGGCGCAGTAGCGATCGCCAGAGGCTCACCGGCACTGGTGCCGGGGCTGGGCGGTTCCACGAGCGCAAGAGCGGCGCGGTTGGACTCCAGCAGCTGAAGGGCACGATCGCGGCCCTGCTGTTTTTCGACCCAAACCGACTCGAGGAAGGTGGCGACCCCCTCGCTGAGCCAGGTAGGCGGCGGTTCCTGCCCCGACACGAGATAGGCGTGAGCAAAGGTGTGCACGAGCACGCGGTCGAGCTGATCAGTTGGTCCCACGCGAAGACTGGTGGCCAGCAGAGCTCCCGTCTCGAAAGGCGCATCGTCGGGATCGGGCAGGTCAAGGAGAGTGAGCGGGGAACGCGGTTGCTGACCCAGCCAGCCCTGCACAAAAGGCATGACAACGGCGTTTTCCGTGAACCAGGTCTGCACGGAGATGTCGTCGTCTGTCGTTGTGTAGGCCGTGAGGTTTGGCGCCGGATGAGCCTTGCGCACGGCAACAAGAAGGCTGGGCGCGAGGAAGCCGAGTGCCGCCGTCTCGAAGGAAGCGGTGGCGATGCCGGAGAGATCGGCGTCAAGACCTTGCGAGTCGGCGACGGTGAGCGGCACGCGAACGCCATCGACGAGCGCAATGGTGGGCGGATTGCCGTGCGGAAACTCGACGGTGAGGTGCAGGCGAAAGTGCGTCTGAGTGAGCGAGAACTTGTGCCGGCCAACCTCGTCGAAGAGACGGGAGCCGTCGCCGAGAATGACAGGAATGGTCGAGACCGGATACCAGACGACGTTGCCGAAGCCGCGCAAGCCGGTGAAGTCCGGCGAGATCTCGTCCCAGTCCGAGTGGAGAGCGACCGTCTCGGGCGTACCGATCGTCAGCAGGCGCTGTGCATTTGGAGTAATGGTCCCCGAGTAGACGGCATCCAGAGTGACGCTCTGACCAGGGTCGAGGGGCGCAGCCAGCGGTACGGCAGCCTCGTGCAGTTGGCCGGTGTGGTCGGTGTCGGAGTTAAGCGTGGCGACCGGAAAGACCGCGTTGCGGCCGTCGACACGAATCTGCTCCCAGTTGAGCGATGAGGAGATCTGCAGCGGAACACGTGTGAGCGGGGCTTTGCCGTCGTTCCGTACCGTGACCTGGGCGCGCACCGCGATCCGATGCGCAGTTGTCTGAAGATGCACGTCGAGGTCGAGTGCGGTGAAGGTGAGGGCTAGGCGGTCAGCGTCCGTGGCTACGGGTTCGCTGGTCACAGTGGGTTGCGTCGCTGCGGGACCGACAGTTGTGGTGGTGTCGCCGTTCTCGTCACTGGATCGAGAGAAGATGACCTTGCTCGTGGGGCTCGAAGGCTGCGTCGGTGTCGGCGCAACGGTGCTGGAGGGCGGGGTAGACGGCGCAGCGGGCGTCGGGTTTTGCGCGGGAGTCTGAGCCAAACAATGGAAGAAAACCGGGGCACCGCCGAGAACCGCAGCGATCAGTGCTCGCCGAGACAACAACTTCATGAACCAAGACCTTTCTGTTTCTTCGCACTGCGTGCAGCAGACTCTTGGACGAGGGATGTGGCACGGTGGGCAGCAGCGCGGCGTTGACGCGCAGCCTCATACAGTACGACCGCGCCGGCAGCGGAGACGTTGAGCGAGCTAACGCCTCCGGCCATGGGGATGCGCAGAAGGTGATCGCAGGTGCGGCGGACGAGATCATGCAGCCCCGCGCCTTCGCGGCCCAGAACGAGCACACAATCGCCGGTGAAGTCGAACTTGTCGTAGTCGGTTGTACCACGCTCATCGAGGCCAATAACCCAAATGTTCTGACGCTTCAACTCCTCAAGCGCACGGACGAGGTTGACGACACGGGCGATGCGCAGATGTTCGGCGGCTCCTGCGCTGGCCTTCACGGCAACAGGGCTCAGGGGTGCAGAACGCCTCTCCGTGAGGACGATGCCGTCGACGCCGGCTCCATCGGCTACGCGCAGCAATGCGCCAAGATTCTGAGGATCTTCGACGCCATCGAGAGCGAGCACCAGCCGGGCAGCGCCGGACCACACCGGCGCAAAAACATCCTCGATCGCCAGTTTTTCCTGCGGACGTACGACCGCTACGACGCCTTGATGCGTTGGTGCTCCGGCAAGCTGCGTGAGTTGCTCGCGGGATTCTTGCCGAACTCTCACGCCGGCCTCGCGGCACGCAGCGACGAGGTGGGCAAGTCGGTCGTCGTGGCGTTCGCGGGCGACCAGAACATGATCAAAACGGCGCTTGCCGGCTTTAAGGGCCTCCTCGACGGAATGGAGGCCGTAGAGAACTTCCATGACAGTAGTTTAGATTGTCGTTGACGTGCTGCCCCTGCTCGACAACGGCGGAGGCAGTCGAACAGAAAGCAGTCGCATGGCTGGGAACAGAGCCAAATCATTCCGCGCAGTGCTGGAGCGAGCCGGGACGGGCCCCTACTGGGTCATTGCGCGCGTACCAGTCGATCTGAAGAAGGCCTGGCCCGCATGGCGCAACCGGCGTGTGCGCGGAACCATCAGGAATGCGAACGAAAGCAAAAGCCAAGAATTCGCGTTTCAGACATCGCTGTTTCCCGGGGCGCAAGGGCAGGGTCACACCCTGGTCGTCAACAAGAAGATGCAGGCCGGCGCGCGTGCGGGACCGGGAGACACGGTCCAGGTCCGGATGGAGCCCGATCTGGATGAACAGCACTACAACGAGCCGAAGGAGCTCACGGCGGTGCTACGCCAGGACAAGCTACTGCGCAAGTGGTTCGACGCCATGGCCCCCTCGATGCGCAAGGGGTTCGCGCAGGTCGTCGATCAGGCCAAGGGTGCGGAGACGCGCCGGGAACGGGCCGAGAGAGTCGCCGAGACGGTGATGCTGGCGATGGAAGGCGAGCAGACACCGCCGCCGATTCTGCGCGCAGGCTTTCAGCGCCAGCCGCTTGCCGAGCAGGGCTGGTACACCATGACTCCAACGCAACGACGCCGCCACCTGCTGGGAATCTTCTTCCCGGGAACTGTGCAAGGGCAGGCGCGTCGCGCTGAAGGCGCATTGGAGGAATGCGTGCGAGTGGCGCGGCGTAAGAACCGGTCACACGACGCCTGAAGCAGCGATCCAACCTCGCGGGCGTTCAGCCGGCAATCCGCTCGTGCACCGGAATCGGTGCACATGTGCAATCCATACACTCTGTCACATTCCAAGCGGCCCTCTCGCCTCCTTTGTCGTCTAATCAAATACGATGAGTGCCACTTCCGCGATTCGCTCGATCTTCGCCCCAGCCTCTGCCTCCCTTGCCGAAGAGCAGGTCAGGCGCGAGAATCTAGCTGTCGCCGAAGGGCTCAAGCGGCAGGAAGCAGGTCTCCTCGACGACCTGATCGTTCGCTATCAGCACCGTCTGTTGCGCTATCTGCTCTTCCTTACGGGAAACCGCGAGATGGCCGAGGACCTGTTCCAGGATGTGTGGATGCGAGTGTTGACCCGCGGCGGGCAGTTCAACGGCAAGGCACGCTTTGAGACGTGGCTGTTCACGATCGCGCGAAATCTGGTCATCGATCATCGCCGCAAGCGCACTATGTCGAGCCTCGACGAACTCTTCGAGACTGGCAACGAGGACGACAAGCCGATGAGTTTCGAGGTCGCTGACCACCAGCCGTCCCCGTTCGACAGCCTTTCGAGCATCGAGGATAGCCAGCACGTCGCAGCAGCCCTGCTGCAACTCGAAACCCTGTATCGGGAAGTTCTCGTCCTGCGCTTCCACGAAGACTTGACTCTGGAAGAGATCGCCAGGGTCACGCGGGCCCCCTTGTCGACAGTGAAATCCAGGCTGTATCGAGGTCTGGCAGCCATCAAGCCGAAGCTAAAGCGGACAAGGCAGGCCGAGGTGACCGAATGACGGGCTCCGGAGCGAACATAGACGACTTGGCACGTGCGTTGGCCCGCAACGACGCGGACCGCGATCGAGCGGTCGCGCACCGGACCAGTCGCGTCGTGATGGCATCGCTCGGCGTGATCAAGGAGATCAAGGCCGAACACAAGAGGAATCGCGCCGTGGCGGTGGCTGCAACCCTTCTGATCTTCTTCCTCGTTGGGCCGCCGGTATGGTGGCTTGCCGACACGCTGATCGAGGAGGAGCGGATCACCAGCCTGTTGAGCGAGATCGGCGTTTGGGGCTTTCTGATGAGCACAGCCCTGCTCGGTTCGGCCCTCCTGGCCGGCTGGTTGCGCCGCAGGTCCTGACTCGCTAGACCCCCCGTAAACCAACCCCCAAGATCACGCCAATGTACCCGCAACTTCCGGTTTCGTCTTTGCGTCCATTGGAATAGGGATTAAGCTGGGCTTAACCTTCATCCAGAGACTCAACCGGCAGAGAGCGGGTAGTATGCCTGAACCTCAATCGATTCACGTCAAAGAAGACACACGGCTGATCCCCGTCTGGTCGATTGTGACTGCTGCCGCAGTCTTTGTGCTGGTGGAATACTACTTCTGGATCGCGTTTCCGCAGCAGCAGCATCATGTGCCGCCGCTGGGACTGCGCATTTACATGAACCTCTCCTGGGGGCTGCTGGCTTCGATCTATTTCCTGATGATCGGCTTCGTCAGCAAGGATGCGCCCCGCCGCTCCATGAGCGCGCGCTTCTGGATGCTGATCTGCTTCGTGATGCCGGGAGGCATCGGTGCGGTCCTTTACTTCCTCCTGCGCACACCGCTGGTCTCCACCTGCTCCGCCTGCGGAACTCACGTGCAGAGCAACTTCCACTTTTGCCCTCAGTGCAACTACCAGCTCACGGCAAGCTGCGGCACCTGCTTCAGGACGGTGCGCCCCACCGACCAGTTCTGTACCAACTGCGGCCATGAGCTCGAGCGCGACCACATCCCGACGCGGCTCCGCGTGCTGGGCGAGTAAAGCAGGGGTCAGGTTCAGGGGTCAGGTTGCAGATTCAAGCCGGGATGTTGCTTTACCCGCGATGGGCTAACCAAGCCTCCTGTCGTCCGCCTCTCCCCATTCCCCATTGCCGTGTCATCCTGAGATCTCGCGAGCTTGGGGCCCCAATCGCACGCGAGTGCGATAGCGGTAAGCGGGGCGAAGGATCCGCTTCTCTGTAACGTATCGGTTACCCTCTGACTCATGCCTCTCAGCGAATGGCCTCACCCCCGTAATTGACCCGCCCGCGCGCGTCTCCCTACAATCAATCTCTCATCTATGCCACTCTCCGCCCTCATTGTCGATGACGAACAACTGGCCCGCGACGAGCTGAAATATCTGCTCGACCAGGCGGGCGATGTGGAGGTCGTCGCGCAGGGCGCGAACGGCATCGAGGCCGTCGACCTGATCCAGGAGCATCATCCCGACGTGGTCTTTCTCGACGTGCAGATGCCGGGGCTCGACGGTTTTGCGGTCATCAAGCGCCTCATGGACCGGCACGCGAAAGACGCAACCGAGCCGATCCCGCAGGTGGTCTTCGCGACCGCCTACGATCAGTACGCCGTGCGCGCGTTCGATGTGAATGCAGTCGACTATCTGCTCAAGCCCTTTGACCGGGCTCGTGTGCAACAGGCTCTCGATCGCGTGCGCGGGCGCATCACGGAGAACGCCACAGGCCCTCGGCCCGAGGCACAGATCGAAGCTCTCTTGAAACTCTTGAACCGTCCCCAGGCCAATGGACGCGGGGCGCAGCCGGCCAAGCTAGCCAAGCTCATCGTCCAGTTGCAAAGTCGCCTGTTGCTGGTGGACCAGGCCGAGATCTGTTACGCGGCCATCGACGAGGGCGTCATTCGTGTGGTGACGCAGACGTTCGAGGGCCAGTCGAAGTGCCGGACCTTGGAAGAACTGTTAGACCAGCTCGACCCCGACCAGTTCTGGCGCGCGCATCGCGGCTTCGTCGTCAACATCAACCACATTCGCGAAGTGGTGCCGTGGTTCAAGTCGACCTATCAGCTGCGCATGAACGACAAGAAGCAAACCGAGATTCCGGTAAGCCGAGGCCAGACCAAGCGGCTGCGCGAGCTCTTCAATCTCTGAGGACTCCTCAGATCACTTTGGCTGCAGATGCTTCTCTGTTCTTAGCCAGTTCCAAACGATTGACCGATAAGTAGTCATTATGTAGTGACCGGCCCGCTGCGCTAGTCGTGGGTTAGGCTGAGTTTGTTTGAGGAACTA
>CAZPEZ010000037.1:0-41447 GCA_964585715.1 uncultured Occallatibacter sp.
GGAGTTGGGCTGGCTTCCCGAATCTCCTTCAGGAGATCGGTGTAGTACCAGGGAATCACGTCCTCCATCCATTCCAGATTGAACTTCTCGTACGCCTTGCCGAGCCGAATAACAGACTTTGCGCCGATGTGGCCGAGGTGATCCATCGATAAAGGCATGTCATAGCCAATGTTTTCCCGCACCGCTGCAACATACTCGCACAGCCTGTCAATCCCTTTGTCGGTGACCTCGGTGGCGATAAAAGGATGAGGTTGATCGTGCAACTCCCATTTGTCCTGACCGGCAGGCCGCATCACCGTGCCAGGTATTCCATCCAAGACGTCGATGCCCAGATCCATCTTCATCCAGGTCAGGCCCATCGCCTTGCGCTCTTTGGCGCGCAGCCCATACTCTTTCGGGTCCTGGGACTCCGTCGTGTCGGCGTAGATGCGGACCGAGTCGCGCCATTTGCCGCCGAGCATCTGATAGACGGGAATGTTGTACACCTTGCCTGCGATGTCCCAAAGCGCCATCTCGACCGCGCATACACCACCGGCCTGGCGCGCGTTGCCGCCAAACTGGGCAATCTTCTGGAACAGATAGTCGATCCTCAGCGGATTTTCGCCGACAATACGGCTCTTCAACACCATTGCGTATTGCGGACCAGCGATATCGCGCACTTCGCCAAGGCCGTAGACGCCCTGGTTGGTGTCGATCCGGATGAGAACGCAGGGGCTCGGGCCCGGCTTGACGATCACTGCATAACGCATGTCGGTAATCTTCAAAGCCGACGGGCTGGAGGCAGCATTCACATTCCTGATCGCGGGCTCTTCGGCTTGTGCAGTGCGGCCAAGAGCGCTGCCAGCCAGCACGGCCAAAGAGGACTTCAGAACGCTGCGACGGTTGTGGTTGGGCCTGCTCTCGGCGGACATGTTCATCAACTCCTTTGCGAACTTTCGCAAACCATCCTACTCCCGCACCGGCTTGGGTCGAGCCTGTATGGACGCGGGAGATTGCTCTGTGGAAGAATTCAAGGCCGCACACCAATCGAAGTCATGGAGCCTCCAATGTTGAGATCCGATATCTCACGAAGACGCTTGATCAAGGGCCTCGCAACGACAGCCTTGGCACCCGCGCTGCACAAGGCCGCGAACTGCGCACAATCTCAGCAGAAGCCATGGTGGCTTGGCAATGGCATGCCGCAGGAAGGCGCAGATACACCCAAGATTGCCTGCGCCATCAACCTGGCCGACGGAGTTACCGACGCTGCCATGCGCAGCGTGCTGCAGCTGGGTGTCTCTCACGTGCTCAGCGGCGGCCCTGTGCTCCCGTGGACCGCAGTTGATCTTCGGTCGTTGGTCGACAAGCTCAAGGCGAATGGTGTGACCCTGGGCAACCTGATGATCAGCGGCTTTCCCGACACCACCTTTGGCCGACCGGGGCGGGACGAGGAGATCGAGAAACTCAGGCAGTCGATTCAGGCCGCGGGGCAGGCGGGCATCGCCGTGGTCGAGTACAACTTCTATGCGCACCGGGCGATGGAAGGTTACTACGAAGAAGTGGGCCGGGGCGGTGCCGGATTGACCGGCGTGGATTACGATCGGATGAAGGACCTGCCGCCGCTCGCCGAGGAAGGCGCGCACACGCTCAGCGAGATGTGGGCCAACATCACCTACTTTCTGAAGGCCGTCATCCCGGTCGCCGAAAAGTCCAATGTGCGGCTGGCCCTCCATCCCAACGACCCGCCGTTCCCGTCCAGCCGCGGTTCGCAGCAGATCATGGCCACCCTGGACGGATGGAAGCACCTGATCGAAATTGTTGATAGTCCGGCAAACGGCATCACATTTGACTGTGGGGTCACACAGGAACTGGGCCAGGACCCGGTCGCGGTCTGCCGTTACTTCGGCTCCAGGGACCGTATCAACCACATGCACTACCGCAACCCGCATGTCTCCAAGCCCTACCTGAAGTACGACGAGGGCTTCATCGATGAAGGCGACGTGAACATGTTCGCGGTGATGCGGGAACTGGTCAAGCTGAAGTATGCGCGAGAGCTCTATCCGGAACACGGCCGCGCCCTTGACTATGATCGCGCGCGCGGTCCAATCCACGGCTACCCCGGCGGCGGCGGTTATACCGGCGACGTTTACGATATTGCCTATGCGAAGGCGATGCTCCAGGCCGCTCTGGTCGTTGAAAAGTCAGGCTAAGCTCTGGTTTTTCGCCGATCAGCCGCGGTCAGGAACCGGCAAGCCGGGCGTGTGGATCGACCACGAGCCATGCGAGGGCGCCCAACGCCGCGAGGATGGTCGCCGCCAGAAAAGAGGCCTCCCATCCAAAGTGCGCGGCAATCAATGGCGTGAGCGAAGCAGTTGCGGCGCCTCCTATCTGACAGCCCATATTCATGGTTCCTGAGACCACTCCCGCAAACTCTTGGGCAAAGTCGGCGGATACGGACCAGAAGCTGCTTTGTGACAGATACAAAGTACCCGCCCCACATGCCAGGACCGCACTTGCAACCCGCGGATCCTGTGCTCTTGAACCAATAACCAGGAGGATCGCGGTGCATCCAAGGGCAAGCGCCGGCAGAATGCAGCGCCCCGACCGGACACTGACATGACGCGCCAGCCAATCGCTGGCGACTCCACCCAAAAGAGAACCCAGAGTCATGGCGATGAACGGAAACATCGAGTACAGCGCGCTGGTCTTCAAATTCTGCCCACGCACCTGGGCCAGATAGATATAAAACCAGCTGAAGTAGATCCATGCCACGTAGCCATAGGAAAAGTAGCTGCCGGTGAGTGCAAGCACCTCTTTACTGCAAAAGATTCTTCTCCACGGCGCGCCGGACCTCGGATCGCGGAGGTGCCCTGTTGCGCCCCGGCCCTGCGCGTCGCCGCGGCCGCGCGCGATGGCATCGAGTTCGCCGGAAATCACCCAGGGATGCTCCTCGGGCGTATCGCGCGCGGCCAGGTACCAAACCGTGCCGGCCGCGAGACCAACGACGGCGCAGAACCAGAAAGAAACGCGCCATCCAAAATACAGAATGATTGCCGTGAGCAACGGCGGAGTGAGTCCCGACCCTATCCCGACGCCGCCGAAAATAATGCCGTTCGCCTTGCCACGTTCCACGATCGGAAACCAGCGTTCAACAAATTGGTTTGCTGCCGGATACATGATCGCCTCTCCGGCCCCAAGGGCAATGCGGACCAGGACCAGGACCAGCAGGGCGCCTCGCATCCCAGGAGGAACCAAAGCGGTCATAGCCGTGAAAATGCCCCACCAGATCACGCTGACCGCGAGCAAGCGGCGCGGGCCAAAACGCCGCGCAAGAACTCCGCCGGGGATCTGAAAGGAAGCATAGCCGATGAGAAATGCGCTGAAGACCCAACCCAGTCGAGTATTGTCGATCTTGAATTCAGCACCGATCTGGACACCGGCAATCGAAATATTGGTGCGATCCAAGAATGCTACGGCGCTCAGGACCAAGAGCCAGAGCACGAGCAGGTACCGTATCGGCGGGCCGCTCCCCTGCTTTCTGACCGGATATCGGATCATCTTTTCAATTCCCTTGAGGAAAGCTCCGAACCAAGCTCAATGAGAGGCCGTCTTCTGTGCGTTCCGATTCCCTCGGCGCGCCACACCCATGCAATCCCAGGGCTGCCAAAAATGCGGTCCTGTCGTGAGTTGTGATCGGGCTGCAGGTTCAGCGGACAGGACTCATTCTTCCGCGTGCGCCCTCGCCTCGGTCAACATCGCATCGAATTCACTGCGCGGCATTTTCAGCTTGTCGGGATGAGCGTCGATCCACTTGGCAAGGCCGTCATACTTCTTTCGATTCCATCCCCCTTCGAACTGGGCGCCGTTCTTGCCTTCGCGGTTCAGTTCGAAGTTGTAGTCGTCCTTGAGCCCGGTGAATTCGGCGGTGCTGATCGCCTCTTCGGCCAGGATTGCGGGAACGAACAGAACTCCTTCCGTCTTGGCCAGAACAAGGTCCCCCGGCAACACCACCGCCCGTCCAATGCGAATCGGTGCATTAATCGAGGTTAACTCCATCTGCGCCCAGGCGGAGGGATCGTAGCCGCGATAGAAGCCGTTGAAATCGGGAATTTCCCGGTTTTCCTCCTGATCGCGGATGCCGGCGTCGAACACGAATCCTGTGTGCGTATGCGCGGCGATCCCGTTGCCCAAGTTGGAACCGATCAAGGTGCCTTCAATAATCTTGCCAAAGCCATCGGCAACGTAGACATCCCCAATTTGCAGTTCATTGATGGGCCACATATTGGTTCCGCCCACCCGCCCCTCGGCCTTGCCCTCGGCGGCAATCGCCTTGGCCATGTCCGGCCGTAACGGCATATATTGCGCAGTGAGCGCACGGCCGGCAAACGGCTTTTCAATGTGAAGAGCCTGCCAGCCTGCCTCAAATTGATTCTGATAGCCATGCGCACGCAGGAAGTCCCAGATGTCTTCGATGGAGATGTCCACTGCGCGTTTGAGTAATATGTCAGGCAACTTCGGGCGTCCATCGGGGAATCGATCGCCCCTCCAATCCGAGGTGTAGAACAGCACCTGGTCGCGCGTCATCTTCACCTGGCTCATTGCGGGGCATGCCCCCACAAGGGCGCAGGCCAACAGGGTGGTTCCGATCACGTGTCTCATGCAATTCTCCATGCTGTCACCGGTTTTCTCTGCCATGCCCTGCCATTACTGCTTGATCACGGTACCATCCCGCAGCCGTATCTCTCCCCAGCCGCCATTCAACGGGCTTGCCGTAAACGGCGACTTGGCAGCTTCCTTCTCGTCCACTTCAATCCCCCACCCAGGCTTTTCACTTACCCACAGATATCCGTCCTTCATCTCTGGACACCCTTGAAAAATCGCTTGCGTCCGCTCATTGAACGGTGAGTACTCCTGAATGCCGAAGTTATAGCTGACCAGATCTAACGTGGCGTTCGCCATATGCCCAACCGGTGAAACATCGCCGGGACCGTGCCATGCCGTTTTCACGCCAAACTGCTCGGCGAGGATTGCAATCTTGCGCGCCGGACTGAAGCCGCCCACTTGCGACAGATGCACGCGGATGTAGTCGATCAGCCGTCCCTCGATCAGCGGCTGCCATTCATGTGGGTTGTTGAAGAGCTCGCCCATGGCGATCGGTGTGGCGCAATTCTGGCGAATCTGCCGGAAGTAATCCAGATCCTCCGGGGAAAGCGGGTCTTCAAGGAAGAACATTCGATACTGCTCGGCTTGTTTGCAAAACTCGACCGCCTCGTTGGGCGTCAGGCGTTCATGCATGTCATGGAGCAACTCGATCTCTTCGCCCAGTTCCCGCCGGCAGAACTCAAGCAGTTTCAAATTCCGGCGCATGGCGGAGGCGGGATCGAACAGCGGTTGATCGTGAAGAGCCTTCGGACGTTTGTCGCTTGTATGGGCTGCGCCATAGCCCGCCATTCCGGGAAGCTCCACCTGAACGCGCACGTTGCGGAAGCCTTGTTCGATCGACTTCTTCGCGCTCTCGACCACATCCTGAAACTCAGCGCCACTGGCGTGGGTGTAGCAATCGACAGCTTCGCGGCATTTCCCGCCGGCGAGCTGATAGACGGGCAATCCGGCTTGCCGGCCCTTGATATCCCAGAGCGCCTGATCGATGCCGCTGAGGGCGTTGTTCAGCACCGGGCCATTCTTCCAATACGAGCTGTCGTAACAAGACTGCCAAATATCTTCGATCCGGTCCGTCGTCTTGTTCAGAAGGAATGGCTTGAGATACTTTTCGACCGCGGGTTTGACCAGATCCGCCCGCTGCGTAAACGTCGCGCAACCGTAGCCATAGAGCCCGTCCTGATCCGTGTTGATCTTGACCACCGTCAGGCGCACACCCGCGGGCTGACATTCGATCACGCTGACATCCTTGATTCGCGGCTGCGGGGTTCCCCGCGTCGCCCGCACAACTTGTTCCTCTGCTTCCACCGAGCGGGGAGCAAGGGCGAGCATTCCCGACCCTGCGATGGTCTTCAAAAAATCACGCCTGCGTCGGTCCATTTCTCAGTCCTCCCGCAATTCACCCTGCAACCTCGTCGGACATAAGCTAAAAAAGTGAATCCCGGCGGAGTGTGGATTCAGCGCTTCCTGGCGACGAGCCAGTTTATCGTTCTGTTGTGGATCCTGAAAAAGGATTTTGGCGGCGCTTTGCGTTCAATCATTGAAGAGGGATAGATTGCCCAACTACTTCTTCAGATGTCCGCAGTGTGGCAAGCTGATCCTCGTTGTCTTTGATTGGGAACAGCAGGTTCCCGGAACCGATCCAGTGATCGAAGGATTAACGTGCATGAAGATCGGCACGCCCAGGGGTTGCGGATGGGCTGGGAATCTCTCGGCCTCGCAGGGCTATCCTATTCTCAAAGGATCCATCTGAAGCCTGTCGCCTGCGCCCCTTCTGGCGCATCCGAATGCTCTCATTTCTGATCGTTCCGAAGCCGAGGTTTATCGGGTCAAGACTGGCGCGCCGGCCTGGCGGCAGCAATTCCGTCCTGCGCCCTTGGCTTCATAAAGGGCATGATCCACATCGGAGAGTATCTCGTCGACGAGCTTCGGTTCTCCGCCGAGACTTGCAAGGACGCCCAGACTCATCGTGATCGGAAGAGGGCCTTTCGCTGTCGTTACGGGAGTCTGGCCTACCGCTTGGCGAATCTGTTCTGCTCTACTCATGGCGTTTGCGGGGTTACAGTTATTCAAAACCACGAGAAACTCCTCGCCTCCATATCGCCCGACAAAATCATAGGAGCGAACCGATCCCAACAGTCTGCGGCTAAGCTCCCGAAGCACCTCGTCTCCGACCGGGTGTCCGTACGTGTCGTTCACTGCCTTGAAATGGTCCACATCTCCCAGGATCACGACTGTGCAGGTTTTTTCGCGTCGCGCGCGGATCAATTCGCGCACCAGCAGATCGACAATCATCCCGCGATTCAAAAGAGATGTTAGAGGGTCATGCGTGGCCTTGTAGTGCATCTGCTCTCGGGCTTCAACGAGGTTGTCTTCAAGTTGCAGAATCCGCTGACCGGTCCGCAACCGTGCTTTGAGCTCTTCGGGATCAAACGGCTTCACAAGATAGTCGTCCGCGCCGGACTCCAGACCGCAGACAATATCCTGCTTCGAGTCTTTCGACGTAATCAGAATAATGTGCACATGATGCCCACCGCGATCCTTACGTATCTGACGGCATACGGCCGGGCCGTCGAGCTCCGGCATCACCCAATCGAGAAGTGCCAGCCGGGGGCCCTCGGGCTGACACATTTCCTCCGCGGCGCGGCGGCCATTCTTGACGGCCGTCACCTCATAGCCTACGCGCTCAAGGGTCCTCTCGAGCAGCCGCAAAGAGAGCGGGTCATCGTCTGCGATTAAGATCCTCATGCTTATGCACTCGCCATAAACGAGTCCAACGCTGCCGAAAGGGCGATGATCTGAGGATCAAACAGTTGCACCAGTCCTGGGATCTTCGGAGCATTCCCGACCCGGGCCGCGGACTCGATCTCCGCCGCGAACGAAGCTGCGCCCCCGGCCGAAAGGTTGGCCAGCATCCCTTTCAAACGGTGCGCTGCCCGTTCGATCTCGCCGAGATCGCCTCCAGCGATCGCAGCTTGCAAGGCTTCGCGGCTCGCGGGAAGATCCTCTTGAAACAACGCGAGCAGTTCTCTGAGAAGATCCTCGTCACCCTCGACGCGATCGAGCAGTTCCGGCAGATTCAGGAATTCAGCGAGAGCAGAGAACGAGTTCATGACATTTCCTTCGCGCCCATACTCAGTTCAGGCTCAGTTCCGGGGCTTCTGTTCCCGTATAAGCTTCGAGAACAGCGTCCAGTTCCTGGGGGCGAATCGGTTTTGCAAGGTAGCCGTCCATTCCTGCCGCGCGGCACCGTTCCTCGTCGCCTTTCACCGCGTGAGCCGTAAGCGCCACAATCGGCTGGTGCGTCCCCGTGCCTTTCTCACGGTCGCGAATTAACCGTGTAGCTTCGAGCCCGTCGACAAGCGGCATCTGCACATCCATCAGTACGAGGTCGTAGGATGAGCGGTCCAGCAGGTTCAGTGCCTCTTGTCCGTTGTTGGCAACGGTGACGAGATGGCCACGCTTTTCAAGCAGCCGGCTCGCGAGGCGTTGGTTAACCGTGTTGTCTTCCGCAAGCAAAACGTGAAGAGCTGCGGCAGACTTTGGGAAACGGCGTTCCAGCGCCGGCGGAACAATCTTCGACGCGTTTTGCGGGTCTCTTCGATCGAGCGAGCGCGCAATGGCATCGCGCAGCTCATTTTGGCGAATCGGTTTCACAAGGTAGGCGAAGAGGCCAAGTTCCCGGAAGCGTGCCATTTCACCTCGCCGCGCACCGGAACTCAGCATCATCACCGTTGCCGTAGCGAACTCGCTCTCCCTGCGAATCCGCTCCACGAGACCAAAGCCGTCCATGCCCGGCATGTGCATGTCGGTCAGCACGAGCCGATAGGGATCCCTCTGTTCGCATGCGGACACCAACTCCCGCAGAGCATCTGCTCCGCCCTCAACCGAGGTCGGGCGCATCTCCCACCGCGTCAGCATCCTGTCCAGAATCCTGCGGTTCGTTTCGTTATCATCCACCACCAGGACGCGCGTGCCCGGCAACAAATTGTAGGGCAGATCTGATTCAGGTTGCTGGATCTGTTCGGTGCCCACACCTACACTGATGGTGAAGTGGAACTCACTGCCTTTGCCGGGCTCGCTCTCGACCCAGATTCTTCCACCCATCATTGCGGCCAGGCGGGAGGTAATCGTCAACCCCAGCCCGGTTCCGCCGAATTCTCGCGTGGTTGAAGTGTCGGCTTGCGTGAACGATTCGAAGATCGCCTGTTGTTTCTCTTTCGGAATTCCGATGCCGGTGTCGGCGACGACGAAATGCAGGACTGCGTCCTCGCCATGCTTTGGCTCGACCTCAACCCTCACCGCAACCTGACCTTCGTTGGTGAATTTGATGGCGTTGCCCACCAGGTTCACCAGCATCTGGCCGAGACGTACAGAGTCTCCGCGCACGGTCGCTGGAACGTCCTCCACGATGTCGCAGAGCAACTCAATCCCCTTCTCGTCCGCGCGCAGAGCCAGGGTCTTCAGTGTCGTTTCCACACACTCCCTCACATCAAAGGCGATGGTCTCGATATCGATCTTGCCCGCTTCGATCTTCGAAAAATCGAGAATGTCATTGATCACCGTGAGCAGCGCACCAGCCGATAGTTTGACGGTGTCAAGATACTCGCGCTGTTCGGCCGTCATTTCTGTGTCCAACGCCAGCTCCGTCATGCCGATCACGCCGTTGAGGGGTGTGCGGATTTCGTGACTCATGTTGGCCAGAAACTCGCTCTTGGCCCGATTCGCCGCTTCGGCCTGGGCGCGCGATTGAATTAACTCCGCTTCGACCTGCTTCTGTCCCGTGACATTGCGTCCGATACCGATGATCCCTTGCACGGATCCATCTTTCTCGTGGAAGGGGACCTTGGTGGTAAGGATCCAGACTTCGTTCCCGTCAAAATCGTGCATCCGTTCGGCCTGACTCACCACGGGCACACCGGTGCGAAGAATCTCCTGCTCATCCTTGAAAAACGCCGCCGCGTTCTCTTCCGGAAAAAATGCGGCATCGGTAAGACCGACTACGTCCTTCTCCGGGTCACCGCTGATGAACTTCTTCTGTGCCGGATTGGCCAGAAGGAATCGGCTCTGCGTGTCCTTAAAGTAGATCAGGTCGGGCAGAGTATCGATGACCGCGCGGAGCATCTGAAGTTCAGATTCGTTCGGGCTTTCTGGAGGCTGCTCGGCGTGCGCTCGATGGCGAAGGACGAGGCGGTAGACGGGCCACGTCCACAACAGAAGGATGGCGCAGGCGACGAGATCCGAATGTGCGGCCACTTGGGCAGGCAGGAAGGTGCGCCGTAGCAGGAGGTATGCTGCCACCTCCGCCACAAGAAGCAATGCTGTCTCCGCCAGGATGCGCTTTCCGCCCGCACCGGCGTCGCGATCCTTTCGATTCCTGTCCATTCTCACGATCCCTCGCGTTGGTGCCAAACGGCTCTCCCTTTTCAAGGAAGCTTGAGCCGGCCAGCATCAATTGAACGCGAAAGCAAGGCTCCGTGTACAGCAAAGGAGTGGCGTATACGTCGCATTTTGACTGTCTTAAGTAACGGATGACTTTCGGTCCCGCAGGGATCACACGACCCTGCCGAACGATCCACGGTCGCATGGGTCTGATTCTGACCCCTGCTCGCCTCCGGTCCGACACCCCTACCCGGACGGAGAGTCGCGCGATGCGTGTCCTTGACGAACCGCTCTCGGCCGCTCCCTGCCCGAGTTCCGCCGCAACGAGGATGCTTGTCGCGCGCAAGTCATGTGCCGTGGAGGGGACGAGCAGATCTTTCCGGCGACCTTGCCTTGCGGATCTCTGCCCGGTTGGCCTAGCCTCGAGCCGGACAAGTTGGTCGGACCGAAGACCAAACCGGCAACCCGCCCGATCCCCGCGTCGTATCGGTCGACAGTTTGCTGCTTTGAGAAGTGGCCTACGGCTTGACACTCTCGTACTCGGCAAATCTGTCGGCGGGATCTCCGTCCAGACGCTTCTTCGTGGAATCCCACACTTCCTGGCCCCAGAGAGAATTGGTTTCATCCACGTATTCGATGAGCACCTTCGGTCCCATGAATGTGAGCTGGGCGAACATCGACGCTGCAGTATTCGTTCCCGGGGCCGCTTCCCTCCTATTGAAGAAATCCACTTCAGTGCAGCCGGGGTCGGCAGACTTCGCCTTTTCCACTTCATGAGGAATGCAGCCATTGCCGATCAAGCGCGCATTGAATTTCAGCGCGCTGTCTCGATACACAGCACAGCGGTGTTCATGTCCGAAGAACCACCCGAAGATGGCATCCTCTCCGACTCCATCGAGCCGCAACAATTCTTCGATGTCGTTCCGGAGCTGCTCTGAATCCTTAAACTCCTGCTGATGAGCGGAGACCGGTTGATGATGGGTTAGAAGTATCGTCGCCTTCTTGTTCGAGCGAAGGGTGTCAATGAGCCATTTCCATTGGGCGAAGATCGGATCACTGTCCGACTGCGGTTTGAGCCGTCCGCTCGAGTACGCCGTATCCAATCCGATCATCCGCCAATGGTCATTCTCCAGGCAGAAGAATGGCTGCTGTTGAGCAAAGGCCGGAAGGACCGTTTTAAAAAAGTACTCTCCGCCGCAATACATCTCGTGGTTCCCGTTCAAGGCCCAACTTCCTTCCGTGTGAATAGGAGAATTCATGTCATCCATCGCCTCTCGCATCGGCCACAGATTCAGGAAGTGTCTGCATTCGGCTTCCGTGCCGCCATAGTAGATGTCCCCGAGATGGACCGCGACATCCGGATTCTGCTTGCGCGTGACATCGGCAACCCTTTTTGCGGCGTCGTTATCGCCACCCCAGTCCGCCAGCAAAGCGACAGCGCAATGATCTGGGATTTTGACGGTGTCCGGAACCCCGGTCGGATACGGCGCTCGATCGTCTACGGTCTTGAGACGGAGAAATTCGGTGAGAATTGCAGCCCAGACGGACTGCTCCTTGCCCGCATCATCCTGATGGACACGCGTCATGAATCCCTTCACTTCGTAGGCAAACTTCTCGATCTCCGTGATCGCCCAGAGCGGATTCCAATCACCGTAGCCCTGAAGATTCGGAACAGCGGCAAAGATTTTCGAGAGAGCGGATTGAAACAGTCCTACACCGTCGAATCTGGAAACGTAGTGCTGATCTGCGCGCAATGGCTCTTCTTGAGACGCTTTGGCAATCTCATCGAACTGTGCCGCGAGCCGAGCCCTCTTGTCCTCGATGGATTCGACGTCGGTCGAACCAATTCCACTGCTGATCGCATCCGTCAGTTCGGAAGTCGGATTCGCCAACTGGTGTCGGACATGAAGTATGCTCTGGGAGACAAAGCGCTGGTTTCCTGCTGCTTCGTGCATGGCAAACACCCCTTGGGACGCGCGTTTCCTCCATGTTTTCACACGGACCGACTCGCTCCGGATTCCGATCGCATGGCCTCTGAGCCAGAACCCTCACCCAGACGGTCGAAGATCCTCTTGGGCGGGAACCGACGCTCCGCGGCGGTTCCTGCTCGCTCGACCAGCGCCTTCCTCGTTCCGTGCCTTTATTCCTGTGCATGCAGAGTCCAGGAACTCTGTCGCCGGCGGAGATCGAAATCGGCGTGCGCCCAGGCGCCGGCCGAAGACGGGGGAAAGAATCTGAGATGCGAGAAAAAGGCCTTCTCAAAGTTGATACTGCCCCAGCGAACAGAAGCAATTCCAATAACCGGACACAAACCTTGTCGAGATTAGATCTGCGAGGAACCCGTAGAGACCAAAGCCGAGGATCACAACCGGACCGATACAGATCCCGTTGATTCGTGCGTAATGATTTGTTCCGGCCCGTCGAATCGTGGACATCGAACGCCCTCAGAGCGGAACGGGGACGGGTGGCCTGCTCGGCGATGTGTCCGGCACAAGAGGCTCATCGCGACCGCAACCTCTGTCATGAATCACACGATCGTCCCTGTGCAGTCACCAAATCCGATCCTGGGCAAGCCGTCTTTCGACGCAAAGGCGCGTAGGATGACTCGATCTCCATGTTCGAGGAACCCGCGTACTTCTCCACTCGGCAGGCGGAGCGGCTCGAATCGATGCCTCATCTCCAAAAGACAACCCTCGGACCCCTCGCTCAATCCGGAGACCGTACCGGTCGCAAGCAGATCGCCGGGGCGCAGGTTACACCCGTTGCTCGCATGATGGGTCACCAATTGTCGAATAGTCCAGTACAGATCGCACAGATTGCCTTGGCTGACAAGCACGGCTCCCATCTGAGCCTCGCGCATCTTCTGAGATTGAAGAAGAACCTCAAGCGCGACGTGAATACCGTCCCGTTCGGCGGTCGGGGATGCAAGATAGGGCAAGGGCATCGGGTCACCTGGCGAGCGAACACCGGACGCGACCCGATAGGGTGCCAACGCCTCCATTGGCACAATCCAAGGCGAGATCGTGGTCGAAAAACTCTTTGCCAAAAATGGTCCCAACGGCTGATACTCCCACGACTGCAAATCGCGCGCAGACCAGTCGTTCACCAGGCATAAGCCGAACACATGTTCTTCTGCTTCAGCGATCGCAATCGGTTGTCCCAGCGCATTGCCCGTCCCGATGAATACTCCGATCTCGAGTTCGTAGTCCAGCGCTTGCGAGCTAGCGTACACCGGCTTCGCATCCGCATTTTTGATTTGCCCGGACGGCCTCTGAATTTCCGTTCCGCTCACCACAATCGATGACGCGCGACCATGATACCCAATCGGAAGATATTTATAGTTCGGCAAGAGCGGGGTGTCCGGACGGAATAATTTGCCCACGCGCCTGGCATGATCGATAGACGCGTAAAAGTCTGTATAGTCGCCAATCTGCGCCGGCAGCATCATCTCTGTTCCGTGCATCGGGATCAGGCATGGAAGGACACGTTCTTGGATCTTCCCGTTCGGACCACTTACATCCAGAAGCTCTGTGACACGGCTCCGAAGCGAAGACCATGACACTTTTCCGAGCGACATCAACGGATTGAGTCGATCCGCGCAGCAAGCGCTCAGAATCGTCTCGGGCAGAGAAGAGAAGAGCCCCGTGTGGACACAGGACTTCAGATTCAATATCTGGTCGCCGATCGCCATGCCGATAAACGAATCTTCGCGATGGCGAACGACTCCGTAGGACAGGTTTGCGAGCGGAAAATCGCATCCAGTTTCGTTTGCGGACTCGATCCAGCTTCGTTGGCTCACAGCTATCTCGATGCCTCCATCTCCTCTTTGGCCGCGTGAACGAACAGGAGTCGATGCCACAGAAACATCTCTGTTGACTTCCTCTCCGGCAGCCAGCGCACTTGCGCACGACTGCCGGCATATCGAGACCAGCGGGAGGATAGAGACCAGCGTAGACGATCGAGCCTTCAGGCAACGCGGCCGATAACGCTCATTTTTTCGCGGAAGGCACCTTTTTCCCGTTTGTTGACCGGTGCGCGCCTTTACCCGGCGCGAAGTGTTTCTTCAGTCCCTGCCAGCATTCGAAGTATTCGTGCTGCAGAATCCTCGCCCGCATGGCAAAGTCGGTTGGCCGCACCACAAGCTGGGTTTCGAACATAAAGGCCAGCGTGTTCTCGAGATACTGTGGCTTCAATTCGGCGCCGCTGGCGCGCTCGAAGGTCTCCGCGTCGGGACCATGGCCAGCCATGCAATTGTGGAGACTGGCGCCGCCAGGCACGAAGCCTTCGGCTTTTGCATCATAGGCACCGAACACCAATCCCATGAACTCGTTCATCAGGTTGCGATGGAACCAAGGCGGCCTGAAGGTATGCTCGGCAACCATCCACCGCGGGGGGAATATGGCGAAATCGCAGTTGGCCGTGCCCGGGACAGACGACGGAGCGCTCAAGACCGTGTAGATCGAGGGGTCGGGATGATCGAAGGAAACAGTGTTGATGCAGTTGAATCGGGCGAGGTCATATTTGTACGGTGCGTAGTTACCGTGCCAAGCAACCACATTCAGCGGCGAGTGATCGATCCTTGCGGACCAGAGTCGCCCCATGAACTTTGCCGTGATGCGAAACTCACCCTCGCGGTCGTCAAAGGCTGCGACCGGAACTTCGAAGTCGCGCGGATTTGCCAACCCGTTGGCCCCGATGGCGCCGAGTTCGGGAAGACGAAACGACAATCCGTAGTTCTCACAGAGATAGCCGCGCGACGACTGGCTTTCAAGTTGTTCTACGCGGAACAATACCCCACGCGGGATCACACAAATCTCGCCCGGCCCGACATCCAGAATCCCCAGTTCCGTGTGAAAACGCAGTCTCCCCAATTGAGGGACGATCAGCAGTTCTCCATCGGCGCTATAGAAAAACCGATCCTTCATCGACGTATTGAATGCGTAGAGATGGATCGCCACTCCCACTTGCATCGCGGGATCGCCATTTCCCCCCAATGTGACGATCCCGTCGACGAAATCCGTCTTCTTCGCGGGGATCGGCAGCGGATCCCAGCGAAGTTGATTCGGCGTTGTGGGAACTTCGGCAAACGGGCCGCTCCGAATCAGCTTCGTGTCGATTTCTTCATAAGGCCGGTGCGTCACCGAGGGGCGGATCCGATAGGTCCAGGTGCGGCGATTGACGGCGCGTGGCGCGGTAAACGGGGTGCCGCTGAACTGCTCCGTGTACAAGCCAAGGGGGTGCCGCTGAGGTGCGTTTTGTCCCACCGGCAGCGCTCCAGGAACAGCCTCCGTCGCGAATTCGTTTCCGAAGCCCGATTGGTATTTCACTTCTTCCGCAATCGATTCCTTTTTCACAATTCACCACCTAAAGCCAGTTGTTCGGCTTCCCGCATGGCTTCGTAGATCTGGTCGAAACTGCTCACAGCAAACAACAGTTTGTGCAGCTCATCCACTTTAACCGGAGTGTTCAAGACTTCATGCAACGAGAATTCATGAACGGCGCATTGGCCTTCCATGACATTCCGGCATTCCCCGTGCGAGCTGATCAGGCCGCTCCCGTAGACCTTGATCTCTCCGCGCTCACGAATCAGCCCGAATTCGACGGTATACCAGAACAGGCGGCCGAGCTTTTCGAGAACGTCGGCGTCCTCGATGCCTGCACACACGCGGCCATAGTGCCCAAGAAAATCGGCAAATACCGGATGCGCGTGCATCGGCACGTGTCCGAAGACATCGTGAAAGATATCGGGCTCCGGCGTGTATTCGAGAGAGTCTCGATCGCGTATCCAGGTCGTGGTTGGGAACCGGCGGGAAGCAAGCATCTCAAAAAAAGCGGGTGCGGGCAGGAATCCGCTCACTGGCGTGGAACTCCAACCTGTTCTAGGTGCGAGGCGCGCGCTGATCGACTCCAGATTGGGCAGACGATCTCGCTCGAGGCCGATCGTCTCAAATCCATCAAGATACGCGTGGGCCGCATGTTTCTCCAATTCGGGCAACATGCGGTTAACGAGCTCCGCCCAGACAGCGTGCTGCTCATCGTTGTAGGCCGAGTAATCCTGCACGATCATGAAGGGCGCTGCGGTCGATGGTGCTGCAAGATGCATGGTTCACCTTCGCAGAACTAAAGGTTGCCGCGTTCCCGCTGTTCGCGTTCGATGGCCTCAAACAGCGCTTTGAAGTTGCCTCTGCCGAAACTGCGACTTCCCTTCCGCTGGATGATTTCGAAGAAGAGCGTGGGACGGTCCTCGACCGGCCGGGTGAAGATCTGAAGCATGTATCCTTCGTTGTCGCGGTCCACCAGAATGCCGACTTCCTCGAGTTCGTCGACAGGCTCGTCAATCGTGCCGACGCGGCCCTGCAGATCGGTGTAGTACGTGTGTGGAACATGGAGGAAATCGATCCCCTGCGCACGCAGACTCTTCACCGTATGCAGAATGTCGTTGGTCGCCAGGGCAATGTGTTGGACTCCAGGCCCAGCGTAAAAATCGAGATACTCTTCCACCTGCGATTTTCGTTTTCCTTGCGCCGGCTCATTGATCGGAAACTTGACATAGCCGTTCCCATTGGCCATCACCTTCGACATGAGGGATGAATACTCAGTGGAGATGTCCTTGTCGTCAAAGTGCTGGAAGAGATGGAATCCCATCACGTGCGAATAAAAATCGACCCATGCGTTCATCTCGTGCCAACCGACGTTGCCCACCATGTGATCGATATGGAGCAGGCCAGTCGGACGCGCAATCGGGTCGGAATCCACGGTACGGTATCCGGGCAGGAACGCACCCCGGTAGTCACGGCGCTCCACAAATGTGTGAATCGTATCGCCATAGGTGCGAATGCTGGATAAGACAACGGGCCCATGTTCGTCGGAAAAAGCCCTGGGTTCGGCAAAGCTGGTCGCTCCGCGACTTGTCGTCTCGCGCCAGGCACGCGCTGCATCGTCAACCTGGAGCGCGATGACTCGGACTCCATCCCCATGCCGCTGGATGTGCTCTGCAATAGGACCGCTGCTTTGCAACGGCGTGGTGAGCACGAAACGAACCTTGCCCTGCTGAACGACATAGGAGGCCCGGTCGCGTTGCCCAGTCTCTGGCCCGGCATACGCAACCAGCGACATGCCGAATGCAGTGCGATAGAAGTGGGCTGCCTGGCGCGCATTGCCCACGTAGAACTCGACGTGGTCTGTGCCCAACAACGGCAGGAAATCCTGTTCCGGGACTGGAAGCTCGAGTACGGCATTCGATGGGGATGCATGCGAAACCGAACGGGGATTGGCGTTCATGGAGGAACCTCCTTCGTCGGGAGCAGCACGGGAAAAACCGGGGATGAGGCGCTCACCAACTAGGCGAAGAATAGGCCTGTCTCAATAAAGCTGGAAATAGCGATCAGAAGGAAAAATTTGCCAACAGCCTAACAATCTTAGGCATAATGAATTTGAAGCCTTATGAATCCCTTAATATGACCCACAAGACCGTACCGAACCGCCTCGAACTGGATGACATCTCCTGGAAACTCCTTGAGTGTCTGCAACATAACGCTCGCCTTTCGTTTGCCGAATTGGGCAGAAAGGTTGGACTATCCACCCCTGCGGTAGCGGAACGAGTCCGCCGCCTCGAGGATGCCGGCGTGATCACTGGGTATCACGCGTCGTTAAACATGGCATCGTTGGGTGTACCGATTCACGTCTGGATGCGGCTCACGATTCCCGGCGGCGATCTGCAAATCAGCCGCACAGTGACGGCTATCAAAGATCTTGTCGAAATCGGCCGGTGCCACCGAATTACCGGATCGGAGTCATTTGTGATCGAAGCGCATGTCGTGTCCATTCGGCATTTGGAGTCGCTGATCGACCGGCTCTCGGCACTGGGGGCAACGTCGACTTCAACAGTCTTGTCGTCGCCCGTGGAACGCCGGGAGTATCACGCGCGTCAGATTCAAAGCTTCGAAAAGTATCTTTGAGTCGATCACGGCTCCATGGCACGGTTCGGGTCTGGACCTTGGGGATTCTGAGAACCTAACTCGTTCCTTTATTTGGGCATTTCTTCCAAGAGGCGGAGCACCTCGTTCACGCTGTCTCTTCATGCAACGTGCGTGGTGTCCGGGATCTGGCAACCAGCCTCGACGGCTTCCTGATGCAGGTAACGACCCAGCCCCTCATGCTTTCGTCCGCAAGTTCAGGCTGAAGTCTGTCTTGAGTCAAACGGCGTGTTCGGGTGGCGTCATCACATTCGACACAGAGAATACGCGCGTTCTCGATTGCGGAGGTAGTGAGCGCCTCTTGTATGAAAGCGATTTCGCATTTGTCCCTCGAACAGAACCGTTTGACCGGCTGCAACGATCGGCGCGATTCGTTCCAACCATTGGAGAGTCGCCGCTCGTTGCCAGGCACCTCCAGGTTGAAAACCCGCTCCATAGGTGGGCATGACGGCCGCAGAAGGGACTCCGATTGTGTCAACACGGAAAACCGCGATTGAAGGATGCTCCACCTCGATCGTTTTTGCTATTGTCGTTTTCCCGGAACCCGATGCACCCGTCAAGATGACCAGTCCCATGTCCCAATTCCCCTTCTCATTGCGCTCACCGCAGAATCCTATGTTCATTGCTTGTGTGGGATCGATGGCAGCAACGTTAAGATGAAGAGCGAGCGGTGTACTTTGAACGTGAATCGATCCATGGCATCTGGTTTGAAGGGACGACTTTTGAGGCTGAACGACTTTATCCTTTCCGATCATGAAATGATCGCTCTGTCGTGACCGTGACCGAGCTCGACAATCTCAGGACCTTCGAGGGGAATCACGTGCGAGGAAGCGCTCGCAAGGTAGGCGCGGCTGGGCAGCGATGGCGCTCGTCTGGAGCCGGCGCGGCGATCGCGGTCCTTGTCGCTACCTTCCCCATGGTCAGAGCGCACGGCCAGACGAATCCGACAGGCCAATCGCCTCAAGGATCGGCAATTGGACACGAAATCTCTCTCAATCTTGTCGTTCACGACAAGAAGCTAAAGCCCGTTGTCGATCTCAAGCCGGAGGAATTCTCGATCACTGACAACGGCTCTCCCGTAACTTTCACCAGCCTTCGGCCGATCAACGGCACATCCGGAGACGACAATCTGATCACCGTGCTCTTTGACCGGCTCCAGCCGAATGCAATGCAAACCGCGCGGGATGCGGCGGCGCAAATACTCAAAATACTGCCGGCGCAGGGATTTTCAATCGCCGTGCTGAACGTGGATGGCCGCATGCATCTTTGTGAGCGATTTACGTCCGATCGCAAATTGATCGAAAAGGGCTTGATCGCCGCCACGGAGCCGGAACCTCTGAAAGATATGCCGAAAGCGGCGGGGAAGGGGTCGGACACCACCGCGCATGAGGAAGCTGCCAGCCCACAGGAACAGGAACTCATTTCTGTGGCTCGAACCGGTTCAGACTCCTCCGGCAAACCAGCGAGCGCCAGGGATCGCACACTTTCTCAAACCTTGTTTTCAGCCCTTGAAGACGGCGGACACATCGCTCAGGACCAGCATATTCCGCCTTCGTATGCGGGAATTCTGGCATTGGTTCGGTCGCAGCAGCAGATTGCACAGCGAAAGGCGATTCTCTATTTCACCCACGGACGGCCGATGGATTCGCGGGCAAAGGAGGCGCTGCAATCGATGATCGGGGAGGCGAACCGAAGCGGCATCAGCATCTACGTGGTCGACCTGAAAGGTCTGGACCGCAACACTTATAACAAGCTCCACCATCAGTACTTCGACGTTCTCGGCGCGGGAACTGGCATGAAGACCGAGATGTGGAGAGAAGTGACCGGGACCATCGGCGACGAGTTCGTAGGCTCGGCTCCGATGGCCGCCAGCCCGGAAGATCTGATCAATGACAGACCGCTCAGGGAACTGGCGGAGAACACGGCAGGTATCTATGTCGGAGCCGACGACAGCCTCCGCAAAGCGCTGGAGCGGATGATTCAAGGGATGTCGATCTACTATGAGGCCAAATACATTCCACCGACTCAAGACAACGATGGGGGTTTTCGGTCGGTGGTTGTCAAGCCGTTGCGAACAGGGCTCACGGTTCGCACCAGTTCGGGCTATTTCGCGTCGCCTCCGAATTCCGGAAGGGATATACGGCCCTTCGAAATACCTCTTCTGAAGATCCTGAATGCGCAAGAGCTCTCGGCCGACATTGCCTTCCAAGCCGCGGTCCGGCACCTGGGGCAACTCCCAAATCTCGATGGCGATCTGCTGGCCATCGAAATGCCGCTGCGCAATGCGGAGATTCGGGAGGACCCGAGCACCGGTCTCTATTACGCGCACCTGTCAATTCTGGCTCAGATCAAAGACGACGGGGGGAATGTATTAGAAACCTTCAGCGAGGACATGCCCCGACGCGGAGCACTCGAAGCGGTTGAAGTGGCGCGGACCGAGGTAATCACGTTTCAGCGCCATTTCAACGTGCCTCCAGGGAGGTATTTTCTGAATGCCGCGATCCTCGATTCGATAAGCGGAAAGGCCGGCGCTGTGCACATTGCCTTCGAGATTCCAAATCCAGCCCCACTCTCGTTGAGCGACCTGGTCCTGGTGCGGAGCCTGCAATCCTTCGATGCCAGGAGCGATTCGCTTGAGCCAATGCGGCAAGGAAACGAAAAGGTGCTGGCCGATATCTCCGGCCAAGTACCCCACGATGCAAAACAAATCTCGGTCTTTTTCATCACGCGTCCAGATCCCAAAGCGGCCGAGCAGGCGACGTACACAATTCAATTGTTCCGGGAAGGCAAGCCGCTCCGTCCGGCACCAGAGGCACCCACGCCCGTGGGCAGCGCCGGAGCCGCCACGTCCCTTGTCAATTTCTCAATGAACCGGCTTCCGGCCGGCAAGTATGAAGTGAGGGTTGCGGTAAAGCAGGGCGGCGAATCGGCGGAATCCGCAGCGCCGTTCACCGTGCCGGGCAGTGTGGAGCAGACGGCTGATACGGAAACAGACGATGCCGACCTTCCCGCCCTCGAGATTGGATCCTTCCCCGCCGGCCCATTCAAAATTGAAACGCCCCAGGCCGCTGTTCCACCTCCCGCGCCGGACGAACTCAAGGCGATCCTCGCAGATGCGGCTCGGCGCGCAAGCGAATTCAGCGAGACCTTGCCGAATTTTATGTGCGTGCAGGTGACCGACCGCGCTTCCTATGCTCGCGATGCGATGAAATGGCGGCATCGTGATAACTATGTCGAGCTGCTCGAATTTCGAGACGGCACTGAAACCCGCAAACTGATCGAAGTGGACGGGAGCAAAACAAAGCTGGATCGCAATGACCTTGAGGCGATGACTTCGTACGGAGAGTTTGGGGGAGCGCTCAAGTCTATTTTTCAGCCGTCGTCAAAAGCCGATTTTCAATGGAAGTCGACCGGCACCCTGGGGGACGGAACGGTGCAGATCTTCGACTATAAGGTCGCTCGTGAAAACTCAACTTTTTATATCGGCCCCACGTTGCAGCAGGTCGTGGCCGGGTTTCACGGCCAAGTCTTCATCGACAGCGCAACCCGAAGCGTCCGGCGCGTAACGATGGCTGCAGACAAGATCGATAAGTTTCCACTGCAGGCAACTTCGGTCAGCGTCGATTACGATTACATTCTGATCAATAATCACGACTATTTACTCCCGGTGGGCGGTCAAGTGAGCACCAGGCTGGGTCGCTCCGAGACGATTCTGAACCAGATCGAATTTCGGGAATACCGGCGATTCGGGTCCAATGCACGAATTCTAACCACACCGATGAACCCGAAATGACCTGAACTGCAGGAACTGCAATTTTCCCAACCTTGTTTGCGCATTGCGGGTGGATGACGCTCCAACCGAAAGTAGGCCGCAAATTGTTGCATGATTGTCTGAGTGCGAGGAGGCCACCGGGCGGTGAAGCTGAAGTCAGGTTCCCTATAGAAGGGTAAGCTCCCCAAGTACCATCTGCGTTTGCCAGATCTCGAATTCTCCAAAACAGGGGTTTTGAATAGCCCAAGTAGGGTCGACGGCCAACGTGGATACTTGGCTGTGGAGCCGCAGCGATCGCCGTGGAGGATGTTGTTCTGGCACCGTTGTCCCCTCAGGTGAGTCAGGAGGGGAAGCCAGCGCTCCTAAGCAGCGCGGCGAATCGCGGGTCGGAGCGCAGAGGGTCGAGACATGGATCGATCTTTATATAAAGAATGCCTTTGTCACGGGCTTTCAAAGCCAGATCGAGCCATTGGAAGGCCTCATCGTTGTCATGGAGCCGCGATGTTTGCCTGCAGACCGTTCGCGATCGACAGGCCCGCAGCGTCGTCTGAACCGGAGTTGATCTTCAGGCCGGTCGAGAGTTGGGTCAGCGTCTTCTGCAGGCTCGCCTGGGTGTTGGACAGGGCGTCTTCGGCAGTGAGGGACGAGATGCTGTTTAGGATGGTTAGCACTTTGCTGCTCCTTTTCTTTGATGGACAACCGCTGCGCCACGGCGGACCGCTATTCTCCTGGGTTTCTATTAGCCTTGGGCCTCTCGGGAAGATCGTGACGCTGGGGGACACGTCGTCCCCCGATAGCCTGCATAGCAATCGGCGTTCCATTTGATCGAACAAGCGCCCCGCTACGCGGTCATTGCTAACTCGCGATTAACATAAGACCATATATGTCACTGAATTCAACGGTAATCATTTTTGATGGAATGGCGCATTGGAGCGCTTGGCCACGCCTTGATAGTTAGTTCTTTCTAATCTATAACTAATCAACAATTAGTGCTTTGAGATATACGTTGCATAAACGAGAGATCATCGGTGATATCACTCTCAAGCGTACGATCCCTGCGGGCCGTGTGCGCTAGTAAGACGGAAGCTAACTCTCATGCATCACTAGATATCGTCGGCGATATCTAGCAAAGGCTCACCAGATGGATCTTTCGCTTCGACCATCAGGTAGACGAATACCACTACCGGCGACTAAGTCCACATTGGTAGATCTGAATGTGATATCACAGGCGATATATATGAGCAAACAACGACTGCATAAGTGATCTGCTAGTGTATAAGTACACGTCCCGACAACCAAGTTACGCGCCCAACGCTACCCATAAGGCTGCATGGGGAAAGGAGTAGATATGCCGAGTCAGCAGGAAGAGCGCATCTTGTTCTTGTTGCGGCTGCCCGTCTCCTTGCGTGCCGCACTGGACGCGTGCGTGCGCCTGCAGAACGTTTCTCGAAATCAGTTTGTCCTAGGCGCGATTGAGGAAAAGCTAAAACGCATGGATCGGGCCGCACCTGAGCTTGGCCGGAGATCGGAATGATGGTGTTTGTGCGGATGGTTGACCTGAACCACAACGCTCTCACCTGGCCTCCTGTTTCCGTGGCCATTCTGATCCGAGCTGCTCCGATTTCCGGTCCTGCCGTCAGCAGGTTGATATCAGGCGGGGCGCTCGCCTGACGAACAACCCCACCCCGCCATCACTTTGCTGCAGCCGCCTGCACCAGCGACTCTACGGGCGCCACGACCATGTCGAGTAAAACCGCCTGAGGCTTCTCTGCCTCCTTGAGAATCTCAAGTTCGCGCTGGGCGATCCCCGCATCGAGCGTTCGGTGATTCTCGAGATCGTCGAGCGCTTCGAGTCCGAAACTTGCTACCTGAGACAGCGTCTGCGAGACCGGCGCCAGTTCCGCCGTCAGATCGGACTTGGCCAGCCCGGGCTCGAGCCTCGCATCGTTCGCTCGCCAGACCACGAGCCAATGGCGGACTTCGCTCCGCTGTCCGGGCAAAGCGTCGCCGCCTACAACAGCCTTCACGGCTTCGGCAAATTCCCGCGCCGTCTCGCTCTCGGGTGGAACCGCGTCAATCAGCCGGTTCAGCGGAGAGGTCGCATCGTAGTGCCGCAGTTGCTCTCGTTGATACCCCACGGGCGGCTGCACGGCTGCGGCGAGAATCCGGAGTGCCTTGGGATAGGGGTCGCCGGCCATTCTCTCCAGCATCGGCTCCGTCGACGATAGATGATCGAGACCGTAGGACTGCAGCTTGTGCGACACAACTCCAAGCCTCAGATACATCGAAGTCAAATCGCGGACGTCCTGCGGCGACCATAAGCGCTCGGCGATCGCGGCCGTGCGCGGCCAGATGCGGCTGTCGACGTTCTCGGGTGTCACAAACTCGCTCCACATGGTCGCTTCCCCGCCGAGGATACGCGCCTTCTCGTCCGGCGTCAGCGATGCCGCATCTCCCGCCAATGGGTCCGCCAGATAGTGCTCGGCCGCCGACTGGTTCAGATCGATGTAGTACCCAGTCGAGAGGAGGCCACGGTTTCCCTGCTTCGCCGCCGCAGCCAACGCCGTCGGCCCGCGCCACGACTGGATGACCACGTCCTTTGGCGTGTCCGGCTGCAGCACTTCGTCCCAGCCCTCCATAATCTTGCCGTGTCCGGCAACGAGCTTCTGCACGCGCGCGCTGAAGTACGACTGAAGCGCGGCATTGTCCTTCAGGCCATGAGCTTTCTTGAAGGCATCGATTGCTGGGTTGGCGTTCCACTCTTTCCCGTCGCACTCGTCCCCACCAATATGAAAGTAGGCATCCGGAAAGAGCGCCGTCATCTCGCCGAAGAAACGATCCAGGAACCGGTACGTGCTCTCGCGCGTCGGATCCATCGCCGGGTCCATGACTCCCCAGCGCGTTTCGACCTCATATGGACCCTTGCCGCTTGCCAAATCCGGATACCCCGCAAACCAGGCCGTCGTGTGGCATGGCACGTCAAACTCCGGAACCACGCGAATCGCGCGGTCATGCGCATACTGCACAACCGCGCGAACCTGCGCCTGTGTGTAATAGAGCCCGTTCGATCCCTTCTCCTGGAGCAGAGGGAAGAGCTTGCTCTCGATGCGAAAACCCTGGTCCTCGGAGAGATGCCAGTGAAAGACGTTCATCTTCACGGCTTCCATGCCGTCGAGATTCCGCTCGATCACGTCGATCGGCATGAAATGCCGACCCGCGTCGATCATCAACCCCCGCCATGGAAAGCGCGGTTGGTCGTCGATCGTCACAGAGGGAACCGCGAACCCAGTGGGTGTGATGCGGACCAGCTGAAGAAAGGTCTGCAACCCATGCAGAACCCCGAGCGGATTCGGCGCCGTCAGCCGGGCGTGGTCCGCCGTGACCTCGAGCTTGTACGACTCGTCTTCGCCCAACCTCTGCACGGCCTCACTGGCGCCAACGGTCTGAATCGTCAGCGTCGCCCCGTCGGGTTGGGCGTCCTTCCCGAACGGAATCCCGGTCTCGCGGCCGAGCGTCGCCAGGAATCTCTCCTTCGCTGCCACAAGGCGTGTTTCCGTATATCCCTTGAGTTCAACTGAAAAGCTCCCATTGACCGGGAGTTGCCCGGCGCCCATCACCACGTGGGCCGGCAAGGGCATCAGGTCGAGCGTCACAGCACTCTGCGCGCTGCTTGTCGATGAAGCGAAAAGAAGGGAGATGAGAACAAAATGAAACGGCGAACTGCAACGATGTTCGAGCGACTTCAAAATATTGCTCCTGGATTCCCTTCCATGGTGCGAATCGACCCGGCCTGCTGTCAATTCAGATCGACTTCGTGGATCGGAAACTAAGGACCTAACGTCTGCGTGCTGCTGATCTCGAGATCGGCGTTCACGGGCAAACTGTCGCTCGAGCCGCCCGCGAGAAGACGGACTCTTTCCTTTTCCACGCGCCACGCATGAGCAGCAACATCCCAATACGCGAGGTCGCGCGCCTTCAGTTCCATCGTGACCGTATTCTCCGATCCAGCCTCGATCCGCACCCGCTTGAATCCCTTCAACTCCAACCGAGGCCTCGTCACCGCAGAGCCGAGGTGTTGCAGGTAGAGCTGCACAACCTCATCGCTTGCTCGATCTCCCATATTCTTCACCTTCACGCTCACGGTGACACGTCCATCGGCGCTCACACTCGGCGCGCTCAAATCCAGGCTCTCATACGAAAACTTCGCGTAACTCAGGCCAAATCCAAACGCGTAGAGCGGTTTTTCCTTGCTGTAGAGATAGGTTCGCCCGTCGAGCAAGTTGTAGTCCATGATCGGCAACAGCCGCGCATCTTCCGTCGGCCAGGTCTGCGTCAGCCTTCCGGCGGGTGAGTACGCACCGAAGAGCACATCGGCTAATCCGTGCCCCTCTTCCTGGCTGCTGTGCGTCATGTGCACGATCGCCGGTACATTCTGCTGGCTCCACACAATTGCATAGGGAAAGCTCGACCGCAGCACTTCGACGGTGTTGGGATTTGCGGCGAAAACCCTCTTGACCAAATCCTCCTGCTCCAGCGCGATCGTCTTGCGATCCATGTCCTCTTTGCCATTCGAAGGCGTGGGGCACACGTCCCAACCCGCGTTGCATTCGGGATGATTGCCCACGACGACGATCGCTACGTCCGCCGCATGCGCTACCTTCGCGGCCTCTTCAGGATTCGAGCCATCCGCGAACGTCACCTTGATCCCCTGTCCGGCCGCCTCGCGTATCCCGTCGAGAATCGTGACCGAATAAGGCCACGTTCCGCTGTACCAGTCCTGCAGCACCTGGTCGATCCATGGGCCGATCACCGCAATCGTCTTCAGCTTCGTGCGATCGAGCGGCAGCACGCCGGCCTCATTCTTGAGAAGCGCGATCGACTCATCGGTCGCCAGCCGCGCCAAAGCCTTGCTCGATGCGCGCTCCCATGGGGGCAGTTCTCCACCTGTCTCGCGGCCGATCTTTGCGTAGGGATCGACGCCCGGAGGGTCCATCTCTCCGAGTCGTAGATAAAGGCGCAGCAAGTTCTTCAACGACGCGTCGATCTCGCCTTCCGTGATCAGCCCGTCCTTCACCGCTTGCGTCAGATCGTCTTTGTAGGTATCGAGAAAGTGATTGATCCCGGCCTTCACCGCAGCCGCCGCGCCATGCTCCTTGTCGGGGAACGTCTTGTGAGCGGTGATCAGCAAACCGAGCGCCCCGCCATCCGTACAGATCAGTCCGTCGTTGCCCCACTCCTTGATCATCACGTCCTTGAGCACGGGATGAATCATCATCGGGATTCCATTCCACGAGTTGTACGCGGCCATCACTGCGCGGGAGCCGCCCTCTTCGAATCCCATTCGAAACGGCACCGAGTAATACTCCCGAAAGAGCCGCTCGTCGAAATCGGACGAACTGTGAGCGCGCCCGTCCTCGTTCTCGTTGGCCAGAAAGTGCTTCATCAGCGAAGCTGCCTGCCAGTGCTTCGAATCGGGGCCCTGCAGGCCGCGGGCGAAGGCCACGGTGAGCCTCCCGACGAGAAACGGGTCTTCTCCATAGGACTCTTCCGTCCTGCCCCAGCGCGGATCGCGGCTCAGATCAGCGTTGGGCGCGCGTACCACCACGCCTCCTCGATCGAAGACCGGATTCTGGTAGTAGTAGCGAGCCTCGTAGCCCTCCAGCGCCCCGATCTTTTCGAGCAAATCTGGATCCCAGGTCGCCCCCAGCCCCTTCTCCTGCGGAAACGTCGTCGTGGGCACCGGCTGTCGTCCGCGTCCACCCCAGCCTGCTGGGCCGCCCAGCGCCAAGCCATGCAGCCCCTCCACCTGGCCTGAAAACACGATGCCCAGTCGAGGAATCTTCGGATGGTCCGACATCAGGTCGATCTTCTCTGCGATCGTCAGCCGCCCCAGCAGATCGGCAATCCGTTGATCGTCCCCCAGCTTCGGATCGCGAAACGGATCATCCTGTCCGGAACCAAACCGGGCAGCACCAAGCCACACCAAGACCACCATTCCCCATAGAAATCGAGCCCTACGCAAACTACGCATCGCCGATACCGATCCCCTTTTTACGAGCGAAGGGTATCACAGCTCAATCGATTCACTCGGTGCCAGGTGCAAAAGCAAAAGGGCGAAGCGCATTGCGCCTCGCCCTTTGCTCCTCTTGGTCAGGAAACCTCAGTACAGTCTGAAATTGACCTCGATGGTGATGCGAACTGGTACAGGCGTCCGCCCATCCTTCATTGCCGGCTTGAACTTGTATTTGCGCACCGCTTCCATCGCCTTCTCGTCCAGTCCCATGCCGAGCGCGCGAATCACGCGCGGGTCCTGAGGATTCCCTTGCGCGTCGACGATCAACGAGATCAGGCAAACGCCCTGATACTTGGCGCGGCGCGCTTCATCGGAAAACTCAGCTTCGGGCGTGAAGATCGCCACGGGCGCCGAGACGCCGCCGCCAATCTGGTAGACGCCGCCGCCCGCGTTGCCTCCGGTTCCGGGTCCAAATCCGTTCCCAGTCCCCGATCCCAGACCACCGCCATATCCTGTGCCCATGCCGCTGCCGCCGCCCTGCCCATTCGACGCCAGCGTTACGTTGGCCGACCTCGTCACGCCGATGTTCGGCAGGTTCGGATTGTCGGGCAGTTGAATGTTCTGCTGGACGTTGATCGCCGAAGGCACCGCAAGCTTCGGCTGCTCCAGAATCGGAGTCATCGGCGGCGTGATCGGGTCCTTCATCCGCGGCGGGAGTTTGCCCTTAATCGGATCGACAATGTCGTGCGAACCGCCGCCGCCACCACCGCCCGCAGCGACACCAGCCTTCGGCGCCTTCAGATCGAACGTTCCAACGTCGATGTTGGTCGCCTGCAACGGAGGCTTCACGATGTTCTGCACCACGTGAATCCCCAGCCAAATCGCCAGAAGCACTACGATCACGTTGAATGTGGTGGAAATCCCGATCGCCCAGGGGTTGGCCTTCACAGCCATCCGGTCAGGAACCGGGATCGGCGTGGACGTCAACTGCAGAGGGGGAAGCTTCACCGGGAAGAAGACATCCCGAAGGTTCTCGTAGAGCGTTTGCCAGACAGGCTTCTCCTCGAAAGCTTTGCCAAGAAAGGCGTCGAGCTCGTGCCCGCTCGTCACGCGTGTGGCTTCGGAGATCGCTTGTGGCTGGGTCAGTAAATCGTTTGCCATGTCTGCCGGCGGCCTTATCGCCTGCTCTTGCTCTCTTGGGAAGCGCCCGGACGGGAGGCCATTCCCATCATTATGCTCGACACTGCCTGTCGATGTCTGCAGCACCGAGACCCCGGGCTCATTCTTGCTACCCTCCCGGGTCTCATACACCGTAGGGTACAAGATTCCCATAAACAATAGACGGGTGATCTTGGTACTCGTTACCGAAAACTTTCCTCAACATTTACACTGACAGAGAACACCTTTGCTTGAAGAATCTGGGAGTGTCCATGTCTCCAGCGCCGGAGTTGAAGGCGACCTTAACCTTGCCTCAAACTGCCTTCCCGATGAAGGCGAACTTGCCACAGAATGAACCACTTCGGCTCGCTCGCTGGACCGAACTGCGCCTCTACGATGAGCTGCGCAAAGCTGCCAAAGGACGTCCTGTTTATCTTCTCCACGACGGCCCTCCCTATGCCAACGGGCCAATCCACCTTGGGCACGCCCTCAACAAGGGACTCAAAGACTTCGTCGTCAAATCGAAAACCATGGCCGGCTTCGATTCTCCCTACGTGCCGGGCTACGATTGCCACGGCCTCCCCATCGAAATCAAGGTCGATGAGGAACTGGGCCGAAAGAAGCTTGAGATGCCGGTGCCCGATGTGCTGGATGCCTGCCGTGCCTACGCGCAAAAGTACATCGAAATGCAGACCTCACAATTCCAGCGCATCGGCTGTTTCGGCCGCTGGGATCAACCGTACAGGACCATGGCGCGTGACTACGAGGCTCGCACCCTTGAAGCCTTCTACGGCTTTCTTGAGAAGGGATTCGTCTACCGCGGGCTCAAACCCGTCTACTGGTGCACCCACGACCAAACCGCGCTTGCCGAGGCCGAAGTCGAATACGAGATGCATACCAGCCCCTCGATCTATGTGCGCTATCGGTTGACGTCCCCCCCAGAGGCCCTGGACCCGTCCCTCAAGGATCGCGAAGTCTACACCATCATCTGGACCACGACGCCGTGGACGCTGCCCGCGTCGATGGCCGTCGCCTTCCATCCCGACTTTGAGTATGTCGCCGTGACCGCCAGCGGCGATCCCAAGAGCCCGGCTTCCGCCACTGACCCGGTGTATATCGTCGCAGCGGAACTGGCCGCTTCGGTCATCTCCGCCTGCCGGCTCGGCAAGACCCAGGAGGTCGCCCGTTTCAAAGGGGCGAAGCTCGAGCACGCCACCTTCAAGCACCCCTTCCTCGAGCGCAGCATTCTGGGTGTGCTGGCCACCTATGTCACCGCCGACACCGGTACCGGCGCGGTCCACACTGCTCCTTCGCACGGCGCCGACGACTTCTACACAGGTCAGCGCTACGGCCTCGATCAGACCACAAGCGTGGACGCTGCCGGCAGAATGCACGTCGACCACGATGCCTGGCCGCTGGCTGCCTTGCCGCCGTTCGAGGGGCTGACCGTCTGGGCCGCCAACCCGATCGTCCTGGCCATGCTCGAAGAGCAGCGCGCATTGCTCGGTTCCTCTGACCTCGAGCACTCCTATCCGCACTGCTGGCGCTGCCACCACCCCGTCATCTTCCGCGCTACCGAGCAGTGGTTCATCTCGCTCGAGACCAAGGTGAAGCGCGCCGACGGCTCGGAGACGACCTTTCGTCAACTGGCGATCGAAGAGATCGACAAGGTGGTCTGGGATCCTTCGTGGGGCAAAGAACGTATCACTAACATGATCGCGACGCGACCCGACTGGTGCATCAGCCGCCAACGCATCTGGGGCGTGCCCATCGCCGTCTTCCTGTGCGAAGGATGCCATCAGCCGATCCTCGATCCCGCCCTGAACCGCAAGATCGTCGACCTCTTCGATCGGGAAGGCGCCGAAGCCTGGTATACCGCGGATGTCGTGCCTCTCGTGACCGGCGGCGCCAAGTGCAGTCATTGCGGCGACACCGAGTTTCGGAAGGAGACCGACATTCTCGACGTCTGGTTTGACTCCGGCACAAGCTGGTTTGCCGTCTGCGAATCGGATCGCGACCTGAGATCCCCCTACAAGGAATTTCAAGAGGGAAAGGGCACCCAGTGCCTCTACCTCGAGGGCGGTGATCAGCACCGCGGTTGGTTCCACTCTTCTCTGCTCACCTCGGTCGCACTGCGTGGCCGCGCTCCCTATTCCCACGTCTCGACAGCCGGCTGGACCCTCGACGAGCAGGGTCGCGCCATGGCGAAATCCCTCGGCAACGGCGTCGATCCCGTCGACATCGCCGAACGCTTGGGCGGGGAGATCGTGCGCCTTTGGGTCGCCTCGGTGGACTTCCGCGAAGACATGGCCGCCAGCGAAAACCTCATGCAGCGTTGCGCTGAGCTCTATCGCAAGCTGCGGAATACTTTCCGTTTCCTGCTCGGCAATTTGAACGGATTCGATCCGGCCCGCGATCGCATCGCCGAAGCCGACCTCCTGCCGCTCGATCGGTACATGCTCGCACGCACCCGCGATCTGGCCGAAAAGATCCTCACCTGGTATGAGGCGTTCGAGTTCCACCGTGTCTATCAGGCAGTGAACGAATTCGCCATCGTCGACTTGAGCGCTTTCTATCTCGACATCTTGAAGGATCGGATGTACACCTTCGCGCCCTCGAACTCTGCACGCCGTTCTGCGCAGACCGTTCTCTGGCAGATCACCGAAGCTCTCGTCCGCCTCGTCGCGCCCATCCTCAGCTTCACCGCCGACGAAGTGTGGGAGCACCTGCCCAAAGTCGAGGGCCGGCAGGCAAGCGTCCACCTCGCCCTCTTTCCGAAACCCGAAGAGATCTTCTCCGAAGAACCTGGGAAGCTCCTCGAGGAGTGGAAGCAGATCTTCGCCGTGCGCGACGAGGTGCTCCGCCTACTCGAAGAAGAGCGTCAGGCCAAGCGCATTGGCAAAGGCCTCGAGGCAGATGTCGAGATTGCTGCCCCGGGTGAGTTGCTTCGACTCCTCAAACGCCATGCAGCCGGCCTGAAAGAGATCGTCAACGTCTCCCGAGTCCGTGTCTTCGAGGGCAAAGAGCTTGTCGCCAAGATCCTCCCCGCCTCCGGCCACAAGTGCGCTCGCTGCTGGAACTTCATGCCGGAAGTGTCGAAATATGGCGTATGGGAGAACGTCTGCTCGCGCTGCAATTCGGCTTTGAGAGAGATGGGGATCGATCCGCCGGAGGAGGGAGCCTAGTGAGCTTCGCCGCACCGCGCCGCCTGCCTTGGCTGCTTTTGATCTCTGCCGCTCTCATCTTTCTCGACCGGCTGACAAAGACCGCCGTGACGGCCCGGATTCCGATCGGCGGCGCCATCCCCGTGATCCCGGGCCTCCTCCGCATCACGCATTGGACCAACGAAGGCGCCGCATTCTCGCTCTTTGCCGATTCCGCAGCGCCGGGCACCGTCCGCTGGGTGCTGATCGGCTTCTCCCTTCTGGCAGCGGTCGTAGTGCTCCTCGCCATGATTCGCCTTGGCAGCCAGTTCAATCTGACCACCATCGCGCTTGCGCTCGTTTTGGCCGGAGCACTCGGAAACGTTCACGATCGCATCGTCTTGGGCTCGGTCGTTGACTTCATCGAGGTCCATATCTTCGGTTACCACTGGCCTGATTTCAATGTTGCCGACAGCTCGATCGTTACCGGAGCATGTCTGTTACTGCTGGATTCCCTGCGTTCGAAGAAGACCGTGGAATCGAGCAGCGATCTGCCGACGGAACACTCACTTTGATGTACTTTTTTGAAGCCACAATCCGGGCCCATGTTGCCATACACGACACACACGAGGAGTAAATGAAAAGAAGTTGTCCCCCCTCTTGCGCACCTGCGGCGCTCTCGGCCGCGACGGTGCTCGCTTGTCTTCTTGGAGCCTCCACATCGCGGGTCAACGCGCAGCGGCTTCCCTCGACTGCCGTTCCCGAACACTACCAACTCACCTTGACGCCGGATCTGAAGAACGCCACATTCTCCGGCACCGAATCGATCGATGTCGTTCTCAAGAACGCGACCGACACCATCACGCTCAACTCCGCAGAGATCGCTTTCCAATCCGCATGGGCAACGGATCATGGAACAGAGGAAACCGCGACCGTGTCGCTCGACGCCGATAAGCAGCAAGCGACTCTGCGCTTCCCTCACCCAATCCCCGCCGGCAAAGCAACCCTTCGAATCCAGTACACCGGCATTCTGAACAACGAGCTGCGTGGCTTCTATCTCTCCAAAACCACACGCCGCAACTACGCCGTCACTCAGTTCGAATCGACAGATGCACGGCGCGCCTTTCCATCCTTCGACGAGCCCGCGCTCAAGGCTACCTTCGATGTCTCGCTCATCGTCGACTCCGGCGACACAGCGATCTCGAACACCGCGATCGAAAGCGACACTCCCGGGCCTGTTGCAGGCAAGCACATGCTCCACTTCTTCACGACTCCGAAGATGTCGACGTATCTCCTTGCCTTTCTCGTCGGAGATTTTCAGTGCACCAGCGGAGAGCAAGACGGCGTCGCCATTCGGGGCTGTGCAACTCCCGAGAAGGTTGGCCTGACTCCCTACAGCGTTAAAGTCGCCAAGTTCATGCTCCACTACTACAACACCTACTTCGGCATCCCTTATCCACTAAAGAAGCTCGATCTGATTGCCCTGCCCGACTTTGAAGCCGGAGCGATGGAGAACTTCGGCGCGATCACCTATCGCGAAACGACCATGCTCCTCGATGAGAAGACCGCCTCGATGGATGCCCGTCAAGTCGTCGCAGTCGACATCGCGCATGAGATGGCCCACCAGTGGTTCGGAGATCTTGTCACCATGCAGTGGTGGGACAATGTTTGGCTCAACGAGGGATTCGCGACCTGGATGGAGGCCAAGGCCGTCGGCGTGATGTACCCCGAATGGCACATGGAGGAAGCTGTCGCAGTCGACTTCGACAAGACGCTCAACATCGACGCACAGCCGACCACACGGCCGATTCGCGCCCGAGCCGACACGCCCGACGAGATCAACCAGATGTTCGATGGAATCGCCTACGGCAAGGCAGGCCACGTCCTCGACTCCATCGAGAACTACATCGGTCAGGAAACTTTCCGCCAGGGAGTGCACAACTATCTGGCCGCTCATCTTTACGGGAATGCGACGGCGGAAGACTTCTGGAATGCTGAGACCGCGGTGAGTCACAAGCCGGTCGACCGCATTATGGAGAGTCTGGTTGCCCAGCCAGGTGTCCCGGTTCTCACCTTCAGCGAACCTGCCAACGGTCGGGTTGGCGTTGCCCAGACGCGATTCTTCCTCAGCCCAGGAGTCAAGCCGAATCCGGCACAGAAATGGGTTCTTCCGGTTTGTTTCAACACCGGCGGCCCGGCCGAGGATTGCGCAGTGCTGACTCCGCGGATCGATTCTCTGCGCATCCCAGCAGACGGCATCCTATTTGCGAACGCTGGCGGGCTTGGATACTACCGGAGCCTGTACCCGCCGTCCGTCTATCTAGCACTCGTTGCCAATGCCGAAACGGCGCTCGCACCTGCGGAGCGGATCAGTCTGATCGGCGATGAATGGGCAAAGTTGCGCGCCGACAAGGCGTCCGCAGGCGATTTCCTCGATCTGGTCGCCGCAGTCAAAGACGATCCCAGTGCGGCCGTGATCGCGAGCGCTGTCGACGGAGTAGGCACACTCTACGAACGAGTTGCCGCTTCACCCGAGGAGAAGAGCGCCCTCTCGGCCTGGGTTCGACACACCTTCTCGCCGCGCTATGCGAAACTTCCGCCCCCGTCGCCCAGCGACTCACCGAACCTGCGTGAGTTGCGCGGGCAGCTCTTCACAGTGCTCGGCTTCTATGGCAAAGATCCTGTGACCCTTGCCCAGGCACACGAACTCACGGAGAAGTACCTGTCTGATCCGACCTCCATCGAACCTACATTGCGGGAGTCGGCGCTCTCTCTCGCGTCAAGCCACGGCGACAGCGCACTCTTTGACAGACTGCTCCACATCTACGAAACTTCGACCAATCCGGAGCTCCAGACAGACGCGCTTCGGCGCCTTGCCGTCTTCGAGGATCCAGAACTGGTGGCGCGTGCCCTCGACCTGGCCGTTTCGAGTCAAGTCCGCAATCAGGATGCGGTGTTTCAGCTTGCGATCGAAATGGCGATTGAGCAGAATCGTGCTCAAACCTGGCAGTTCATCCAGACGCACTGGGACAAGGTCCAGGCTCAGTTCACCGCCAATATGGGTGCAGCCTTGGTGGACTCGACCGACACGTTCTGTTCGTCCGCAGATCGAGACAACGTGGAACAGTTTTTCACCACGCATAAAGTCGCCGCCGCAGACGTGTCCCTCCGACATGCCATCGAGCACATCAATGGCTGCATTGAACTGCGATCGCTGCAGGAGCCCGAACTTCGGTCGTGGCTGCGGGCACAGCCTGAAGCCTCGGGAGCCACTCGGCCTGCGTTGCGTTAGGGCTGCGGTCCTCCGGAAATGAAGACCCCTCCGTGACATCGCCACGGAGGGGTTCTCGGTTGATCGCCTGACGGATTTACCTCTGTTCGAAGTTCATCACCAGGTTCACGTCGACCGGCACAGTACGATCGTCGAGCATGCCAGGGACAAAGTGATACTCACGTACCGCCGCAAGCACGCGCGAATCCACGGCCTGGTTCACGGACTTGACGAGGTGAACGTTCTGCGGGACGCCGTTTTCATCGACGCGGAAGCTCACGATCGCCTGCTGAGTGGAAAGGTTGGGGGTGGCGAAATCGCTGGTCGAGACAGCCACCTTCGGACCGGAAATCAGCTTGGGATAGACGACCCCGGTGCTGACCCTTCGCGCCTGGGGCGCGATGCCTGCATCGGTGCCTGAGGAAAGAGTGTTGGCGGTGGTGTTGCGAGCCTCCAGGGTGGCACTCTGGCCGTTCGTGCTGGTCTGGCCGTGGAGGAGCACGGTGGAGAGAAAAAGCGTGGATACAAGAATACTGCGCATGTTTATTCTCCAATTGGTCAAGAGTGACCATCACCAATTTACTTCTAATTCAAAACGATTGTCAATTACTTTTTCTACTATTTTTATTTTCAATACTTTGGCCCGGTCAAAATCCGCAAAATCTAGCATAGGTCCCAAAAGCAAAGGACTTGCAGCGCTTTCTTTGCGCTCGCTTGAAGAAAAGGATTTTCCTCGCGCATTGCGTCCTTACCTAAGGAGAGAAGGGCCCTCGTTATTCACATTCCAAAGCGTCGAGCGCACCGTACTCGATTCGCTACGATGGAGTTATGGCTCAATTCCTCTCCGGCCAGACGTTGCTGATCGATGCCGACGATACGCTCTGGGAGAACAACGTCTACTTCGAGCGCGCAATCGCCGCCTTTATCAGCTACGTGAACCATCGTGATTACTCCCCTGCTCAGGTGCGTCAAGAGCTGAACGCAGTGGAACGCGAGACCATCCTCGCGCACGGCTATGGCCTCCACAGCTTTAAGCAGTCTCTTGTCACTTGCTTCGAACGCCTAAGTCCTGCGCCCATGACGGACGAGAACCGTCATCGAATTCTAGGATTTGCTCAAGCCATCGCAGACCAGGAGATTGAGCTTCTGCCCGGAGTAGCTCCCACTCTCGGCGAGCTGTCCGCGCGTCACAAACTCATTCTCATGACCAAGGGGAACCACGCAGAGCAAGCCGACAAGTTAGCTCGCTCTGGGCTCGCAGATATGTTCTCTGCCGTCGAGATTGTCGCCGAGAAAGATCCTGCAGCCTATCATTCCGTGATGCAGCGTCACGAACTCAGTCATGGCTCAGGATGGATGATCGGCAATAGCCCGAAGAGCGATATCAATCCCGCGTTGGCCGCCGGACTACACGCTGTCTTCCTCTTTCACAAGGACACATGGGTCCTGGAGCACGCTGAGATCGATCCTGCTCCCGAGGGACAGCACTTACTTGAACTCGATTCCTTCTCTAAGCTATGTGCTATTTTCTAGCTCAGTGGAATGGTTAGGTGATCCAGAAGATGGACCGGAGCCCGATCCCGCATGTTGCAAGATACAAGGCCTCCTACCCGCCTCCTCCTCGCTTGCATTGGGCTCTGCTCCTTGTTGCTATGGCCGGTTCTGAGGGGTTAGTGCTCTGGCTTGTGCCGCAACCCTATCGCGAGTTCCTGGTGAACCTCGTGATCGCCGCCTGGCCCATCTATCTCTGCATCTGGATTCGCAGAATCGACGAGCGTTCCTTGTCTCTCTATTGGGCCCTTGCTTCCTTCGCTACAGGCTTTCTCTTCTCATGGCTCCTGTGGATCGTTGCAATCTTCGAGATCCGCGAAGAACTCCTTGATCACTACAACCGCCGCGAGCCCGTCGGTCTTCGCCTGAATCTGATCATGACTGCCCTCTTTTCCTTCGTCTACTTTCAGTATCACCTCAACCGGATTGCCCGGGAGAAGAGGCAGCAAGCCTCAGAGCTGGTGGCCAACGGACGGTCCGCGCCGGAATGAGGTTTGCGGTCATGCGCATCCCGGGTTTGAGAAAACATCGGGACGCCGACGCTGCCGGGGACCCCGCGCTGTGCTTCAGGCATCGCCTCGCCCGCACTGCTTGACGGTATTTCTTCGGAAAGAGGAAAATGTTCAGCACGAGCCGCAACGATGGATGCGTGAATACCGCACGCCTTGCGTGGAGCAACCCAACGCAAAAGCGCATGACGCCCACGAAAAGATCGACCCATTGATTACAGACGTCGCCATTCTAAATCTGCTTTGACTGTAGGATTGATCGAAACCATACGAGAGTAAGGACGGCTCGCGCATGTCAACAGATTTGCTCTCCTGTTTCGCTCAAGTTCGCTCCCCGGACTGTGTCTCTGTAAAGACGGACAGAATCGAGCTCGATTCGGCGAGTTGAGGTGTTTATTCTCTTTGGGGGCCTATGGTAGCCAGGAAATTCATCGTCAAGAACCAGACCCGGGACAGCCAAGTGAGCACTTCGGTCACTTCAGTGAATGCTGCCCTCGAGCCCCTGAAGGTTCTGAAGGTTCTGATCGAGGGCTTACCGGCGGAATCCCGCACTGGTTTGTGGCTCACGAATTTCAAGGGTGTACCCGTTGCCAGAACGCTCTCTCCCTTCGATCTGGTCTATCTGGACAAAGAAAACCTCGTTCTCCATGCGGTGGCACTGTCCAAAGATGGCGAGTTCGCACCTTTCAAGGGCCGTCCAGCCAGCGCCCTCGTGCTTCCCCCCGCCTCGGTCACTCAATCGCAGACCCGCGAGGGCGATCGACTCGAGTTTGAGGCCGCCCCGGCCGAGGTAGAACCGCCAGCCGTCGCGAAATCTCTGGCGCCTGCGGTAGCACCGACAATATCGGCTCCTGTTCTTGAAACGGCGCTCCAGCCGAGTCCTGAGTTCTCACAGCATTTCTTCTCTTCGCTGCCTGCTCCTCCACAAACGGAACCTCAAACCGAGCTCAAAGAGCGGCAACCAACCGAAGGGGCCGCTCCATCGACCGGGCTCGAATCCGCCGTCGAACACTCAGATCCGACCCCGTGGATGCAGGAATCCGCGGCTGCTGAATTCACCTCCCAGAACCCGCAGGCCTCAGCCCAAGCCCCTCCCAGCGCACAGGACTTCTTTACCCCGAGCGTGAGACCCACCCCGCCGCGTGAAGAACATCCTGCAGAGTCAGAGCTGATTGTCACACCGCTGCCCGATCGACTGCATGTGCAGGCCGCCCCCGCTGGAGCCGCGCAAGCCTCTTCTATTCAGATTTCTCAGCCCTCGCTCGTTCGCAGTCCCTCCAAAGCCGAACCGACATTTGAAGCGCCGGCAGGCATAGCTCCCGCCCCGGAGGTTGCACCCACAACCTACAGGCGTGCCCCGGCATCCCCCCAGAAATACCCCTGGAAGGTACGACTGCTCCGATGGCTGTTCCCGCACTTAGTCATCCAGGAGCCTGACGAGCCCGAGGACCGCAGGCGCGCGGATCGGCAGTCTCTTTCGGGCTTGGTTGCTTACTACTTCACGGGCGGGTCCCCTGCGCCGCAGCGTATCTCAAATATCAGCGTCACGGGGTTCTACCTTCAAACCGACGAACGCTGGATGCCCGGTACCGTGGTGCGCATGACCCTGCAGCGTCTCGGCTCAAAGGGAGACGATCCTGCCGACACGATCACCGTCAACTCGCGCATCGTGCGCTGGGGATCGGATGGAGAAGGCTTCGAATTCATCCTCACCGACTTGGAAGAGTAACCTCCGCTCCCGTTCAAATCGGACTCTCGGTACAGACGGCGGCTCGCATCGAACAAAGCCGATGTGTTTCAATGGGAAGGATGAACCCGCTTCATTCCAATTCCATGTCGCCGCAGGCTAATGGCGCTTGGGCTCCTGCAGCGTCCATCCGAATTACAGAGGACAAGTTGGACGGGATCGGAACCTGAAGAAACCTGCGAAGCGTCACTGGATTTCAGGCCACCTCCCCGACAGCGCGGTTGGTGGCTTTCACTTTCTGGTCTGCAATTCTAATGGAGGAATCTTCCTTGGACTCTGTAAGTCTCGCCAGCATTCAGGTCGCGCGAGCCCGTATTGGTGAGGCAATCCATGTTTCTCCCTGCCACCTTTCTCACCATCTTTCGGAACTTGTTGGCTTGCCACTGCATTTGAAACTGGAAAACCTGCAACGCACTGGATCCTTCAAGGAAAGAGGTGCGCTCAACAAGCTCCTCACCCTCTCTGAGTCCGAGCGCAAACGTGGAGTGATCGCAGCCAGCGCAGGCAATCACGCGCAGGGTGTCGCGTTTCATGCGGCGGCTCGAGGTATCCGTGCGCAAATCGTGATGCCTCTCGCCACGCCCCTCGTTAAGGTCGCCGCCACACGCGGTTACGGCGCGGAGGTGATCCTCCACGGTGCGAGCTACGACGAGGCCTGCGAAGAGGCCATGCGCCGTCGCCTCGAAGACGGCTGCACGTTCATTCATCCCTTCGACGATCCCGATGTCATCTCTGGCCAAGGCACCATCGCGCTCGAATTGCTCGAACAGGTCCCGGACATCGAAGCTGTCGTCGTGCCCATCGGTGGCGGCGGGCTCATCTCCGGTATCGGTTGCGCTCTCAAAGAAACCAACCCGCGTATCCGCGTCATTGGAGTCGAGCCGGAGCGCCTTCCCTCCATGTTGCGCGCACGCGAGGCCGGCAAGCCCGTCACCATTGCACCCGAAGCGACCATTGCAGATGGCATCGCAGTACGCCGTGCCGGCGACGTAACGCTCCCTCTGGTCAGGCGCTATGTCGATGAAATCGTCACCGTCGACGACGAGGAAATCGCCAGCGCCATCCTCATGCTTCTCGAGCAAGAAAAGACCCTCGCCGAGGGCGCCGGAGCCGCCGCGTTGGCCGCGGTTGTGCAGGCAAAAGCCAATCTCCGTCACCGCCGCACCGTAGTGCTCGTTTGCGGCGGCAACATCGACGTGACACTGCTCGCAAAGATCATCGAACGAGGCTTGGTGAAAGATGGACGTTTGCTCCGCATCCGCGTGTATTTGCAGGACCGCCCCGGCGCTCTGCTTCATCTCACGGAGATACTTGCACGGGAGCGCGCCAACATCGTCGAAACCCTGCACAACCGCGCTTATTATGGGGTCAGCTTAGGCGAGACCGTCATCGATGTAACTCTGGAAACACGCGGGGCGACGCATATCACCGCGATTAGCCACGCCCTCCGCGAAGCAGGTTTCCGGTTCGAACGGATCCAGTAAACAATCCATGTACACTCCACGGTTCAACCAGATCGCCGATCGCTCCGTCCTTCTCCAGGCCATGCGCGAGAATTCGTTTGCGGTACTCTTCGGGCCTTGCGGCATGGAGTCTGGTCAGCCCACAGCCACCCATCTTCCCCTCATCGTGAAGGACCAAGGTGAGCACGGCTTGATCGAGGGCCACTTTGCCAAGGCAAATCGTCATTGGCAGGCGTTGGCCGGCCAGGAAACACTCGTCGTCTTCTCTGGCCCACACAGCTACGTTTCGCCGACCTTGTACACCGAAGACCTTTCGGTTCCTACTTGGAACTACATCGCCATCCACGCGTACGGGACTCTGGAGACAATCGAGGATCACCATGCGAAAGATGCGCTCCTGAAAGATCTGATCGCCATGCACGAGCCTGCTTATGCTGAGCGCTGGCGCGATCTTCCCGACGGCTTCAAACGCACCATGCTGGCGGGAATCGTTGGCTTTCGTATCCCCATTGAGCGCATCGAAGGCAAGTTCAAGCTCAGCCAGAATCGCAATCAAACTGAACGCGCCAACGTGCGTCGCGCACACGCAGCCGGAACTCGCGACCAGCAATCGCTGGCCGCTTGGATGCAACGACTAGATGTCTAACACGGCGGGTATTCGGAGTCCTTTTGCCTTGCTAACCTACCTGAGTTGAACAGCATCCCCGCCTCAACTCCAGACCCCAACCTTTGCTATACTTGTAGGGTTGGCCTCAAGCGGAAGTGGTGAAATTGGCAGACACACCATCTTGAGGGGGTGGCGCCGAGAGGCATGCGGGTTCAAG
>CAZPEZ010000038.1:0-41391 GCA_964585715.1 uncultured Occallatibacter sp.
GAAACGCCGGTCTTGTCGAAGATGTTCGACAGATGCCGCTTGACCGTCTCTTCGCTCAGAGTGAACTGCTTGGCGATGTCCCGATTGCTGCAGCCTTCGACGATGCAGCCAACGACTTCGAGTTCGCGCGGAGTCAGTCCGTAGGTCTTGGGCTGGGGCGGAGTCGCCTGCTGCATCAGATCGTGCAGCGCGGCCATGAGGTTGACGACCCGCTTGCCGCCGATCCAATAATCGCCGGCGGTGACGGTGCGAATAGCCGTCTTGAGGTGTCCGGCCAAGGCGTCTTTCAACACGATGCCGCGCGCGCCGATGTGCAGCGCTTCGATGATCTGCTGGGTCGTGATGGTCGATGTCAGGAGAAGAATCTTGACCGAAGGCGAGCCCTTCATGATGGCCCGCATGGCTTCAAGTCCCGGCAGGCGTGGCATCGCTACATCGAGAAGCAGAATGTCGGGCTGAAGTTCGAGCGTCTGCGTAATGGCTTCGTCGCCGTCCTCGGCCTCGCCGACGACGTCGAATCCCTCTTCGTTCGTGAGCATATTGCGCACGCCAATTCGGACCACGGGGTGGTCATCTGCCAATACGATTCGTGTTAACGCTTCCACTCGAGCTCCCAGCAATCAAGTCTGTAGAACCATTCTGCACCAGTTGGCTACCTGTCTGATTCTACAGAAGCTAAACCTAAGTTACCTTGGGAATTCCATTTCCAGCATACGCTCCAGATTTTCCCAGGCCAGTTTCAATTCATGGCGGATCGCTCCGGAGTTATTCAATTGGTCACTCTCGGACTCGAGAAGTGCGCCGAGACGAGCTGCCTGCCTCGCTCCAGCCATGCCGCAGCCGCCTTTGATCGTGTGCCCGATGCGCCTCACCTGGTCCACGTCCCGCTTGGCGATCGCCTCGTCCAATGCCTCTCCCCGTTTCTTCAGATCGGCGATCACCGCGACGTAGACCTCGCGTACCGTTGGTTCCGGCATCATCTGCCTAAACTGACTGAGGATCTTCGGACTCACCACTGGCTCCTCCGAACCTAGTTCCGACGGGGGAGGCGGCTTGTGGTCATCCAGCAGCTTCTGCAGTGCCTCGGGGTTGAATGGCTTAAGCACGAAGCCGTCGACCACCGACTCAAGTTCCTTGGGAAGGCTGCTGCCGCTGATCGCATAGATGCTGGCCTTGCTGCGCTTGCGCAACTCTCCGATCAACGGCACGCCGTTGAGCCCAGGCATCCGCACATCGACAAGAATGACCTGCGGCTCGCACTTCTCTTCATCGAGCATCTTCACGGCTGCAGCACCGTCGACGGCCGTATGGAGCGTGTATCCATTCAGAGTGAGGAGGGTCGCGATCACCTCGCGGCAGATCAGGTCGTCATCGATCAGCAACACTGTTGCGAAACCACGGTCCCCACCTATGCCCAGCATTGCGTTCCTCTCCCCGCGAAGGCGGGGACATACCTATTATTCCTCGGAAATCGAGACTTCATGCAGCCATCCCGGTGCCTTCAGTAACTCCCGCGGTCGCGATCCATCGGCAGGGCCGACCAGTCCATCCCGCTCCATCAAGTCAATCAGGTGCGCGGCGCGGCCATACCCGATGCGCAAACGGCGCTGCAGGAGCGAGGTTGAAGCTTTGCCGAATTCGAAGACCAACCGCACTGCATCGTCGAACATCGGATCGCTTTCGTCCTCCTCGCCGCTTCCGCCGCCTTCCACGCTTGCCCGTTCATCCTTCGGCGACTCGAGGAACCCTTCGGCATACTGGGCAGCGCCCTGTTCCTTCCAGAACGTAACCACAGCTGCAGTTTCCTTTTCGCTGACATACGGAGCATGAAGCCGCATGAGCCTGCTCGTCCCGGGCGGAAGAAATAGCAGGTCGCCCCGGCCCAGTAGCGCTTCAGCACCGTTGGTGTCGATAATCGTGCGCGAGTCCACTTTTGTGGCGAGCCGGAAGCTGATGCGCGTGGGAACGTTGGCTTTGATCAGGCCGGTGATGACGTCGACACTGGGACGCTGGGTCGCCAGAATGAGGTGAATACCCACGGCGCGCGCCATCTGTGCCAGCCGCGTGATCGACTCTTCCACGTTGGAACGGTCGAGCATCATCAGGTCGGCCAGTTCATCGATGATGATCACGATAAAGGGCAGCGGCTCTTCGTTCTCGCCCTCGTCGAAGAGCAACGGCATCGAGCCTTCAAATAATTTGTTGTACTGGTCGATATTCCGCACACTGCGGCTGGCCAGCAGCTTCAAGCGCCGCTCCATCTCGCGCACGGCATTGCGCAACGCATTTGCTGCGAGTTTTGGCTCGGTGATGATAGGCGTGAAGAGATGCGGGATCCCCTCGTACATGCCGAGCTCGACGCGCTTGGGATCGACCAGAATGAGCCTAACTTGCTGTGGCGTTGTACGGAAGAGCAGGCTCATGATCATCGCATTAATGGCGACGGATTTGCCTGACCCGGTGGAACCGGCGATCAGCACGTGGGGCATCGACGCAAGATCGGCGGTGACGATGCGGCCGTTGATGTCCTTGCCCATGGCCAGCGTGAGCCGCGACTTTGCCTTCGAGAATGTCTCTGATTCCAGCACATCGCGCAAGTGAATCGTCTCGCGCTCGTGGTTCGGCACCTGGATACCCACGGTGCTTTTGCCGGCCATACGCTCGATCAAAATGCTCTCCGCGCGCATCGCCAGGCACAGATCTTCGGCCAGTCCGGTCACACGGCTGTATTTCACACCAGCCTCGGGCTTGAATTCGTAGGTGGTCACCATCGGCCCTGGATTGATCTGCACCACCTGGCCGCGCACATCGAATTCGGCACACTTCTCGACCAGCACACGCGCTTCTTCGCGCAGCTCGTCTTCGCGCACAGCCTGCGGCCCGGTACCGGCATTCAACAGGGTGCTGGCCGGCAGCTTGAAGCCGCTGACATTCTTGGGCGCCACGGTCACGGTGCGAATGTCGGCGTCGGCGCGTTCGTGGATGGCAATGGCATCAGTCGCAGCGGGCGCAGGAGGAACCGATTGTGGGGGCGGCATTGTGCGCACCGGCGCCGGAGAGGGCTTAGCTTCGACCGGGCGAAGGGGAGCAACGGGTGTTTGTGTCGCGGCAGGCGCGGGAACGGGAACTGGTCCCAAAGCAGCTGATCCAGAGGAGGCAGGCGCGGCTTCGGTCGCCGCTCTCTCCCAGATGCTCTGCCGGCGCACCTTGATCTCCGGCAGCGATGGGGCCGCCGCCGGTTGTGTGGCAGCTCTCTGAAAGGCGGGAATCTCCTGGACCGGATCGGGGGATTCGGATTTTGCCCGCCGCCTCAACAGGTCCCATAGCTTGAAGCGATGCTTCTCCGGCGAATCGGCTGGATCTTCGGCGTCCGCCCCGATCGATCCCGCGAAGAGCCTCTGATCGGGTCCTGGAGCCTGCTGTTCGGCGAGCGCCGCTTCGCGCTCTTCTTTTTCCTCGGCGCGTGCTTCGCGCCAGTTGCGCCAGCGGTCGTTGAGGGCCATGAGATGAATCCATCGGTCCTCGAGAAACTGCTTAACCGCCCAGAAACTGACTGCGAACGCAAAGTACACGCCAGCGACGGCCAAGACAGAAGCCACCAGCCACGCGCCTTGCGTATTGAGATAGACCGCCAGCGAACCAGCAACGATGCGGCCAATCACGCCCTCAACCGGTACGGCATGGAGCCAGCGCCAGTGCCAGGGCAGCAGTCCGATGACCGCCGGCACAAACAGAAGAGCCAGAAGCGTGCCTACGGACCGCAGCCAAATTGAGCCGCCGGAGCGCGAGCGCATCCAGCCCCAACCGATGGCTCCCATCCAGAGAGGCAGGATAAACGCCGTGATGCCCAGGAACTGCAGCATCAAGTCGCTGGTTCCCGCACCAAACAGGCCGACCCAGTTATGAACTGTGCGCGGCAGCAGCGTATCCGCCGAGGTATTCAGCGATGGGTCGGTCGGATGATAGGTGGCCAGGGAAAGGAAAAGGAGGATCGAGGCCAGCGCCAGCACCAACCCCAGAAATACGTTCAGGGCGTGGCTGCGCGTCGGTGAAAGAGCGATCGGAATAGCCTTCATGAAGGGATGTCTCGGGTCGATCGGCAAAGTGCTACCGTCAGTCCGGTCGGACAAATCCCAGAGCAGCCTTCATTATCCCGTTCGCACGGGCCGATCCTGGCCAAAAGCATGGGGGAGGAACCACGCTGTCTACCCCCGCGCCTTTGACCCAAAATGTCTATTGGGCTCCGAGCAACTTGCTGCCCCAAATCAGCAGGATCGTTCCCACGATGATGCGGTAGATCGCGAAGACCGCGAAGCCGTGCTTGCGTACCCAGGCAAGGAACCACTCGACCACACCAAAAGCAACGATAAATGAGATGACGAAGCCGATGGCGAGAACGATCCAGCGCTGACCATTCATGACGACGTGCGCTGCGGCCTCTCCGGCAGCCGCTGCAGCCTTGCTTCCGTGCAGCTCTTTGAGCAGGTCGTAGCCGGTGGCAGCCAGCATTGTCGGAATCGAGAGCAGAAAACTGAACTCCAATGCAGTCGGCCGGCTCAGCCCGCAGATCTGGCCCGATGCAATCGTCGACATGGAGCGGGAAACGCCCGGAAAGATGGCCGAGAGGGCCTGACAAAGTCCGATCCAGATCGATTGTCCGAGGCCCATCTCTTCGACGTGGTTGGTCGTGGGCTCATAGCGGCTGGACCAGATGTCGACGGCCCACATCACGATTCCACCGGCCAGCATCGCGATCGCAATCACGGTCAGGCTGCCCAGGTTTCTGTCGCTCCACTTCTTCAAAGCGAGTGCGGGAATCGAGGTGCAAACGAAGGCAAAAAATGTCATGGAGATCGGATGGTTCAGCCAGGTGCGATCGCCGTTTTCGCCTCGGGGAAATGTGCGTACAAATCCGAGGATGCGTTCCAGGTACAACAGCAGCAGCGCGAAAATCGCTCCCGCCTGAATGACGATCGTGTACATCTTCCAGTACGCATCGTCGAGCGGAATATGCATCAGCGCTTCAGAGATGCGAAGGTGAGCCGTTGAGCTGACGGGCAGAAACTCGGTCAGGCCTTCCACAATTCCCAACAGAATCGATTGAATGTAGACGTTCAAAAAGCCTCCGGAACACAGCCGCGGGTTATCTTGTTTGCGCCATCGACTACGCCGCGCCTAAGGCCGGTCGATGCCGTAGACCGGTACGCCCTGGTCCAGTTTGTAGACGAGCGCAGCCGCCCGCCATGTGTAGTCCGACTGGGGAAACTTGTCCTTCAACCTTGTAGCAAGATCGCGCGCGTGATTGTGCGCTTCGTCCTGCTTCTTGTCGTTGCCGTCGGCAGCATACATGTCCGAAAGCACCGCCTGACGATACGTCGCCTCATACAGCGCCTTTGCGGCGCGCGGGCTGTCAGGATGCTCGGCTGCGTACTTCTCGAAGATCTCCGACTCTTTCTCCGGGCACTTCTCCGATCCCTGCCAGTCGCCGCAGAGCTTGTTGTCGATCAGGTCGTAGTCTGCGAGATCCGCCTGCCGTGTGCGCGGATACATCTTGATAACCTTCTTCAGTCCATCCTCATCCATCTGGTTGCGCATGTAGGCGTCGCGCTCTTTGGCCGAGGGCAATGCGCTGAAATCGCTCTTCTGAATCTGCCAGAGAATGTCGGCCGCACGCCATGCGGCTTCGGGCGCGAGCGGCGAGTTGGGGAACATCTCAACCAGACGCCGATACAGCAGATGTGCGCTGCGCGCCGCATTGGCCGGGCCCCGCGGATCGCTCGCCTCCGCCTCCTGATTCGCGGCCGCGCCCATGATCACCTGATCGCCATTGGGCGCGTCCTCCACAATGACTCCTTTGGCTTCGATCCAGCCCGAGATCGGCGGGGGTATTTCACTGGCGCCAAAAACCGGCTGATCGCTAGTGTGCTCTTCTTCGATGTCGGTATTCGCGTAGACACGCAACCACGGGCCGCTCTTCTCGGCCACGACCATCTCTCGGCCGATCTGGACGCGATCGACTTTTTGCGCACTCTTGTCCGGCGACACATAGAGCGAGGTGACGCGCAGAGCGGTGGCGCGCGGGCCAGCCAGCGGTTTCACCAACTGATCTTTCTTCTTATCGGCATGGGCGCCTGTGGCTGCGCACAACGAGAGCAGGCAGGCCGTCAGCAGTCGGAATGAGAGAGCCCGGAACTTCATCGCTGAAACGATCATAGTGCAACGACGTTAGGCCCCGGCTTCAGTGAGCACCTGACCCAACTGCTCTATAGAAACGTTACCCCCACTGACAATTGCTACGGCCTTCCGGTAGGGCGGCAACTCGTCGGCATGAAAAAGCAAAGCTGCTGAAGCAACCGCGCCGCTGGGCTCCGGGACAAGCCGGGTTGCCATGACGATGGCGCGCATGGCCGCACGGATTTCGGCTTCGGAGACGGTGATGATCCCGTCCACGTAGCGCTGGATGTGGGCGAAATTGCGGACGCCAACACTTTGCGTGCGCAGCCCATCGGCCATCGTGCGGCTGGTAAGTTCAGCGGGCCACTCGACGATCGATCCGATGCGGAAGCTCGCCGCAGTGTCGCCCGCGAGTTCGGGTTCAACACCAAAGACCTTCACCGAAGGCTTCAGCTGCTTGATCGCCGCAGCCACACCGCTGAGCAGGCCGCCGCCGGAGACGGGCGAGAGGACCAGATCGACGCCGGGCAGCTGCTCAACGATCTCGAGACCGCAGGTTCCCTGCCCGGCGATGATCTGCTCGTCGTCGTAGGGAGGAATCACGATGTAGCCGTGCTCGCGCACCAGTTCTTCAGCCTTCGCGAGCCGTTCGGTGGAAGCCGGACCGACGTCGACGACCTCGGCGCCCAGAGCGATCGTGGCGGCACGTTTAATGGCGGGAGCATTCGACGGCATCACGATGACAGCTTTGGCACCCACGGCCCGTGCCGCATAGGCCGCTCCCTGCGCGTGGTTGCCGCTGGAATAGGTGATGACCCCGCGGGCGATCTCTTCCGGCGAGAGTTGCAGAATCTTGTTCGCCGCGCCACGAATCTTGAAGGCACCGATGGGCTGAAGGCTCTCGGCCTTCAGCCAGACCTCTCCGGAGACGCCAGTGAACGGCGCGCGGACGAGGGGCGTCTTCAGGGCGATGCCAGCGATGCGGGCTGCGGCTTCGCGAATGGCAGAAATCTCAACCAATTCCAAATCAGTTTTCAGCATGACAGGAGTCGAAAACTCACTTCCAGTGTAGACTCGGTGGCAAAAGCAATGAGCGACGAACGAAAAACACCATTAGGCCGTGAAGCTCTTGAGAGCAGAAACAAGGCTTGGAAGGTCAATGAGCGCGGTCGGCAAGTCGCGGCAGAAAAGGATCAAGCGCCCCGCCCCTTAACCGCCGAGGAACTTGAAGTTCTTCGCTGGGTGCTGGAGCATGGCGGCAAAGCCGCCCAATTGTTTCTCCCACAGTTAGAAGGAATTCGAGCCGTACGATGGTGCGATTGCGGATGTCCATCGATTCGGCTCACAATCCCGCCCGATGGGCCCAAGGTTGACGGCAAGCTGGGAAACATCGTCTGCGATTTCATTGGAACCACTCGCGAAGACGAAAAGGCAGGCGTGCCGCTTTTTCAAAGAGACGGGCGATTGGATCTCATGGAGATCTATCCCCTCGATGCAGGCCTCTACGGCGACACGCCAGAGTACGGGCTACCCACGCTCGAGAGCTTGGAGTTCCCTGAATGGGAGCCAGTACCCGGCTTTCCGAATGTCAGATACCCGTTCAAATCTCCAAGATCACCGGCATGATGAGCGGTCTGCGGCCCGTCGTCTTCTGGATCAGGCGCTTCAACTCGACGCGGACCTTCTCCTTGACCATCCCGTAGTCCGACTTCTCTTCATCGGTCAGGCCATCGAGCGTGCGCAACACAACCGCGCTCGCTTCATCGCTGATATCGGCGCCACCGAAACCGCGAACAATCAGCTCGGGCGCGCGCTCCACGCGGCCGGTGCGCTTGTTGATAGCCACAACGGCGAGCACAATGCCGTCTTCGCTGAGGATGCGCCGATCGCGAATCACGAGGTCCTCAACGACATCAATCGAAGAACCGGAATCGATGAGAATGCGGCCCGCCGTGACCTTGTCCTTCTTGATCGCGTCGTCCTTGTCGAGCTCGAGCACATCGCCATCTTCCATCACGATGGCGTGTTCGACTGCGCCGGTTTCCAACGCGATCTGGGCATGACGGCGCAGGTAGCGGTAGTCGCCATGGACCGGCACGAAGAATTTGGGCCGAACGAGATTGATGAGCAGCCGCATCTCTTCCTGGCTGCCGTGGCCGCTGACGTGGATCAGTCCGTGCTCGCCATCGTCGTAGATGACATTGGCATCGCGGCGGAAGAGGTGGTCAATCACCCGAAAAATGCCCTTCTCGTTGCCCGGAATGATGCGCGAGCTCAGGACCACGGTGTCGCCTGGATCGATGCGCGCATGCTTATGGTTGTCCACGGCGGCGCGGCTCAGCGCGCTCATGGGCTCGCCCTGGGTGCCGCTGATCAGGATCATCAACTGCTCAGGCGGGTAGTCGCGGATCTGGCCGGGATTGATCACCAGCCCCGGCGGCAGGTCGAGATAACCCAGGTCCTGCGCAATCTCCGTCGACTCCATCATGGAGCGGCCGAGCACGACAACCTTGCGCCCGTGCGTGCGTGCCAACTCCATGGCGATGCGGATGCGATAGATGGAGGACGAAAAACAGCTGAAGAATAGCTTCTTCTTGGTCCGCGCAACGATCTCGTCGAGGCGCGGTTTCACTGCCGCTTCGCTTGGCGTGTAGCCGGGGCGCTCGACGTTGGTCGAGTCCTGCAGCAAAGCCAAAACGCCCCGCCTGCCGTATTCGGCGAAGGTGTGCAGGTCGAAGGGCTTGTCGTCGAGGGGCGAGAGGTCGATCTTAAAGTCGCCTGTGTGGATCACGACGCCGACGGGTGTCTCGACGGCCAGAGCCACGCAATCCACGAGGGAGTGCGTCACTCGGATCGGCTCAATCGTGAAGGGTCCGATGGAGAACTTCTCCCGCGGCGCGATCTCGATCAGCTCGGTTTCGTCGAGCAGCTCGTGCTCTTCAAGCTTGCCTTCAACGTAGGCCAGGGTGAACTCGGTGGCATAGACGGGCACCTTGATCTCACTCAGGATCCACGGCAGCCCGCCGATATGGTCTTCATGACCGTGGGTGAGGATGATGGCGCGTACATACGCCTTATTCTCGATCAGGTAGGTGATGTCGGGGACGACGATGTCCACGCCCAGCAGCTCGGATTCCGGGAACATGAGGCCGGCGTCGATGACAATGATGTCGTCTTCCCAGCGGATAGCGAGGCAGTTCATGCCGAATTCGCCAAGTCCGCCGAGGGGGATGATTTTCAGTTTCTTGCTTTGCATTGGTCAGTACCAATGCTAACAGGAAGAGCGATCTGGTTTTTGAACGCGGACCGATCTTCTGCGTACTCAGAACTGTCCCGCGTGTTCCAGCGCCGCGATATCGAGCTTCTTCATCTGCATCATCGCCTGCATCGCACCGGGGCGCTTCAGAAGTTCCCCAATGCGCGTGGGCACCACTTGCCAACAAAGGCCGAACTTGTCCTTCAGCCATCCGCAGGCGATTTCGCTGCCTCCGTCGGCGAGCTTGTCCCAGTAGTAATCGATCTCGCTCTGATTCTCGCACGGAATGACGAACGAGACCGCCTCATTGAATTTGTGGAAGGGTCCGCCGTTAAGCGCCGTGAACGGTAGTCCTTCGAGCTCGAAGCTGATGGTGAGGACTGTCCCTTTCGGCCCGCTGGGATCGTCGACCTCGCGAATCATCTTGGCTGTCTGGCGCGAGTTCTTGAAGACGCTGAGATAGAAGGCTACGGCCTCCTCGGCGTTTGAGTCGAACCAGAGAAACGGCGTGATGCGGGGAGACTGTTCGGATGCGCTCATGGGACCTTCCGGAGAAGTTGGGTTTGGGCAGGCGACTCGACGAATGCGCTGCACTCGCTCGAATCGCCGGCAACCGCATCACATCACAAATAGATTGCAAAATGCAAGCGAACTGGATAGGTTGCTCTCGTGGCGCGAAGTTCGAAACCGAAAGCCCGCTCTGGATGCCCGGTCTACGTCTCTTTGGAGCGATTCGGCGACCGCTGGTCGCTGCTGATCATTCGCGACTTGATGGTCCGGGGCTACCGCACCTTTCGCGAGTTCCAGAACGCCGGTGAAGGAATCGCGACGAACGTTCTCTCGAATCGTCTGCGCAAGCTGATCGAGCACGAAATCGTCACTGCCGAACCTGCCGCCACAGACCGGCGCAGCGTGCATTACCGGCTTACACCCAAAGGCATTGCGCTCGCGCCGATCATGCTCGAACTGCTGATTTGGGCGGCGCGCCATGAAGACACGGCAGCCCCATGCGCCTTCATCGACCAAATGGAGAAGGGCCGCGAGGCGGTGCTGGCCGAAACTTATCGTCGTTGGGAGCAGCGGGATTCGACCCCGTTGATCCCTCCGTTTCCATCCCAAGCCAAACCTTCCCCCACCAAAACTTCAAGGAGACAAACTTCCCGATGAAACTGCGTACCTATTTGAACTATGGCGGAAACTGCGAAGAGGCGTTCCGCTTCTACGAGAAACATCTCGGCGGCAAGATTCAGGGCATGATGAGCTTCGATCAGATGCCGCCGCAGCCGGGCGCAACGCAACCCCCAATGAAGGGAATCCTGCACGCGAGTCTCATCCTGGGCGACATCAACGTCATGGCAAGCGACGTTCCCAACGGTCGTTTTCAACCGATGCGCAGCTCCTATCTTTCTCTGAGCGTCGACACCGATGAGGAAGCCGAACGCATCTACAACGTGCTCTCCGACGGAGGTGAAGTGTTTATGCCGATAGGGGAGACATTCTTCGCAACACGCTTCGCACAGCTCCGCGACAGGTTCGGCACGTTGTGGATGGTGATTCACGAAAAGCCGATGGGGCCTCCAAGGCCTTAGGTTTCAGCGATTCTTTCGACGGAAAAGATACATTTCTCCCACGGAGATCGTTTCGCATGAAGAATCTCAACGATGCTGCGCGTGTCGCCGAAGTGAAGACACGTCTGGCACAACTTCAAGCTGAAAGTCCGCAACTCTGGGGCAAAATGAACGCGCCCCAGGCCGTCGCACACTGTTCGATTGCGATGGGGTGGGCGCTCGGCGACACGCGCCCACCTCGCATGTTCATCGGCCGCATCCTGGGCACCTTCATCAAGCCTTTGGTCATACGGGATGACGAACCAATGCGCCGCAATTCGCCAACCGCGCCAGATCTTGTGATCGCAGACCAGCGCGATCTCATGAAGGAACGAGAGCGGCTTTGTAGTCAGATCGACCGCTTTGCTGGCGGCGGGCAGTCTATCTGCACTACGAACCCGCATCCCTTCTTTGGCCGTCTTACTCCCCAAGAATGGGCGATCCTGATGTACAAACACCTCGATCATCACCTGCGCCAGTTCGGAGTCTGAACTAGTTCCCGCTAGCCCTCACCTGGGCCAGCGCGGCGAGATGCGCATCAGGTCGAGATCGCCTATATCCTGCACGGCAAACACGGGGGACGATGCGGGAACGGCCACGATGCCGCGCGGGGCCAACTCGATCTCGCCAAAGCTCGGGCTTGTGATGCGCGCCGAACCGGACGCGGCGAACAGATAGGCCAGTCCTGGGGCCGACTCGTCCGGAGAAGGAAGCGTTGCGCTGGATCGGCTGAATCTGACTGGAATGCGCTCGACACAGAAGTAGCCCTGATCGATGAGGATAGTGCGATCGCCCTGGACACGAGGTGGCACTTTGCCGGCGCGCGTGGTCAGCTTGGTCGCCTCCAGAGATTTGTCAATGTGCAGCTCGCGCGGCCGGCCGTAGTCGTACATCCGGTAGGTCAGATCGCAGTTTTGCTGCGTCTCAAGCAGAATCGAGCCTGGCCAGATGGCGTGCACGGTCCCTGCATCGACGAAGATCATATCCTCCGCAGCCACGGGCAGAACCTGAAGGTCTTTCTCGAGTGTGCCGTCACGGATACCAGCCCGGATGTCCTCGGTCGAGACTCCGGGTTTAAGTCCGAGCGCTACGCGTGCACCGTGGTCGGCGCTCAGCGCGTACCAGCATTCGGTCTTGCCGCGAGGTTGACCGTACTTCCGTGCCATTTGGTCGTCGGGGTGAACCTGAACGCTCAGCTTCTCTCGAGCAAAGAGCACCTTGATCAGAAGCGGCGAGTCGGGCGATGGAGCGTTCTGGCCAAGCAGAGCCTCGGGCTGTTCAGCGAAGAGCGCGGCCAGCGTCTTCCCCGTGTGCGGTCCCGTGGCAATCCGGCAGGAGTCACCGGTCAACCAGGCTTCACCGATCGGCAGCCGGTTCGATCCAGAAGTCTGCCCCTCGGGGGCGTCTGCCACCACGTAGTGGAACCAGGGCCGCAGATCGCGGAAGCCCCAGACTCGCTCGTCGAAGATCGGCTCGACACGGAAGGGGCAAAGCGTGGCAAAGAGCGATTTCTCTGCATTAGACGTCGGGTCAGGCGCCGATTTCCGAAAAAGTCCTGTCTTTGCCATGTCGATCGCACACAGGGGCCTCTCCGATCCTGGATGGGTGCCCGGCAAGTCCCACTCTAGCAGAACCTTGGCGATCCGCGACGGGTTCAAAGAAGTGTCCAACCTGGCCCGTTACATGCCGATTGTCGATTGCTGTCTGCAGTGTGTAAAGTTCTTGTGCAAGTCTTCTTGCCTTTCGCGGCGTTCGTTACGTCCAACGTCGAAGAGAAGCGATTTTCTTCCGCTGAACTTCAGCCACCGCGGTCGCTCAAGACGTCTCTTCATGCAGAGCAGCCGCGACAATCCGGGTGGTTCATGATGCGAAGGCTGATGCTCGCTGCTTTGATCGGAGCTACGGCTTTGTCGATGTCCGCGGCACGCAGGCTCACAGTTGTGCAGCTTGACGAATTCCTCGCCACGGACGACTCGGCACATCGCCCCGACCTCGATACTGCGCATCAGATTGGCGAACTCGAAATGACGGAACGGCTTACAGAGCGCGCCCTCGGCCATTTCGCTGCCGCCCATACGCTGGGGCCTCGCACCGCACTCGCTTTGCAGCTTCTTTCTGACCAGTCGGCGTTTCTTGATCCCCCGGCCAGCGAACTTCCGGCCACCGCTTTTCCCGACACGGACGCTCAGCAGCACATGCTCGACGCCGCGCGGGCATATTCGGTGGAAACCTGGTCTAGAATGCCGAACTTCTTTGTCACACGCGTAACGAACCGGTTCGACGACGGTCCTCACGTGCTTGTGAAGGGCGATTGGCCGGTTCGGGCAGGCCTGCAACCGGCGGGCTCCTTCAGCCGCCAGGTCACCTTCCGCGATGGCAAGGAGGTCCAGGACACGGTTGCGGAGGCCGTGGCATCACCCCAGGGAGCTCAACAGGAACTTGGCTTGCGCAGCTGGGGTGAATTCGGCCCGGCACTGTTTGTTGTTCTTTCTGATGCAGCCAAGGGCAAGATGACCTTCAGCCACTGGGAAGAGACGGCACCTCAGCTCGACACTCGCGCGGCAGCGGTAGGCCAGCCCGGTCTCGTCGCGGTATTCCGCTACTCCGTGCCCAAGGCCGTCTCCCATTACGGCGTGAACTACTGCTGCATTCGCGATGCGAAGTCGATCGGCAGTCCTCGTGTCAACTATAGCGGCGAACGGGGACGGCAGGGGCCATCTCCCTACTTGGCCAATTCGGTCAACCTCCGTCCCTTCACCGAAACCCCTGGCTACCACGGCACGATTTCGATCGATCCGGCCACTGGAACCGTCGTGCGGATCACGATCGAAGCGGAGCTGGACCGCTCCGATCCACTGTCGCGCGCAGCGACGGCAATCGAGTATGGACGCGTGTCGATTGGCGACCAGTCCTACTTCTGTCCCGTGCACAGCCTTGCTTTGTCGATGGAGGATGGCGACCTGGCCGGTTTGAATCTGAGCCGGTCAAGCGACTCAAGTCAGTCAGAGAATCCCGTGTGGGCAAGCCCAAGCGCGGGCGGCGAGAAGAGGCCGATCCTGCTGATCAATGAGACCCGGTTCGCCGATTACCACCGTCTCGGTTCCACGGTGCGCATTTTGACCGACACGGCAAGCTCCGGAACTAGCGCTTCTCCGGAGTCGGTAACCGGACCAGCCGATGCCAGCCGGCCGGAAATGGGGTCGACCCCGGTATCGAGTGCCGCTCCCGTATCAACCCCCGCCGGCGCCGGACTATCTGACACATCTGCTGCCATGGCCCAGCCCATCGCGCCGCCGGCACCTCCAGCTCCCGCGGAGCCTGCGATCCCCGAAGTCAGCATGAGCGCTGCGAGCGGCGTACCCGATGAACCCGCCAATATGCCTCAACCGCATGCCAATGGCTATTCACTCAAGGTGACTTCGAGGCTCGTTGATGTTGGGCTTGTTGCTTACGACAAGAAAGGTCATCCGGTCACCGACCTGAAGCCGGACGACGTTGAAGTCTTTGACAACGGTCATAAACAAGAAGTCCGCTCCTTTGGTCTGGCGGAGGCCGGATCGCTCCCCACTGCCAAACCGACGTCCGATGCAGCCCCCACGACAACAACGCAGGAGGTCCAGGAGCCAAGCTTCTCTAACCGGGTGACCGAGGCAATCGGCCCATCCCAACCGTCCGCGTCGGATATCGGGTCGACCATTCTCGTCATCGACGAAGGACACATCGCCTGGAGTGACCTCAGCTACACGCGCGGCGCGATTCTCAAATTCCTCAATTCTCTTGCTCCGGGAGAGCGGGTTGGGCTCTACACGATGACCCCTCTTGGTTTCCGTGTTCTGACCGAAGTGACGACCGACCACGCAGCCCTGATCGCGCGCATGCAGAAGTTCATGCCTTCGGCGCAGTCCCTCGCACAAGCCCAGGAGGAAGAGACACGCAATCGCCAGCACTTCGACGAAGTCCACAATGTGGCCGACCTGAACTCCGTCAATGGAAGCCACACCGATGTGCCGGACGCCGAGCAACCGGTCGATCCGCAGCTCTTGAAGATGGGCGACGATCCGACCCGGGCATCTTTCATCATTCTTGGCCAGGTCGCGCGCCATCTCTCGTCGATCCCGGGTCACAAGAAACTGGTTTGGGTCTCGAGCGATAACGTCCTGGCCGATTGGCAGGATCAGAACGTCGGCGTTGACAAGTCCTCGAAAGACAACTCCGCCTACGCGCTCCATGCCCAGGAGGCGATGAACGAGGCGCACGCCGCTGTTTATCCTTTCGATGTTTCTCAGCTCGAGGTCGGGGGGGTCAGCGCCGATCTGCAGCACAGCAACGTGCAGCTGGCTCCTGCCGCCGCGGAGAATGCCGCGACCGCGGCGTCGGCAGGAGGGGGTGGCAGTGCGGTTGCTCCGGTGAACCGAGATACCTCGCCGGGCCGCATCGACGCCGCCGTTAGCCAGGATCTGCACCCGGTCCAGGGTCCGGTGCGAGAAGTTGCCGCAGGCACAGGCGGACGCGTCATCCGGCGCTCCGGCGACCTGACGGCGCAGCTCGACCGGATCGTCGCCGACGGGCACGCCACCTACATGCTGAGTTTTTCGCCGCAGGGACCGGCAGACGGGCAGTACCACACCATCAGCATCAAACCAACCGGAAGGCGCGGGCTCACACTCAGCTACCGGACCGGCTATGTCTTCGAAAAGGAAGCCGTCACGCTGAAGGAACGCTTTCAGCAGGCGATCTGGCGTCCGGTCGATGTCAGCGAGATCGCCGTCTCGGCAAATGTCTCCGCTGCCAACGACGGCGCCAACGTCAAAATCAATATTGCTGCAAAAGATCTCGGCCTCCAGGAGCAAGCCGGGCGTTGGATGGACAAGTTGGACATTTTCTTTATTCAGCGTGACGACGCGGGCCTTCGCGCCCACGTTGTAGGACAAACGCTGGGATTGAAGCTCAAGTCTTCTACCTACGAAAAGCTCATACCCGAGGGCGTGCCGTTCGAGCATTTTGTTGTCGCTCGGCCAGGCACGGCTTCACTGCGTGTACTCGTCGTCGACGAAAACTCGGGACGCATGGGATCTGTCACCATTCCTTCATCCGCAATGAGCGGTCAAGGAGGGTGAGACGCGAGTCGGAATGGAATCGAAAAGCAAGCGGACATTCGCTCGCCGCAAGAGTCCGCTAAAGAACCACCAAGGGAGGAATCGATGAAACGTTGGGGAATTTTCGTAATCTTGGCCCTGGCAACCGCGCCGGCTTGGAGCGCCAAGAAAGTCACCGTTGCGGAACTCAAGGAAACGCTCAGCAGCATGCATCAAGCCGGGAAGACCGATGCTGACGTTGCCAATGCCCTCAAACAGCTGGAACTGACTGAAGAGCTCACCCGCACCACCATGAACAGCGTCGTTGCGGACGTGCCCGGTCCGCTGTCGACGGAGCAGATCTACGTGCTTGAAGCGCGGAGCGCGATGCTGGCGCCTCCAGCATCGGATATTCCGACCGCCGCGGCGCCCGACGCCGCAGCGCAGAAGGCAATTCTGGATAAGGCCGCAGATTATGTAGCCAAAACATACACGCAGTTGCCGTCACTCTCAGCTACCAGAACCACTATCCGATTCCAGGACAACGTGGAGGCCGTCGCGGCCAGCTCTGGGATCCATGGCGGCGCGACCGATGTGTCCACCGGTTCCGCGCTTGTCAATCCGTATCAGTTCATTCATTACATCAATTCGACCGATGCGCCGGTCGCCAGCGAACATGGCGCCGAGAAAATGCCCGGGGAGAAGGACAAGACGCCCTGGGGCGCAAACAAGATGATCGCTCTGCAAACACCCGATCCTGGCCTCAGCGGCGTCTTTCAGGACGCTCAGGGGGCAGGCGACATCAAGTTCGTGCGCTGGGAGACGGTCAACGGAAAGCAGGCGGCGGTCTACTCCTTCGATGTTCCCAAGAAGAAGGCCCATCTTCCCCTCGACGTCTGCTGCTTCCCTGACGTGAGCCAGACCGGCGTCGCAAATTTCACATCTGCGTCGCTAGGCAGCGCGCATGGATCGGGAGGCGGCGGCGCCAAGGGGAACTTCCAGACCAATACGACCTATGACATCCACTTCAAGAACTCGTCCATCCCGTATCACGGCGAGCTCTTCATCGAGCCCGACTCGGGCGCCGTGGTCCGCCTGGTCACCGAACTGGAATTGAAATCTTCCGACGTCGTTCATCAGGTGGATGAACGGATCGATTACGGCCCCGTCATCGCTGGCGGCAAGACCTTTGTCGTCCCCGTCAGGACCATCGTCGACACTGAAGTGGTGCCCAACGGCGATTCGGGTTCTGCCGGCAACTATTCGGTCCGGCGCACCCTGTTTACGTCGGAGTACAAGGACTATCAGGTCGCCGTGCAATAACCTGGCATCGGAGGGCGCGGTCACAAATCACATCGGGCCGCGCCACTCTCATGAAAAAATGAGAGTGATGAAATCTACCACCCTTGTCTTGGCTCTTCTCCTCTTTGCGTCGAACGCCTGGTGCGCAAAGAAGATCTCCGTCGCTCAACTGGAGGATCTCCTTCGTTCCATGCAGGAGGAGAAGAAATCCGACACCGAGATCTCTGTTGCGCTCAAGCAGCTTGAACTCAGTGAGGAACTCACGCGAAGCCGGATGCTGAGCCTGGTCAGCCACGTGCCCGGCCCTCTTTCAACCGAACAGATATACGTTCTTGAGGCACGCAGTGCCGATCTGATCCCGCCGGAATCGGACTTGCCGCCCACGCCAGCACCGGACAGCGCAGCGCAAAAGGCAATCCTCGAGAAGGCCACGGCCTACGTGACGGGAACCTATGCCCAGCTTCCAAGCTTGACAGTCACCAAGACCACTCTCCGCTTTCAAGACAACGTCGAGGCCCTAGCCTCAAGCTCAGGCTTGCAGGGCGGCGCCGCTGACGTTGTCGTCGGATCTGGATTCTCGAATCCGGCAAGCTTTGTTCACTACATCAACTCATCCGAAGCACAAATCTCCCTAACCCATGGGGCTGAGAAGCTTCCCGACCAAGAGGACAACACTCCATGGGGCGCCAACAAGATGATCGCCCTCAAGAACCCGGATCCAAGCCTCACCGAAGTGCTCCACGACGTGTTCAGCGCGGAGAACATCCATTGGCTTCGCTGGGAATCAATCAACGGCAAGCCAACTGCCGTATTCGCGTTCTCAGTGCCCCACAAGAGCTCCCACCTCGATGTGAACATCTGCTGCTTTCCCAACATCAACCAGACCGGGATCGCAACCTTCTATACCGCAACCACCGCAGCCGCGCTCGGCGGAGGGGGGAACGGCGGAGGAGTGACCGGGAACTTCCAGACCAACACCAATTGGCAGGACTTCAAATCCACAGCGCCCTACCACGGCGAACTCTTCGTCGATCCCGAGTCGGGATCCGTCATCCGCCTGATCGTCCAGGCCGAGCTGAAACCGTCTGACGTCGTGCATGAAGTGGACACGCGCATCGATTTTTCGGCAACGAGAGTCAATAACCAGATGTACGTTCTTCCAGTCAAAACCTATGTCAATACCCTGGTTGTTCCCAATGGAGACTCGGGCGCGGCTTCATACACAACACGACGTACGCTGTTCACCTCGGAATACAGGGACTACGAGTTGCCGGCAGCAAAGTAGCGTGTGGCTTCACTCCTGAGATCGCGATCCCGCTGCCGCGACGGAATGGAGAAGCAAAGAACGATGAGCATGCAACGATGGTTCTGGCTGTGTTTGTTATTGGTCACAACGTCGGCCCAAGCGTCAACCAAGATGACAGTGGAGCAGCTGAAACAGGCCCTTGTTTCGCTTCAGCAAGCCGGCAAGTCGGATGACGAGTTCGCCACGCACCTCAAAGAAGTGGAGCTAACTGAAGAACTGACAGCCCGCGAAAAGAATGACCTGATGCAGTATTTTCCGGGCACCGTTTCGCTCGAGCAGCTCTCCATTCTGGAGGGTCGCAGCGCGTTTCTGCCTCCTGCGCCCAATCCTGCCGATCCGCCTGCGCCCGATTCGGCGGCGCAAAAAGCGATCCTCGACAAGGCCATGGGATACGCAGCGAATACGCTCGCGCAGTTGCCTTCCTTCTCTGCAACGAAAACGACTGCACGCTACCAGGATGACGTTGTGAACACCAGTACCTCGGCTGGACTGACGGTGAACGGCCCCAACTCCTTCGCACATCTCGCGGACTCGCAAACGGAGGCGGTGGAAATGGATAAGGGCGCGGAGAAGGCCCCAGCGAAGGCCAAGGCCTCCTGGGGTCAGAATGGCCAGATTTCACCTCCCGGCCTGCTGATTTCGTTGAAGGATCTGGTCCACGAAGCCTCGGAGGGCGGCAACCTCAAATGGCAACGGTGGGAGACCATCGACGAAAAACGGATGGCAGTCTTCTCCTTCGCCGTCGACAAAAAGAAATCGCATTATGAAGTAACTTACTGTTGCTTTCCAAAAACCGATACAGCCACCGGTGTAGCCAATGCGGGAGGAGCGTTCAACCCTGTCCCCGGCGAGATTCAATCCGTCACGACCTGGAGGCCATTCAAGAAGACCGTGGGATACCACGGAGAGCTGTCCATCGATCCCGATTCAGGCGCGATCCTCCGGCTCGTCGCCGCCGCCGAGCTCAAGCCGTCCGACTATGCGCATCAGGAACAGGTGCGTGTCGACTACAGCGCAATCGTCGTCGATGGCAAAGAATACGTGCTGCCCGTTGACAGTTTCATTCTCAATGAAGTCGTCCCGGGAGGGGACAGCCAGACCATCGCCTATTCCGTGCGCCACGGACTCTTCGAGATCGCCTATGGAAGTTACAAGCTCCACTGAGCAAGAGTCGGGCGCTGGAGCAGGCGCTCGACACGCCTTACTTTCGTCCTGAAGACAGCGACAGAAAATCATGGGGAATGCGTCCGCGCTTTGCTAAGCTCGGCACAGCATGACCCGTATCCCCACACAGTTGTTGGCCCTGCTTGTGCTCGCCGTCGCAACATTGCCGTCTCTCGGCCAGAGCTTTCAACCCAAGGCGATTCGTTTCACCGGAGCGCCTGACTACTCCGATCAGGAGCTGTTGAACGCCCTGCATCTAACTCCGGGCACAGTTCTCAGCTATGCGGAGATGAACACTTATGCACAGAAGCTCGTCGACACCGGCATGTTCTCCTCCGTATCCTTCAAGTTCGATGGACAAGACCTCATCTTTCAATTGGCGCCCGCGTCAGGGCTTCTGCCGATTCGGCTGAACAATCTTTCCTTCCCCGCCGGCAAAGACCTCGACGACAAACTTCATCGCCAGTTTCCGCTGTATCACGGTGCGCTTCCTCCGCGGGGCGGACTGACGGATGGCATTCGCGCGGCGCTGGAACAAATGCTTGCGGCGCAAAACATCAAAGCATCCGTCGCCGCCGCACCGTTCAATGATCCGGCGCTGCACAAGCCTTCCGCGGTCGGCTACTCCATCGTTTCTCCTCTAGTCGTGGTAGGCGACCTTCGCACCGAGGGAGCCATCGTTGCGCTTGATCCTAAAGCCTCGGCGATTCTCGTGAAGTTTCCAGGAACAATCTACGATGCGGAGAACACACCCCGCCAGATCGAATCTGATTTCACGGCGTACTACAAAGACCAAGGCTATCCGGAACCTGCGGTTCACGTGACTGCGAATCTGAAGCCGGTCGTGACACCGACTGCTATTCGTATTCCGTTGCGGGTGTCGATCGTGCCCGGTGTGCAATACAAGCTCGCAGGCATCCAGCTTATCCCGGGACTGCTGGTCGCCCAGGCGGACTTCGACCGCCAGTTCCACTTCCGGCCCGGCGACGTTGCCGACGGCGAACGTCTGCGCGATGCCTGGAGATTTATCGAACAGACCTATCACGACCGCGGCTACATCCAAGCGAGAATTCAACCGGAATCGACGGCAGATCAGGCGAAGAAGACGATCGGCTACGTTGTCACAGTCGATCCCGGTCCCGTGTACACCATGGGCAAGCTCACGATCGACAACGTGACAGACGATCTGCGTGCCGCAATGCTGGCTGCCTGGAAGATGCCCACCGGATCGGTCTTTAACGAGAGTGCAATCGCCGGGTTCTTCAATACCCAAGGCGTCAATCCAGCACTGGAACAGGTATTCTCCGGCGTCTCCTTCAAGTACACGCTGCACCCGAACGACGACGTGCGCACGGTCGACGTTAATTTGACACTGGAGAAAAAGCCCTGACTCCGGCTATTCTCGGGGCCATGGCGCTCTCGCAAGTCTTCGACCACATGTTTCAATTGCCGCTTCCCTTCCTGGAGAAGCTGCTTCGCCCCATCATCGTGTACCTCGTACTGGTCCTGCTGCTTCGGATTTTTGGCAAACGCGAGCTGGCCCAACTGAACCCTTTCGACCTTGTCGTGCTGCTCTCGCTTTCGAACACGGTGCAGAACGCGATCATCGGCGATGACAACTCCGTCACGGGCGGCATCATCGGCGCCTTCAGCCTGTTGGGGATCAACTGGCTTGTGGTGCGCATTCTATTCCGATCGCCTCGGCTCACGCGCGTGCTCGAGGGTCGCGCCGCGGTACTGGTAAGCAACGGGCAGATTGACCGCAAGGCGCTCGAACGAGAATCCCTGACGCATGATGAGCTCATCGAAGTCATCCACAAGCAGGGGTTCGAAAACATGCATGACGTCAAACGCTGCGAGCTGGAGCCGAACGGGACGTTCTACGTGGAAGCATTCGATCCATCGATCGCGGACAAACGGCACGTGGAACTGGTGGCCAGGATCGACGCTCTGAGGCGCGAGGTCGCAACACTGCGCAGTTGAGGCTCTCGTTTCTATTGCGACTCCGTCTCAAACGGTACATGCTTCACCTTGGAGTCTTCCCTTATGACGTTTTCTGCAGTTCGTCGAACGGGCCTTGTCCTCGTGACGGCCGCGATCTGGTGCCAGTTCTGGTCGCATGCGCAGACGCTGCAGCACCGCCCCGACCAGAGACCTGCGTCGGCTACTCCGCCAAGGCCCGCCGCGCCTGCGAGCCAGGAACTCCCCGAGGGGACTAGCTTGCAGGTGGAGACCTCTCGGCACTTTCCAATGCGGGCTGGCGAAACGATTGAGGCAAGGCTGCTGCATCCGCTCTTCGCAGACGGCAAGCTCGTCGTCCCTGAAAACACTATGCTGCGCGGAACAGTCATGGCCCTTGAGCCGGACGCGAAGGCCCGGTGGCATGCCCGCTTGCGCGGCGATTTCACTCCATTCCACACCGTCGAAGTTCACTTTGACGACTTGATGTTGCCAACGGGGCCTGAAAAGATTGAGGCGGCCACTGCGACCGGAGGCGCTTTAGTCGTTCACCTCACGACTCCAGGAGCATCGCCAAGACAGTCGTTCTTCGCCAAGGAGTGGGCGCAAGCCAAAGACAATCTCCATAGCCGCATAGCGTATTTCACCGCGCCTGGAAAGGGTGATCGCGCACTCCAATTCCTGTATCACCAGTTGCCCTATCACCCCGAACGCATTGAAGCACACACGGCATGGTCGTTCGAGCTGACCTCGCCTCTCGAACTGCCGCCGCAGGCTTTCGCTGTCGATCCGCCCGTACAGCCGTCGACTGCGGCGGGCAGGCCCGAAGTTTGGTCTGTTCATGCTCAACTGACGCGCGATCTGACCTCGGCGACGGCGCGGCCCGGAGACTCCGTGCAGGCGCTTGTCGTCGAGCCCGTCTACGACCAGGACAAGGAACTCGTGGTCCCGCAGGGGGCAACACTCGTCGGCAAGGTGACTGCTGCAAACGCGGCCCGCTCCTTTGGCAGAAACGGGAAACTCCGGTTCACGTTTCAGCAGGTGCGGTTTCCCGAGGGCTTCAACCGGCCGGTCGAGGGCGCGCTCGCGGGGGCGGCAACAGAGAAGACGCAGAATCTCTCGCTCGATGCGGAAGGCACGATCAGCCCCAAAAACCAGTCCAGCGTCCTCGCGCCGCTGCTTTTGACAATACTGGCCGGGCGCGCGCTCGACGAAGACGGCAACTTGACCGTCAACAATGGCGTGGCTTCCAATGGGTTCGGCCTGGTGGGCCGCATCGTCGGCCTTACCGCCTCCAACCGCAATCTGGCTGCCGGTCTGGGCTACTACGCCGCGTCTCTTTCCCTCTACGAGAACTTCCTGCGCTCGGGGCGCGACGTGGTCTTTCCAAGAGACACGCGGATCGAGATTGAGACGACTCCGTTGCGGGCGCCGGTGCTGTCGCCGGCAGGGCGCTAGACGAGCGCGACGTTACCTATTCTGTGAGCCAAGACATGAGTGGACGATTCAAACTGAACACCCTCACCGTATTGATGCTTGCGGCGGCATTCTCCTGGTTCTTCATGTTCGCGAAACATGACCCCTCGCTCGCGCCGATTGTTCCCTTCGCTGACGACCCATGGGACGCAATCGGCTCCTACTGTTACATTGCGTCCCTTCTCCTTGCAGGCCTGATTTTGTTCCGCAGCCTGCGGATTGGCGCACGACACAGAGCCACGGGCTCAAGCTCCCTTTATCTTGCGCGTGCCCAAATGGCCTTGCCTGCTGGCGTCCTGATCACCGTCATCGCGGACTCGCTCGCGATGGCACATCACTCTTCGCAGTGGTGGGGGAAGCCTGAATCCCGCTTGCTTGTCCTTCTTCTTGGAGGTTTGGCGGTATTCACTTTACTTGTCGCCGCGATGATCAGGCGTTCGACCGGCAATCTGAGGGGAGCTCCGAAACCAGGAGCAATGCGAAGAACTCTAAGTACGCTCGTCGTATCGATCCTTGTCCTTTGTTTCTTTCCCGAGAGCCTCATCCAGTCAGTGCCTCTTCACTTCCTTGCGATCCTTCTCGGATTCGTGCTCATTGCGGCGCCGCAGGCGAGCATCGTCGTCACTTTGCTCCCCGATGCCTATGCAACTCTCCCCCAAGAGCCGCCCCGAGAAATCGCCCAGATGCGTCCGTGGCTCGGGTGGATGTTTGCCGCTTTCGCAGGTGCGACGATAGGTGCGCTTCTGGTCGCAGCAGAGTTCATCGAGAGTCCCTCGGGAAATGCGCCCATGAGCCGGATCGCCCGGGTGGCAGCGCTGTTTGTCGGTTCTGGAACAGCTCTGCTCCTGGTCGCCTATGCATTTCTGCGGAAACCTTTGGGACTAATTCCCCTAGTGCGCCACTGCTGAACTGGCTCGACCGCCTCGGTGCACGCCCAGCCCGAGTAGATCCGCGCTGCAGGCGCATCTGCCTGGACGGCCAGTCCCGCAGTTGGGCCCACCGCAGGTGGTCACTCCCACTCGATGGTGCCAGGCGGCTTCGAGGTGATGTCGTAGACCACACGATTGATGCCGCGCACTTCATTAACGATGCGACTTGAAATACGCTTCAGCACGTCGTGGGGCAACGGTGCCCAGTCAGCTGTCATACCATCCTCGGAGTGCACGGCGCGGACAGCAGCTGTGTACGCGTAGGTGCGCTGATCGCCCATCACGCCCACACTCATCACCGGCAGCAGAACCGCGAAGCTCTGCCAGATCTTGTTGTACAGTCCGGCGGCTTTGATCTCGGCGACGACAATGTCGTCGGCCTCCTGCAACAACGCAATGCGCTCGGGCGTGACTTCGCCGAGTATCCGCACAGCGAGTCCGGGACCTGGGAACGGCTGACGTCCAAGAATCTCCTCGGGCATGCCAAGGTCGCGGCCGATCCGCCGGACTTCATCTTTGAACAAGTCGCGTAGCGGCTCGATCAGCTTGAGCTTCATGCGCTCAGGCAGCCCGCCTACGTTGTGATGGCTTTTGATCGTCTGGCTCGGACCCTTCACGCTCGACGACTCGATCACATCGGGATAGAGCGTGCCCTGGACCAGCCAGTCAACACCGCCGGTCTCCTTGGCGATGCGATTGGCCTCATCGTCGAAGACCGCGATGAACTCCGCGCCGATAATCTTCCGCTTTTTCTCAGGATCGGTGACGCCGGCGAGCTTCGACAAAAAACGCTGGCCGGCATCGACCGCCACAATATTCAGGCCCAGTTTGTCGCGCAGATTCTTCTGCACGCTGGTGAACTCGTTCTTGCGCAGCACGCCGTTGTTCACGAAGATGCAGGTGAGTTGGCTGCCGATCGCTTTATGCACCAGCATCGCCGCCACGGACGAGTCAACTCCGCCTGAAAGCCCACAGATCACGTGTCCGGAACCCACCTTCTGCCGAATCGATCCGACCGTCGACTCAATGAAATGTGCCGGCGTCCAGTCACCTTTCGCGCCGCAGATGGCGAAGACAAAGTTCTTGAGGAGCTGCGGACCGAGAGGCGTGTGGTGCACCTCTGGGTGAAACTGTACAGCCCAGATGCGGCGGTCTTCATTAGCAATGCCGGCCAGCGCATTCGAGGTGACGGCGGTGCGATGAAATCCGGCCGGTAATTCAAGCGCCTCGTCGCCGTGACTCATCCACACGTGCATCGACTCCGGTAGACCGGCGAACAACGGCGTTGAGCGGTCTTCCAGAATGACCTCAGCATGCCCATATTCGCGCTTGGGCGCGGTGCGCACCTTGCCGCCCATGTGGTGCACGATGAAGTGCAAGCCGTAGCAGATGCCGAGCATGGGCGCATCGAGCTTGAGCAAAGCTGGATCGGCCGCCGGAGCATCCGCGTCATAGACCGACGAAGGTCCGCCGGAAAGCACGATGCCGATGGGCTTATAGGCCTGGATTTCGTCGAGTGGCGCCGTGCAGGGAAGAACAACAGAGAAGACGTTCTGTTCGCGAATGCGCCGCGCAATCAGCTGCGTGTACTGCGAGCCGAAGTCGAGGATGACGATTGTTTGGGTGTCCACTCCCTAGTGTGGCAGGGCAGTGGCGGGAGTGTAAAGACGGCTTTCGGTGGCTGTGGATCACTCGTAGTGGTAGCGCGCCTGAATGAACTCCACGCGGTCAGCGGACACGCGATACACAATCCGATGCTCATGTGTGACCCTTCGGCTCCAGCAACCGGCAAAATCGTGCCGCAGGGGTTCGGGTTTGCCTAAACCGGCGAAAGGATCGACCAGAATAGCCGCCATCAGGTCGAGAATCCGGAGCTCAACTTTGCGGTCCGTTTCGATCCAGTGCCGCAGATCTTCACGGAAGTGCGTTGAAACGATGGCGATCCTCGCGTCTTGCCGCGTCATCGTCGAATCAGTGCTTCTTTTCCAAACCAACCGAACGGCGAACTTCGTCCAAGGTCATTCTTTTTCCTCTGCCACGGTCTAATTCACGTAAGGATTCGAGTAGTCTCTTGGCGTTCGCTGGAGAACGCAGAAGATGCGCTGTCTCCTCCAGTCCCGCCAGCTCATCGGCGGCGATAATCGCCACGTCGCGCGCACCGCGACGCTTCACTACGACCACTTCGCGGTCGTCCACCACGCGATCCAGATACGACGCCAGGTTTTCGCGGAGTTCCGTGTAGGATGTCTCGGTCGGCATAAGGAAAGCCCTCTCCATAAACGTACATGTTTTCTGTACGTTCGTCAAGCGCCTCCATTTGTTGCTTACGGCAGCTTGGCAGCTTCGCTCTCGGGGTCCCAGTGGTCTTTCCCGGCAAGAAAAATCCTCGGGCGATATTGCGCAGCCTCACGTGCGGAGAGCTGATGCGACCAGGCCACGCGGGCGCCTGGATTGGCGCCTTGGCCTATCGAGTGGAACTCCGCGAAGTAGGCTTGTGGCGTCTCCCCCGTTCGGCCCCAGAGATTCCAGCCCTCGGGAATCACGTTGGCGGGCAGTTCGGTGTCGATATAGACAATGCGAGAGTAAGGCCGCCAGGGGCGGCCCAGGCTGATCGTGTTGCGCGGCGCGGCGGGATCGATACCGCTGGTAACGCGGCTGTTCAGGATGACATAGCCGGTCGCCTGTTCGGGCGCGGTGCGCGATTGCGCGGTCAAATAGCCGGATCCATTGGCGTGAATTTCCGAACGATCGAAGACCGCCGCTGCATCGCCAAAGATGAAGTCGACGCCACCTTCAATGTAGGAGTCGACGTAGTATTGCCGGCCGTAGTCAGCGAAGAGCGTGTCCTGATGGCCGAGAAACCGGCAGTGCTTGAATACGGCCCGGTCGGCACGCACAGCGGCAGCGACGGCCTGTCCAGTATTGCCCGCCGTGTTCTCCAATGTAATGTCGTCGGCCTCGAAGCTGTCGCCGTTGATCTCGACGGTCTCCGTGAAGAAGGTCCCACCGGCCTGCTTCGCGTTCAGGCTGTTGGTGATCACGACATCGGCGGGCGATTTCCCCATCCCCACCAGCGTAATGTTGCGGTGGTTCTGCGTCACGATGACGCGCTCGTGATAGATGCCAGGCGCGATCTCGATGTAAACGCGGCCCAATTTTCCGTCGGGACCGACGCCCGGAAACGGGTGATGATCCATCGCCATCTGGATCGTGGGGAATTCGGTGGTGCCCTCGATGCCCGTTTTCACATCGGACGAAACGCGGACATGCACGTCCTGTGCGCTAAGCGAGGTGCACAGAGCAACGAAGGCGATCATGCGCAGCCCTAAGGCCGTCCCACTTCGCATCGACGCTTCTCTTCCTCGGATCTGCGGAGCGCCATGAAACGATCCCACTGCGAAACCTCTGCCTACGGCTTGCCGCCTTTGTACACCACGCCCGCCTTCATCACAAACTTCACATCCTGCAGCACGCGAACATCGTCCAGCGGTTTCTTCTCCACAGCGATCAGGTCGGCCCATTTGCCGGGCTCAATCGATCCGGTCTTCGCACTCCATCCCATCAGGTCCGCGGCATTCACTGTGGCCGTCTGCAGTGCCGCCAGCGGGCTCATGCCCATCTGATTGACGTAGACATCGAGTTCATGGGCGTTCAACCCGTGCGGATAGACGGCGGCATCGGTTCCCAGAGCGATCTTCACGCCAGCCTGAATGGCGCGCTTGATGTTGCTCTTGGCGACCGCGCTTACGTCGACCATCTTCTGGTGATAAAAGGCCGGAAGATGCCCCGATTCGATCATCCAGTCTTCGAGATAGAGCGTCGGAACCAGATAGGTGCCGCGCTTCTTCATCTCGGCAATCGCGGCGTCGTCGATGTAGCTGCCGTGCTCGATGGAATCGACGCCCGCCTCCGTCGCCCACAAGATCCCCTGGGCTCCATGGGCATGAGCCGCCACCTTTCTGCCCAGGCGGTGCGCATCGGCAACAATCGCCTGCATCTCTTCGAGCGTGTATTGCGAGGCCTGCGGATCGTCTCCTTTAGAGAGCACGCCGCCGGTGGCACAGATCTTGATCAAGTCAGAGCCGTACTTGATGTTCTCCCGCACCTTGTGTTGAACCGCCGCGATGCCGTCCGCAACGCCGTCGCCCACGACGTGGTACTGGACGGGCAGCAGGTTCTCGTCGCAGTGCCCGCCGGTGATGCCGATCAAAGGGCCGCTGACCTGCATATGTGGCCCTGCTATCTGGCCCGAGTTGATGGCATCGCGCAGATCGACGTCGACGAAGCCAGAGGCACCGACGTTGCGCACCGAGGTGAACCCGGCCAACAGGGTCGTGCGCGCGTTGACGACGCCGTTAATGGCGTCTTTGGCGTCGGTATCGGTGACCTCGCGGAAGGGATCGAAATCGGGATTCATGGTCAGGTGGGTGTGGACGTCGATGAGCCCGGGCAGGAGCGTCATCGCCCCGAGATCGATCACACTATCTGACGGCTGAGCGGCAACGGATGCAGAAGGCCCGATGGACCGAATCGTATCTCCGGCAACAACAACGGTCTGATCGTCGAGCACTTTGCCAGTCTTCACATCGAGAAGATGGCCGGCTCGTACCAGAGTACGGCTTGTTGTTTTCTTCTCCTGCGATTGAGTCGGACCGATGACCACGCACGCGGCCAGAAACAGAATCAGAATGCGTCCCCACCTCATCGACGTGCCTCCTGTGAACTGTAGGTGGAGTGTAGCAAGCGCCCGCGATCGGTCGCGCAGAAGGCACATAGATTCCGAAGGCCGCAAGGCGCAACCGTTGTCCAGGATCCAAGACTACAGTGCATCCCCGATTTGCCGATGATCTCCTCAGAAGGAAAACCATGGCCGAATACTTCGTCGACAATCAGCCGCGACCGGCTCGCTATGCAGCCCGGGCAGCCCATTCTTGCCGCGGATGAGACTGTCATCGGCTACAGACTGCTCTTCCGAACCGGGGTGGCCGATCATTTTGCCTGGAAAGATGCGGAAGGAACGAGCCGCACGACAATCGAGGTATCGAGCCTTCTGGGGCTGAACGTTCTCTCCGATGACCGGCTTGCCTTCATCTCGTGTACGCGCGACCTTCTTCTCGAAAGGCGCATCACTTTTCTCCCGGCGGACAAGGTTGTGGCGGGAATCGGCCCCGACACGCTTCCGGACGCGGAAGTCGAAGCGGCATGCCGTGAGTTGAAGAGGGCAGGCTACAAAATTGCCTCTGACAGATTCTCGCTCGACGATCCGCGAGAATCCTTGATCGATCTCGCCGACTTCCTCGCGGTCGATCTCCGGCACACTTCCTGGGACGACGTCCACACGTGACTCGAATGCACGGGAACCAGCACACCGGCCTGTTGGCTGAAAACGTCGAAACCCGAGAGGACTTCGAGGACGCTCTGAGAGCAGGCTTCCACTACTTTCAGGGGTACTTCTTTCGCAAGCCCGAGATGATTTCCACAGCGAGCATTGCGTCGAACCGGATTCTCTACCTGCAGCTCTTACAGTCCGTCGCCCGACCGGACTTGCGCTGGGATGAGGTCGAGGATCTGATCAAGAGGGATGCAGCCCTCTTCTATCGGCTGCTTCGGTATCTCAACTCGGCGCTTTTCGGCATTCGCGGAGAAGTCCGAACCGTCAATCAGGCGCTTGTGCTGCTGGGCGAGAACGAATTGCGCCGTTGGTGCTGGCTGGCCGGGGTGTTCGAACTCTCCAATGGCCGGCCCTCCGATCTGATCCTCTCCGCATTGGTCCGTGCACGCCTCGGCGAGCTGCTGCAGCCCCATGTCGAGCACATTGAGGCTGACCTTTTCACCGTCGGCCTGCTCTCGTTCATGGATGCCATCCTGCAGGTTCAGATGAGTGTCGTGCTTAACGACTTGCCCCTGGACCCCGCTTCGACTGCGATGCTCCTCGAAAACGAGGGACCCCTCCTGCCCTTCTACCGCCTGATATGGGCGATCGAGTCGGGAGCTTGGGCGCCGTGGTTCGCGCCTGCGACCAGCTCAAATTGTAGGAGGAATAGGTCGCCGGTTGTTTCTCAAGCGCCTTGGAATGGGCGCAATCGGTTTCCTCCGGGCTATAAGAGGCGACAACCCAATCAATTACTTATCAATTGCTTACAAGGAAGTTCGCGTCTCCCCTGAACGGGCCATGCGTTGACGCCCAGGGAGCCATCTGCTGCACTCCACCAAAGCCGCATTGTCCGTCAATCCGATCGACTCTAATCTTCTTGCATACGAGGGAGCGTGCTGGATCCGTCGGTTCATTCGAAAGAGATCACGGAGGCAAGGTCATGGTCGAGACAATCCTCAATAGCAACTGGCCGACGCCTCTGGCAAACTTGCCCTCTTATGGATTGATGCTGGTCTCCGCGCCCATCCTCAGCTTCCTTGCCATCAAGCTTCTGTTACTCGCCAGGGCGGCTTCAGAAAAGAAATCGCGTGAGTGGGTCTTCACGCAGGAACGGGACGGAATGCCGATGCTCGCTCCGGTCAAGGTTCGAAGCTCGCGCGCCCCCATGCTGCGAGTGCGCTGAACCATTCAGCGCCTCTTCGAGCTCAGTTCCCAGCTCCCTCTGATCACCCCCGCTAACTCGGCAGCTAGCCGCTCTCGCACGCCCAATCCGGCCCAGGCGCGTGATAGCCTGCTAGGCGACGCAGCTTATACCAAATTGGCTGTTCAGGTACCTCCAGGGCTCATCTTCCGGCTCGCCCGCCGGCGACTTTGCCTGCGGACCTCTCCGAGGACATCCCATGAAACACCTGTTTCTTATCTCAGTTTTGCTCCTTGTAGCTGCCGATGCGCTCGCGCAGGCTCCTTCGGCCGGCACCGACAACGAAAAGCCGATGCCCCCCGCCGAAATCAAAAGCTTCGACCCCACTGCGATCGATAAGACCGCCGATCCCTGCACCGATTTCTACCAGTACGCCTGCGGCAACTGGATCAAGAACAATCCCATTCCCTCCGACCAGACTCGCTGGGTTCGCTCGTTCTCCCTTCTCCAGGAGCGTAACCGCTATCTTCTCTGGCAGGAACTCGACGCAGCCGCCAAAGACCCGAAGACTCCGCTGCGAAGGCAATATGGCGACTTCTACGCTGCCTGCGTGAATACAGGCCTTGTGGAGAAGAATGGCCTTGCTCCGCTTGAGTTGGCGTTTCGCCAAATCGCCGGTCTCGAGAGCCCGCAGAAGGTCACCACTGTTATGAGCGAGCTCGAAGCCGAGGGCGCCCCGGCGCCGCTGTTTAACTTCGGAGTAAGCCAGGACGAGAAGGACTCGTCCAGGCAGATCGCACAAATCTCGCAAGCTGGCCTTTCAATGCCCGATCGAGACTACTACCTCGTCGACAATCCGCATTTTCAGGAGATCCGCAAACAGTATGTCGAGCATGTAACAAAAATGTTTACGCTGGCTGGCGACAGCCCGGAGAAGGCAGCCAAAGAAGCCGCGGCCGTGATGGAGATCGAGACCGCGCTCGCCACAGTGTCCACCAGCCGCACCGATCTGCGTCAGCCGGAGAATCACTATCACATCTACACGCTCACAGACTTCCAGAAGCTCGCTCCCGATTTTGATTTCAGCGTCTATTTCGCGGATGTGAAGATCGGCAGCTTCGACAGCCTCAATGTCGCCACACCCAACTTCTTCAAGGGCCTGAATGAACTGATCGCGCAACAACCGGTCGATGCATGGCAGGCTTACTTCCGCTGGCATGTGATCCACAGCGACGCAAGCAACCTGCCGAAGGCTTTCTTCGAAGAGAACTTCGCCTTCTTCGGAAAAACCCTTGCAGGCCAGCAAGCGCCTCAACCGCGCTGGAAGGAGTGCACGGCCCTGACCGACCGTGCCCTCGGCGAAGCTGTGGGTCAGGACTGGGTGAAGCAAAACTTTCCTCCTGCCGCCAAAGAGAGCATGGACAAGCTGGTCGCTTCGCTTGACAAGGCCCTCGGCGATGACATCAAGACGCTGCCCTGGATGAGCGAGAACACGAAAAAGGCCGCCGAGGAGAAACTCGCGCTGTACCGCAACAAGATCGGCTACCCGGAGAAGTGGCGCAGCTATGCGGGCTTGAAGGTCGAGCGCAACGACCTGATCGGCAACGTGGAGCGCAGCACGGTCTTCGAGCGCGAGTGGAACTACGGGCATCTAGGCAAGCCGGTCAACGAGAAGGAATGGGGCATGACTCCGCCGACAGTCAACGCGTACTACGACCCATCCATGAACGACATCAACTTCCCGGCCGGCATCCTCCAGCCGCCCTTCTTCGCTCCCAACATCGATCCGGCGGTGAACTACGGGGGCATCGGAGTGGTCATCGGCCACGAAATGACTCACGGCTTCGACGATCAGGGATCGAAGTACGACGGCAAGGGCAATCTGCGCGAGTGGCAAACCGAAAGCGACCGCAAGCAGTTCACCGATCGAACCGATTGCGTGGCCGACGAGTACAGCGGATTTGAGACCGCCGCGGCCCACGGCGATGCGCCGGTGCAGAAGCTGAACGGCAAGCTGACGCTGGGCGAAAACACCGCGGACAACGGCGGCCTGCGCATCGCCTACATGGCGCTGCTGGATGCGCTGGCGTCCCAGGGCAAGTCGATCGACGAAAAGATCGATGGGTATACGGAGGCACAACGCTACTTCATTGGCTTCGCCCAGGTCTGGTGCCAGAACCAAACCGAGCAGGAGGCTCGGCGCCGGGCTCTGGTCGATCCACACTCGCCAGGCAAGTGGCGGGTCAACGGCTCGGTGCAGAACTTCGACGAGTTTGGCAAAGCCTTCGGCTGCACCAAGGGGCAACCCATGTACCCCGTCCAGGCGTGCCGCGTCTGGTAACCGTCTCCTGCACCCCGGAGTGCCGCTCGCTGTGCGTCTCCGGGCTGCTACACTCTAGATTGCCCTTCGTCGCAAACAGCCGGAATTCAGTCGATTCCGTGCCGGACACCGTTGACATTTCGTTCTCGATTCGCGTCCAAAGGACAACTGCGCCAGAGAGACTTGAACCGCCCGATTGATGTCTTCCAGGTGGGTTCGTGATCGCGGCAGCAAGCTCGATGTGGCGCAAAAACAAGCGGAAGCCAAACTAGGCACAACCTGCCTCCGCCTTTTACAATGCAGCAGGGACCATCCCAACCCAGCTCTGCTGCGGAACAAGCCACCTTGGCGGCCTGGCCGACCAGGATGAAGGAAGCGCATGAAGTTTACGAAATTCGGCAAGACCCTTCTGATGACGGCCCTGTCCGCCGGCATCATCCTGGGAATTACGTCTTGCGTCCAGAGTTACTCGGTCGGTTATCTGTGGGTCACGGGAACAAACAATTCGGGATCCAGCACGAACGGAATCATCAGCGGCTTCAAAATCGATCACAACAAAGGCACGCTCTCCGCGATCAATGGACTGCCTATCAGCTCCGGCGGCGCCAATCCCGGTCGAGCCGTCCTGCTCACTGGCGGTCGATTCGTGTATGTGCTGAATCGGGGCGAGACTGCCTCCAGTACCGCGAATTGCACAGCTGCTGATCCCTGCAGCGGCGCCAATATCAGCCTCTTCGCAGTCGGCGGCAACGGCGTCCTCTCGCCCCAGGGCCAGACCTTCTCGTCCCAGGGCATCAACCCCTTTCGCATCATCGCCGATAGCTCAGGCAGCTATATTTACGTGCTGGATGAGGTCGCCCCGGACAGCTCGTCGTGCGCTCTCGCGCTCGGCGCCGGTGTAACCTCCTGCGGCGATATCACAGCCTTCAAGATCGATCCCAACACAGGCCGTCTGACGCTTGTCGTCAACGCGCAAGTCACATCGGCCAGCGGACAACCGTTGCCATATTTCCCGGTTCCCGCCAATCCCATCGACTTTGTCCTCTCCTCGAGCTATGTGCTCACACTGAGCGGAACGCCGGCCACGGGCGACTCGGTCTTCCCGTACACCTACAGCGCCGCGAGCGGTCAGCTCACCGTGAACCAAAATAGCGCGCAACCGTTGAACATCGCGCAAGCGACCGCCATTGTGAGCGCAGGCGGCGACGTGTACGTGCTTGACAATGAGTCTGGCACCTACACCGTGAACAACTCCTCCACCACCGCGCCGGGCTGGATCTTCCAGTTCACGCTCGGAGCAAACGGCGCGCTGCAACAGACCTCGGGAGGCGCCGTACCCGACGATGTCGCCCTCGCCAATCCGGTCTATCTCGTTCTCGAAAGCAAGGGCAAGTTCCTCTACGTGCTCAACGCGGGCAATAACAACACCGGCTCGACCAATTCACAAAGTGGAATCGCCGGTTATGTGCTGGATCCCGCAACGCATATTCCGAGCGAGCTCTCCGGGAGTCCATTTGGAACGGGGTCAGGGCCGCAGTGCATGCTCGAGGATCCCTCGAACCAGTACATCTATACGGTTGACTTCAACGACTCCGCGGTGAACGGCCGACTGATCGATCAGAATTCAGGAGTTCTCGACAACCTGAATGGCTCCGCCAATAAGAGTTATCCAGTCAGCGGTCCCGCAGCATGGTGCATTACCTCAGGCCGTACAAGCTGATGTTTCAGATCCAACGAGGGCAGCGTACGCCGTGCGCTGCCCCAGGGCCTCCCGATACCGGGACGCCTGATGACCTAAGCAGAATCGCTCACGGGGTAATTTCGACTGTCGAGCCGATTCAATTTCTGAGTCAGGACTTTGTGGAGCAGCAGTCTTGTTCCACTCAACGAAAGATGCCCATGAGGTTGAACAGGTCGAGCCAGCTCGTGCTGGCCTCCATGGTGAGCTTGACGGCAGCCGGACTTCTTACTGCCTGCAGCACACTTACCGTCGATTTCGTCTACGTGACCAGCGCGAAGGCAGCCGGCGCAAATAACTACGGCGAAATCGACGTCTTCGAGATCAACTCCGAGTCGGGCCGGATGAAACAGATCCCGGCTTCGCCTTTCCCGTCGGGTGGACGCAACCCCGTAGCCGAAGCCGTGTCGCCCGACAATACAACTCTCTACGTTGCCAACCAGGACGATAACTCCATCGTTCAGTTCACCATCGGAAGCGACGGCAAAGTCTATCCACAGAACACACTGAACACTCCCGGAGTCTTTCCGCTCGCAGTCAGCGTCGGCGGAAAGTTTCTCTTTGTTGCGGACACGTATCAACCTCTGCCCTCTTGCTCCACCGCCGAGCCGTGTTCAGGGTCTGTAGCCGTATTCCCCATCGGTTCCACGGATATCCTGGGCTCTCCTGTGGTCAACACCGGGGTCAGTGCCAGTTACTGGCCGCTCTCTTTGCCGGCGCATCCTGCCGATGTGCTGACACCGACCGCGATGACCACCGCAGCTTCCGGCGCCAATCTCTATGTGACCGCCTTTGACGCGACCGCGGGAGGTGGATACGTCTTCAGCTTTACGGTCAACGGCGATGGAACACTCTCGCCTGTGAACGGAGGCGTCCCGTTTTCAGCGGGATCTCATCCTTCCGCAATCGCGAGCGATTCCAGCGGCAGCGTGGTTTATGTGACTGACTCGGCTAGCAACAGCATCTACACCTATTCAGCCAATGCCGGGGTTCTCACAGCCGTCGCCGGAAGCCCCTTCCCCACCGGGAACGCACCGGCCGCAGTCGCCGTCGATGGGACCGGGAGTTACGTCTTCGTTGCCAATTCTCTCGACTCGAACCTGACCGTCTATTCGTCGAATGGTGGAGTACTGAACTCCCATGGCAACTACCCGACCGGCACGCAGCCGATCGCGATCGGAATCGACCCGTCCTTGAACGAGTACCTCTACATTGCGAATTTCCTCGGCAATACCGTATCCGGTTTTCAGCTGAACACCAGCACCGGCGCGCTGTTGAACTCGCAGTCTTCTCCCTACGGCGCCAACGCGAACCCGACCGCGGTTGCTGCAATTCCGCACGGAAAACCCAAAACGTAGCGATCGCGGTTAGGCAACTGCGGTTTCATCACTACCCTGCAGGTGGCTTTTACAATATCTGCAGACATCAAAACCAGAACGATCCGGGCGGCTTACGCATGGCCGCTATGAAGGAAGCGCATGAAGTTCAGCAAACTATCGGGGTCCCCGGCGAAAGGTCTTCGTCGCTGGGGTGGCTCATCGGGATCGCCAACGACAGGCCTTCGTCGTCGGGGTGGATTGAGTCAGCTGTTTCTGGTCTCGGCTATCGGTCTTCTCGTGGCCACGCTTTTGACTGCCTGCCAGCTCGTCACCATCGACTACGTGTTCGTGGCCAGTTCCGCGGCAACCGCCAACAGCCCCAACGGACAAATCGACACTTATGCCGCAGACTCTGAGTCCGGCGCACTCCGCAAGGGCGCCGCGACCGCCTCCTCCGGAGGCGTCGATCCGGTCGCCATGGCTGTCTCTGCCGACTACACCAACCTCTATGTCGCCCACGCGGGTAACAACTCCGTGGTCCACTTTGCAATCGCCGCCAACGGCGTGCTGACGTCGAAAGACACCGTCACCTTGAGCGGCCCCCCGACGGCCCTGGCAGTCGACTCCACATCGACCTACTTGTATGTTGTCTCCGGCACGACTACAGCCACGCTCACGGAGTACGCACTCTCTTCGGGAACGATCGGTTCTCCAACCACGCAGCTCGATCTTCAAATTCCCGGATATACGACCGACGCAGTCGTCCCCACTGGCGTGACCGTGCTGGCCGACAACGGCCAGATCCAGGGGCATGCCGTTTACGCTACGGTTTACGACCAGTCAGCCTACAATCCCGGCGGGACAACTACCAGCACGGCGCATCCCGGATGGGTATTCGGCTTCGCAATCGGCTCGGGTGGCGCTCTCACGCCGGCATCAGGCAGCCCTTATCAGGCAGGCGTCAAGCCATCGGCCCTGGTTTCAGATCCCACCGATCGATTTGTCTATGTCACGGATTTCGCGTCGAACCAACTCATTGGGTATGGCATCCAGGGCGGCAGCGCTCTCAGCTTCCTTATCAATGGGCCATTCCGAACAGGGAACGAGCCTCAGGCGGTCGCAATCGATCCGCGCGGCAAATTCATGTATGTCGCGAATTCCCTCGACTCGTCGGTGTCAGCCTACGTGATCGACCTTTCCACCGGGACTCCCTCGGCTGCCGTCAATCCAACGGGCAGCGCCATCAACCCCACTGACACGCAGCCCCTCTCAATCGCTGTCGACCCGGCGCTGGGACGCTTCGTTTACACGGCCAATTACCTCGGCAACTCCGTGTCTGGTTTTCGGCTCGACCCGAATGCGGGCAATCTGACTCTTGCCCAGGCAACCCCCTTCCCTACCGATGCGAAGCCAACTACCATTGTGATCGTTCCCCACGGCAACCATTCCACGCAGTCGGTCACCCCGTAAAGCCGAGTCGATTCGGACCCCACAAGCCCGGCACAAACGCCGGGCTTTTCTGTTTCGGTTCGTTTTGCAGGACTACCCCAGCGCGTGCATCCATTTGCGCAATTGCCGCTGGACGGGCTTCTCCACGAAGTGCAGCGCCAACAGCGCCATCAGGATGAGCAGCACGTAGCTGATCCACGGATCGAATCGATTCAGGCCCACACGATCGAGCACATGCGTGTCATGAATCAGGTTCCACATGTTGAAGTGCAACAGATAGAGGCAATAGCTCGCCTCGCCCACGAACACCAGGGGACGGGCTCCGATTACACGCGACAACGAGTTCTCCCCTGCAAGGCCGAGAATGATGCAGCCGAAGCAGGGCATGAGCAGACCGTCATGCAGCAGCGAATAGGGCATGACTCCGGATGCAAGAAGCCCGAAGAGCGCCGCAAAACCAAAGCCGCCGAGCAGCAGCCTCGTCCAGCCTGGCCTGGGCATCACCGCGTCCACACCTGCCAGCAACACACCGAAAATGAAGCTCGCCAGATGCGGTAGCGGAGTATATTTGAGGGCTTGCAGCCATGGCCCGTAGCTGAATCGATCCGGGTGCGCTATCCCGTCGGGTTTGAAGAGAATATAGAGTGTCCCGGGAATGAGGCCTGCGATCCACACGATGCCCAGCTTCCAAAGATGACCTTTGATCCGGTCCGGCTGCTTCCATCGCGCCATCCACGGAAAAATCACGTAGTAGAACGACTCGGCGGACATGGTCCACGCCGGCGTGTTGAGGAAGGTCGCAATCTCCGGAATCCATCCCTGCAGCAACAGCGGCGTGAGCACTATGCCCGTCCAGAACATCCCGTGGGTATGCGAAGCCCACTCCTGAGGCAGCACCCGCCAGGACAGCAGCAAACTCAGAAAGTAGATCGGATAGAGCCGCGTGAAGCGCGCCTTGTAATAGCGAATCGAGTCAAACTGGCCCGCCCGCGCACGTGCCGAGTAGTTGTAGGCCATCACAAAGCCGGAGAGCAAAATGAAGTAGCTCACCGAGGCATAACCGGCGTTCACGACCGGCGCCAGCCAGCCGAACCAATCAGGATTGGAGAAGTGGAAGAGAACGATGTTGATCGCCGCGAAGCAGCGCAGGCCGGTGAGCGCTTTCAGCGGGGCTGGCTTGGGGCTCTCCACCAATGTTTAGACGACTCCGGATGATCGACTGGTGCAGTCATCGGAATCTGAGTCTCTGCCCGGCCGTACTGGAATGGAAACTTCGCTTCTGGGAAACGATCTACGCGGTAACCAGCGAACCGACCTTTTCGCCCTGCACCACGCGGCGAATATTCCCCGTCTGGTTCATGTTGAAGATGATCATGGGCAGGTTGTTGTCCTTGCAAAGGCTCACCGCGGTCAGATCCATCACCTTCAGACCCTGCCGCAGGATGTCCATGTAGGTGATCTCGTCGTATTTCACCGCATCCTTGAACAACACCGGGTCGGCATTGAAAACTCCCTCGACCTTGGTGCCTTTTAGCAGCACATCGGCCTTGATCTCCATGGCGCGCAGGCTTGCTGCCGTATCGGTCGAGAAAAATGGATTGCCGATACCCGCCGCAAAGATCACGACGCGGCCCTTCTCGAGATGGCGCACCGCGCGGCGGCGAATGTACGGCTCGGCGATCTGGTTCATAAACACCGCGCTCATCACCCGGCACTGCACATCGCGTGATTCCAGGGAATCCTGCAATGCAATCGCATTGATGACGGTGGAGAGCATGCCCATGTTGTCGGCCGAAACGCGGTCCATCTTTTTAGCGTGCTCGGCAACGCCGCGAAAGAAGTTGCCACCGCCTACCACTACGCCAATCTCCACGCCCAGGGCGTGCACTTCGGCCAATTCGTTGGTTATCCCGGAAACCTTCTCGGCGTCCAGTCCAAACCCTTTGGGGCCGGCAAGCGCCTCTCCGGAAAGCTTGAGAACGATCCTCTTATACATGCCTTTTTGAGTATCGCATGGACTGGCCCGGACTGGCCGTCCAGGCAGCCGCTTCATGGAAGAGGTTGAGGGCTATCGGCTCGGCCTGAAATAGAGCAGGCCCGGAGCATCGCCCCGGGCCTGCTTTTCTGACTTCCAGAGGTTCTTATTCGGCCGCAACGGCTTCCACGGCCTTAGTCTGCGCCACGGTCCAATCCGGCGCACCAACCTTGAAGCGGGCAAAACGGCGGACGGTGATGTTCTCGCCGAGCTTGCCGACCTTCTGCGCGATCAGTTCCTTAATCGAGATGGTCTGTTCTTTGATAAAGGGCTGCTCCAGCAGGCAAACCTCTTCATAGAACTTCGCCATCTTGCCGTCGACGATCTTCTCGATCACCGGTGCGGGCTTGCCGGTGGCGGCAGCCTGCGCACGATAGATTTCCTTCTCGCGCTCCAGATCCCCTGGCGTGACGTCTTCCGGCTTTACATAGCGCGGATCGCTCGCGGCGATGTGCATCGCGATGTCCTTCAACAGCTCCTGGAAATCCTCGGTGCGCGCCACGAAGTCGCTCTCACAGTTGACCTCGATCAGCACGCCGATCTTGCCGCCGGCATGGATGTAGGTACCCACTGCGCCTTCGTTCGTCGAACGAGCCGCCTTCTTCTGTGCCGATGCCATGCCGCGCTTTCGCAGAACAACGAATGCATCCTCGATATTTCCCTTGGCCTCCTGGAGCGCCTTCAGGCAGTCGCCCATCGGCGCACCCGACTTCTCCCGGAGATCCTTTACCAGCTTTGCATCGATCTTGTCAGCCACAGGTGTCATCTCACTTCCTTCTTGTTTCTAAGTCCCAAGGTCGGTCCAGTCGTTGCGTGCGTGTCGCTCGCCATAGCTGGACCCACCGCAGATGCGGCGAAGCCGCAGTAAAACCCACCGGAGGTGGCACAAAAGAAGAGCGTGGCTCCGATTGCAACGCGGCCACGCTCTCCTCAGTATGCGCGCCGAAACGCGCAGTTAGGATTAAAAGCCTTCCGCTACTTCGGCCTCGTCCAGCGCTGCCACGGCTGCGGGAGCCTTGCGAATGCCGCCGCCCAGTGCCGCCTCGAGATCGACTTCTTCTGGAGCCGACGCTTCGATCACGACGCCTTCCTCGGCCACTGGCTCTGCCGGCGCTTCCTCGACGAACGCCTTATCACCCACCAGGTTCACGCCCTCTGCAGCCGAGTCCGCAATCTTCGACGTAAACAGGCGAATGGCGCGCAACGCATCGTCGTTGCCCGGAATCACGTAGTCCACAACCGTCGGATCGCAGTTCGTGTCGACAACGGCAACCACCGGGATACCCAGCTTGCGCGCTTCCTTCACCGCAATCGCTTCGTTGTTCGAATCGACCACGAAGATGGCGTCGGGCAACCGTTTCATGGTCTTGATGCCGGCAAGGTTCGCTTGAAGGTGCTTCCGCTCGCGCTCGAGCCGAATGACTTCCTTCTTGGTGAGCAGCTCGTACCGCCCATCTGTGGCCATATCATCGAGTTCCTGAAGGCGCTTCACCGACTTCTGCACCGTCACCCAATTTGTCAGCAGCCCGCCCAGCCAACGCTGGTTGATATACGGCATGCTGGCGCGCGTCGCCTCTTCGGCAATAGCGTCCTGTGCCTGGCGCTTGGTGCCGACGAACAGAATCGTCTTGCCGCTGGCGCACAGTTCGGTGACAAACTTCGACGCGTCCTTAAACAATTTCAGCGTCTTCTGCAGGTCGATGATGTAGATCCCGTTGCGCTCGCCGAAGATGTACTCCTTCATCTTGGGATTCCAGCGCTTGGTCT